>JAKEER010000513.1 GCA_022616615.1 Acidobacteriota bacterium
ATACCAGCGACTGGACCCAGGATCCCAGCGGGCGCCGAGTTCTTTCAGCTTCTCCCGGTCTGAGAATGCAGCTCCTTCGACGTAGTGTTTCTGAGGTTCAGGGGGAACGAGTTGCTGAGCCTCTCGGGCGGATGCTCGCTTGCTGTGCCACCACTGATTGCCTTCCGGGTCCCACTGGAAACCACGGGATTTGAGTTCCTCGCGGATGGGGTAGGTGTTGCCTTCCAGGTAGTAGCGTTTAGGTTCTTTGTCCATAAGACCTCCTAAAAATGTAATGAGAGACGTTGGTTGATAAGCCTGCTGCCAACAGGGTTCGTTCTAGCGTTCTTCAATCAGCCACAGGTAGTCGGGATCTTTTCCGATTGCCAGATCGCGACTGGCGCCGAGAGTGACTGGCGAGATCAGGAAGTACTCGACACGCTGCGGGAGCTGGCCGGTATCGGAGCAAGCCGGCAGCGCTTCGGCGTAACCGAGGTAGACTGGCTCGCTATCCCGGGTGCACCAGACAGCCTTGCCCAGCGAGAGGGTAACGGAGGTTTCTGTCCCGGCTCCGTTGTCAGACAGTTGGCCTCGCAGGGCGCCGGAAGCAACTAGGCCGGCGACGGCGGCAATGTCCGCACTTGAGAGGAAGAGGCGGAGTCCGTCAGGGAACGGTTCCACGCGCGCAATGGAAAAAGGAGGAGGGAGGCTGCCCTCCTCGATCATCTCCTCGATAACATAGTCCGCAGCCCGGATCGGAGCGGTTGAGAGAAGGAAGACGATGAAAACGGAAAGCAGGTGCTTCATGACACACCTCCAGGTGACTTAGAGTCGATGATCGATTGCGTGGACGCCGTCGCGTCTTTGCTGAGTCGAGATTGCGGAGCCGGGCTGGTGTTGAGCCAGCGAGTGACATGAGCCTGCATTGCCTCAGGCGTCGAAACTTCTGTGGGTTCGATAAACCAGATACTGTCGCCATTAGAGACGGCGATACCATTGCCCTCTTCGCAGGGAAGGGCCGCGAGGCGGTGGCCGCTTGCGTGCTGGATCGCAGCGGCTATGCCGTAGACCTCTTGCTTGCTTGGAGCGGGATTAGGTGGTTCCATGGCTTCCTCCTGGTGTTGCTTTAGAGCTCGTGATCGATCTGTTTGAGCGTTTGCTGGACTACTGCACCTACCGGCACGCGGGCGTAATCTTCTTTGGCAAGAGCGACGGCCGGTTTACGAAGCTCGGGTTCCTGGATGGAAGAGTTGGTGACATGGATCTCTTGCCGGCCGCGGCCAGGACCTTGCAAGTCGCCGTTGCCACGTTCCAGGGTGGTGTTCTGTTCAGTTCTTTCCAGTGGCGCCGGGCTCTCGCTTCCAGCAAGCGTCAGGTCGAGTCCTTTGCCCGTGAGTGCCCGGCTGAGAGCGTCATAGGCCAGCTCGGCAGCCTTCACGTTCTGGTGGTATTGCCGGTAGGAGGCGACCGCATCGAGCGCTTGTCCTTCAGCAGCGCGAGTGAATTTGTCGCGCTGCTCCAGCGCCTCCTGGAAAACTTTCTGCTCGGTGGGTGTGAGAGAGCGGTTAGAAGACTCCTTTTCAAGGTGGGTGATGGTTTTCTGGATCTCAACCACTTCACGGGTGGCTGCCTGGACTTTCTGGTGCGCCTTATGTGAGTCCTCCAGATGCTGCTCAGCTCGCTCCAAAGCACGTTGGGCTTGGTGGAGGTTGGGAAGTGGAGGGGGCGCTGCGGCCTTGCCGGTTTCGAGGGTCTTGAGTTTGGTCTCATAAGCGGTGACAACGGTCGTCAGCCCGCGGCTGGTGGCATTCTCCAGGCGGGACCGGTCCTGGTAGGCCTGGGACAGATTGTCCTTCCCCAGCTCCTGGTAGCGGAACTGGAGGAGCTCGTGGGCACCGGCTTTGTCCCGGTGGACGTCGAGTTCTATTTTTGCTTTGGCAAGTCCCTTTTCGATGAGACCAGTCTCGGTCGATGGTTTCACCTTGGTGGCCAGTTCGTGGAGCGCGGTGCGGGCCTTCCCTTCATAATCACGGATGACAGTTTCATAGGCCGGCTCTTTACTGGCTTTGTCATGGGCCAGGCCGACCAACTGGTTGTGGACGGACTTGAGGGCGGAGACATGGACTAAGCCTTCGAAGTACCTGCGGGCATAGGGATCCTGGGTCTGGTCGAGCACTTCCTGCCAATGGCGAGTGGCTCGGGCAGCGGCTTGCCCTTTATCGACGCTTTCGAGCAGCTGCTGGGCATGCTTCTCGTGGTGGAGGCCGAGCTTCTCCTGCAGGTTGCCAATCAGGTTTTCGCTTGGGGAGCGGCTGTCTTTGATGACGGATCGAGCCACAGCTTCTTGTTCGATCGTGGTCGTCTCTTCCTTGCGGTGTTCCATGGGTTAACCTCCTTCGGTCAGGCCCAGAAGTCTGGGAGCTGATAGTCGGGAATCATCTTGAGATCGTCGAGCCAGGATGGCGCGTCTTGGACGAAGAACTGCCCGTGGGCTTTGCGGCTGCTGTCGTAGTGGGAGAACTCGAAGCGGTAGAGGGTCGTGAGCTTGTAGGGCGGGAACTCGACCGAGCGTTCATAGTCGAGACCCTGGATTTCGGCGATCTCAACCAATTTTCGGGAGTGGTCCGGGAACTGGTTGACCTGAACCACGATCTGGATGGCGCGGGATACCATCTCCTTGACGGCCCTGGCGGGCACGTCCAGGCCGGCTTGCAGAATGAGGCTTTCCAAGGCCAGCAGGGCGTCGTAAGCGGAGTTGGCGTGGATGGTGCCGGCGCCGTAATGCCCGGTGTTAAACGCTCGGACTAGATCCAACGCTTCGGCGCCGCGAACTTCGCCCACGATAATCCAGCGCGGATTCATCCTCAGGCTGGTGCGGACTAGATCGCGGAGGGTGACATCGCGGTCCTCTGGATCCAGCGCCCGCTTTGTTTCCAGAGCCAACCAGAGCTCATTGGAGAGCGCGATCTCACGAGCATCTTCCACGGTCACGATAACGTCCGTGTCCCGGATGAAGGAACAGAGGCAGTTCAAGAGGGTGGTCTTGCCCGAGCCGGCTCCCCCTGCAATGAGTGTGTTCTTGCCGAGGCGCACGATCGCTTCGAGCATTGAGACCCCAGCCGGGTCGATCGAGCCAAAACCCACCAGGTCGGTCCAGGTGAAGTGATCCAGGGGAAACTTGCGGATGGCGATGCAGGCGCCACGGTTATAGCAGGGATCGATGATCACGTTCACGCGGGACTTGTCCGGCAGGCGAGCGTCCAGGATGGGCTCACGGTGGTCAAGCCTGCGGTTCATCTGCCGGCCGATGGTCTTGGCGGCCGTCATCAGGTCCTCGTCGGAGAGCCAGAAAACTGGAACGCGCTCGAAGCCACTGCGGCGTCCACGGACGCAAACATGCTGGCTGCTGAACACCATGATGTCGGTGATATGGGGGTCATCCAGCAACGCAGCAATCGGGCTGAGTGAGACCTTCAGCAGTTCGTTATCGAGAGCGGTTGCATTCAGCGTCATTGGCATGGGTTCTGTTTGGAAGTCTCTGACTGATTGACTCGGATAACAGCCTCGTGGATTCGCCGGCCCCTCACATGCTCCCGGCGACGGATATTTTCCAAACCGCGCTTCGCTGCCAGCGCCAGGTTGCCCGCCTGGACAGTGGCCGTCTGCTCGGCGTGCGAGGCTGGCAACTCCGGAAAACGAACATAGACGAAGAAGCTCCTCATTTCTCCCTCCCTACCTCAACCTTGAATCCGGCGGCCGGAGTGCTGACCGGTGTTCGCTCTGGAGATGATCTGAACTGCGAGCATTTCGGCTGAAAGGCGAATAGCTGCCGGCAGGCCGCGCGGATGGCCGGCGCCGTAGCGAATGAAGAAAGATTTTTTCAAAGCAGTGTTTCTGAGATAGGCCTCCACCATGACGCCCGGCAGAGTGGTCGGGGTCTCTTGGCGCTCGACGCCGACGATCGAGACGCCAATCTGGTGGGGGGCTCTGGGCTTGATGACCAGGTCCTGAGCCTGGAGGGCTTGCGCCAAGGCGACGCGGTAAGCGTTCTGGCAGCAGGCCCCCGGGGAGAGATCCTTTAGAACGTCAATCTGGACCTGGTTCCCTGCCAGGAGAAAACCTTCGTCGAAGTCATAGCCGAAGTAGGCATTGCCCTGCAGCTTGCGGTAAATCCGCTCGGTGAAGAATCGATGGAGACTCTTAGGCTCGAGGTAGACATCGGGAGAATCGGTCAAAAAGGGCTTCCGAGCCCCCAGCCGCCGCAGCTCGGCCAGCGCCTGGCGCGGGTCGATGCCGGTCGGTTCCGACACCCCGTGGGGTGATCCCCGGTGGGGCGACACCCGGTAGGGTGATGCCCAGAAGGGCAGCGCCAGCAAGACGCCGGCGAAGCAGCTCAGAGCCATGATGGCGCGCCGGTGCCCACTGATACCTAGGTGCCCACTGGCACCTCGGCGCCTGGCGCACCCGCTCAGATAGAGTTCATTGGGTCGCATAACTGCGTTCCTTGATCCTGGCGTAGGGCGAGATGAACACGTCATCGGCCAGGTAAATCTTCATCTTGTGCCCCTGGTGTACGGTGATGGTCGGCACGATGGAAGCGTATTGCGACATGATCGTGTCCAGAATGCGCTCGAAGTTCCGAGAAGTGCGGTCGATGATGATTGAGGTCTGTGAGAAGAGTTCGCTGCGGCGCTGAGCTGCGCCGGCCAAGCCATCGAGGACACCGAAAAAGATGGCGGTTCCGAATTGCAGCAACCAGTGCCGATTGACGTTGGAAACAGCGCCCAGCGCGCCGGTTTCATCGAGCGCCTTGAGGGCTTTCTGGCTGCCCGGAAACTCCACGCTGGGGCCGTTGGGCAGGATGATGCGATGAAAACTGATGAAGAGCCGGTGAGCGCCCTTGTAATTGACGACCTGGGACGAGCCTACAATGCGGGAGTTGGCGGGAAAGACCACGTAGCGGCCACCCGCGTCGAAGACATCCTTGCTTATCTGGCAGATCACGGGTGAAGGCTCAGTGTCGGCAATGATCCGATTGACGAGCACGGCATCGAGTAGCTCGCCTTCGTACAGGGTCACCGGAGGAAGGTCGGTGTAAAGGATGCGGGTCTTTTCGTCCTTCTCCTCCTGGGGCTTTTGAGCGACCTCTGAAAGCGTCTGCCTGGGCGGTGCAGGGACTGCTTTACTCTGACCTTCGGTCCTTCGCGGAGCCGCCAGCGCGTTGTCCTTCTTCTCAACCGCGTTGTCCTTCTTCTCAACGTACTTGGCCCCACCAAAGGTTCGGCTATAGACGAACATGGGCTGGGGGGTGCCCTGTGGAACCTCGTTCGAGGAATTTGCGCCGCCCCCACTCTGCGGTCGAGGCCTGTGAGATTCGTAAGGGAGAGTCGCCGGCTCAACGGCCTGCCGTGGGTCCCGGATGACGTCGGCAATGGCCTCCTCTTCTGCGGAGGTTTGCTTGGGATCTGTGGTGTGGACCGGGAACGCATCGTCCTTTTGGAGATCCTTCATCAGGTTGTTGAGCTGGTGCGTCGTGTCCTCGTCTTTGCGGACCAGGAAGCCGTCGTTGCGCAGCTGGGCGGCTTTGAGCTGCTCGTTTTCTTGCTGGCGGGCATCGTATTTCTGCTGCTCGAGGTCGTCGGCTGTCAGCCGGGGTTGCGGCGTTTGCGGCTTGCTCCTATTGACAGCGGTAAAGAGAGCGAACAGTCCCAGGCCGAGCAGTGCTAGAGCGATGGTCGTTGCAAACAGCCAGGTGCGGCCGTTGCCCTTCGTTGCGGCCGCCGGCTTCTCTTCGACGATGTCTGTGTTGGGTTCCAAGGGTTCCATGCAAGTCTCCAGTCTCGTCAGCGGGCACGAATCTCGCTGACCTCGTTGGCGAGTTTCAGAAAGAAGCGCTTCCCATCTTCTCGTGTGAGCACACGGTGCACGGTGTAGTACTCGCCTTCATCCGTGAACTTGACGGGCTCCAGCTTTTTGGGATCGTTCTTCTCTCCGATGTAAACCACGGGCCGGTCCTGGGATTTGGCCAGGTGAATGTAGGTGAAGATGCGGTCGTCGGAGACCTTAGTGATCTTGAAGCGCTCGTCTTTGATGTCGTAATTGCTGTTCAGTGAGAACAGCATCGCTTCCTTCACCTGTTTGGCGTTTTGGTCCAGGGCGGATTGCAACTGCGCCTGGCCGGCTTCCACCCGCTCCTTGACCAGGTTTTGCGCCTCGGTCCGGACCTTGTCTTTGAAGAACTGCAGGTTGCTGGACTGGATGATGACCAACTGGTCGACGAACTCGCTGGGCTCAGAAGACAGGTAAAAAACAAAGAGCTTCTCGTTATCGGTGAAGATTGAAACGGAGGTGCTCTTGTTGGGGACGAGCGGGGTGACAATGCCGATCGTGCCGTTGGACTCGGCATGGAACCCTTTCGGGTCGGTGACTACAAAATCGTTAATCTTCAATCCTTCCGGGAGTCGGAAGGTGGTGCCTACGCCTACGACCGTGACGACTTTATAGACGCGAGTGGCATTCTCTCCGTCGAAGTCGCAAGTGAGCGTGCGGGGCTCGCCGGCCGAGAACAGTTGGGTCGAGAGCAAGACAACGAAAAGAAGCTGAAAGGTGCGAATCATTGTCCCTCCTTGAATTGGCTTTGGCGGTACTCGAGCACAATCAAGCCGTGGGGATTGCGCTGGGAGCGCTTGATGGGCTTGATGAGCAGGACCGTTTGGTACTGGCCCTCTTCCAGGACCTCGGTAGTTTGGGAGAGTGCCTTCGCTTGGAAGTACACCTGGACCTTGAGAACCGGCTGAGTCTCGGTGATCAGGACACTCCGGATTTCGGCAACACCCTGCGCATTGCGGGTCATCAACTCGGAGCGGTGGGCCAAGTTGACGGCCTCTTTGATCTGGACCAAGGCTTCTGGAGTCGCCCACTTCACTACGGATTCGAGGTTTGTTTTGACCGTGAAGCGATTGTAGGTGAAGAGCTCACCCAGAAAATCTTCACAGAACTTACGGATCTCGACCGGAGCGCGGTGTTCGCCAGCCGCATCAATGACGCTGAAATCCACCGCCAGGGCGTCACCCGTGGCTTGATTGATGACAATAGGCAGCACGCGCTCGGTGCGGCCCTCGACAACCTTGCCGGCCAGGACCGCACCCAGGAGCAGCGCCGTCAGGAGCAGCACCAGAACGATCAGCTTCAGCCAAGTGTTGACAAAGGCCAGGTTGCCGCTGGAACGGATGAAATCATCGGTTGGGCGAGACACGTTTCCTCCTTACTTGCCGAGTGCGGCGCGTGCCGTGGAGCTAAGCTTGCTGCCGACCGTCTGCGCGGCACCCGCTCCCGCCCGCGCCGCTGCGCCGGTGGCAGTCCCGGTGGCACGGACCAGGGCGCCTCCGGCAATCAGGTTGGCGCTAATGCCGGCGACGCCGAGTGCAGTCGAGCTGGCGCCCGAGCCGGCCGCTCCGCCGATGAGGGCATTGACCACTTTGTTCGTCGAAAGGACCACACCTACGGACAGGATCGGCCCGATAACCTGGGTGACGATTTGCGGCACGGATGGTAATCCGAACGGTGCGGGAATCGCGGCTCCCGCAATGGAGGCGGCCATTCTCAACGCAGCTCCGTAGAGCGGGATCAGCAGGATGTAGGACAGAACAGCTGCCAGCCAGCGCTGGCTGTGGCCACGAAAGTCGCGGTCGAATGCCAGGGCGAAGAAGACGGGCCCGAGGACGAGGTTCAGGGCCAGGACGGTGATCGAGCCGGCAATGTTGAGAAAGATGAGTGCATAGCACAGAAAGAAAATGAGCACGCCTAGCATGCTGAGAATGGCCCCGAAGCTAAGGTTGACGAGGCTTCCCAAGATTGTGGCTACCAGCCCTTGGCTGTTTTCCGTGGCTTGGGTGGAGGTCTGCATGAAAGCCATGCCTCCAGCCATTTGGTTGAAGACCTCATTCAGGTCCGGGTAGAAGGCGACGGCGAGCAGTTGAACCGCCCGAAAGAGGCTGGAGGATAACTGTGGCCAGATGCCGAACATGCCGGCGATGAAGAGGTATTTGACGAGGATCCTGGGCAGCTCGGAGCGATTGCCCACAGCCACCTGCAGTCCCTCCTGCAGGAACACTTTGAACAGAAGGAAACCCCAAAGGATGGCGCCTAAGGCGGTGTAGACGGCCACGAAATCGGTTCCCCAGGCGCCGCGCAGACCAAACCAAAGCGTATCCATGAGCCAGGACAAACTGATCATCGCGCGTTTCCTCCTTCAACTCGGCGGACAAAGAAGAATTGCTGGTGTTCCGGCTTCGTGGAGGGTTTGCCGTTCTCTGAAAAGAGAGTCCCGCTGACTTTGATTTCTTCCCTGAGGTTTAGCGGCTTGAAGAGAAAACAAAGCGCGTAGAGGCCCCAGTTGCTTTCGACTTCGGCTCGCAGGTCCGGGTAGCGATTGACGAGTTCGTTCGCCCTAACGGATTCCATCTCCAGCGCAGTGGATGTGCCTCGACTGTACAGAGTCGCCTTTGGGTTGAGGAACATTGGAATCGCCAAAACCAGAATGATCCGGTTGGGTTCGACGTGAACGTATCTACCCAGAACGGACAAAGCGGTGTAGTTTTCGTAGGGCAAGTACTGGAGCACTTCATATCCGTTCCATCGCCCGTTGAACCAGAGATTCATGGCAGGACAGCCGGGGGAGCGCGGGTCAAGTCTCTGGAATGATACGGACCTGCCATTGGCCGTGAGGCTCAGGAGCCTACCCATCGGGATATGGAAAAAGGAGACTCCTCCGGCCGCGATTCCTGGGCGAAACCGGCCCGGCATGAGTGTAGGCGCCGCCTCGGTTTTCTTGCTCTTGAGGTGCACCAGCCGAACGCTGGAGACTTGCGGATTCTCTGTCCACACCGGATCGATGAACATCACCACACGCTGGGTGACGTACTGGTAGTAGCTGCGGTCCTGGCCATCCAACAGGATCTTGTAGCAATACGACGGGGCGTTTTTCGAAACGGGCTCCTCGGCGAGGGCAACAGGACCACAGGTGGTAAGGAGCGAGAAAGCCAAGAGGCTTGGGAAGATAGGGTTCATGATAGCTTTCCTTAGCGGTTGCGAGTCAGTTCCAGCAGCTGGTCAAGATTGCGGACATCGCCTGGTTGGGCCTGGATCTCGAGCTGCTTCATCTTCATGATGAGATTGCGGGCTTCCTTCTGTTGCGTCAGCAGGCGCTGCTGCACAATCTTTTGTTCCGCCTGGATGGCAGCGACTTCGATCAAAATGGCGTTCGTCAGCGCAATCTGTTGGCTGAGTGCGATCTCGTTTCCTTCCGTGTCTTCTCCCAGAACCAAGCCACCGTTGCGCGCCTTGAAGCGCTGCAAGGCTTCGTGGTGAGCCACATCCTGTCCCTGCAGTTCCAGAAGATGAGCTTCCTCCCGTTTCAACTGCTCAATCTGTTGCTCGGAGAGTTGAATCAGATTGTCGGTGTACGTCCTGTACTCGGGTGAGCGCGTGTAGAGAGGACTGGTTGTGAGCGACAACACCTGGGCGTCATAGGCCGCCTGGTCAAAGGTCTTCCAGATTCCGATGACGTGATCTCGCAGACGTGCCCAGTCCGAAGGGATAAAGTCCTGCCAATCCCCCGAAGAGAGCCGGCGGTAGATCTGGCGAAAGTTTTTGAAGTACTTCTCAAATTCGAGCTTGTACTTATCGAACTCGTCCTTATAGGTCAGGAACGTCTTATAGTGGGCGGCTGTTTGGATGAACTGCGAGGCGCGCTGGGCGAGCGCGGCCGTGTCGGTGAAGATAAAGGCATCGGCCCGCCCAGTCAGGCCAAACAGGAACAAAGCTGCCGTCATCATCAGTCTCTTCATGAGTGCCTCCGTTTCTATAGTGTCTGTTCAGACTGCAAGCGCTGCTTTTCGGTCTCTCGCCTTGCAGCCTCCCGAAGCGAGGCTTTCTCCTGTGCCTCCGGATAGTAGGCCAGAACGAGATCCTGCCATTGGCCAGCGACAAAAAGCCGAGTGCACGGGTGGTTGGAGGCCACGAGTTGCTCGTTAGCATGGGCTGTCACGTAACCTCTATAGTCATCTACGAAGACCCTTACGCCGCTCTCCTCCCAGAGGTACTTGGGACCCGGCCTGCCTACTTCACGGCCAAGCTCCCTGCCAACCGTGGCCAGTCGCTGGAACACGCCGCTCTTTCGCGCTTCCTCATACTGCGTGCGTTTGAGCTGCTTCAATTCTTCAAGGCTCATTCCTTCGGTTTCCATGACTTGCTCCTGCCTTTCTCAATGAGCGCCGCGCGCCGTGTGCTGAAGGGCCGCGCCAGCCGGTGCCAGCCCTAGGTGCTCGGACACTAGCCCGGCCATGCGTTGCTCCAGATAGGGTTCCAGAATTTCTAACCGCTCTTTGGTCGTGCGGCACTGTCCGGTTAAGCGGACCAGGTCGTTGACGGCATTTCCGACGCTGCCGTGATGAAGTTGTGTCATGAGGCGCCGCATGTCTCTTTCTTCGCTCTGGGTGGTGGCCAGCCAATAGGTATGGGGATCGGTCACGGGCCGAAGGATGCGGCGCAAGCCTCCAGCCGACCAATAGAGGACTTCATGCTTGGCTGGGTCGAGGCTCTTGTATTGCTCGATGTGGTAATCGGTCATCTGGAGCTTGCGCAGGGAAGCCTCGACGTCGGGCTGGCCGGCAAAATAGAAGGCCTGCTTGAGATTAGTAATGATGGCCCGTGACCAGGGCTGGTCGGGCCGATCTAAATCACCCAGGGACTGGGTGATGATGTCGAGCATGATGTTCCAGTGCCGGCCGGTGCGGACAATCAGGGAAATCCAGAATGCGAACGCCTCGTCGGTCAGATAACGGTGGGCCTCATCCAGGACAAACCGCTTTTCGACGCGCCGGAGGGATTCGTCGACCGTGCTGTCGTAGACCTTGGAGAAGATGACGTAGACGATGGCGGTCATCAGCTCAGGCTCACCGTCGAGGTCCCGGAGATCGAAGTAGCAGTAACGCGCACTCTTCAAGCTATCCTGGCCGGAGTTGAACATCTCGCCCCGGCGGCCAACGGTCCAGAGCTTGAAAGCACTGGCCAGCTCGAAGTTCTTGAACTCCATCTGCATGATGCTGGCCAGCAAGGTGAGTGGCGGAATGGGTGTGTGCTGCTGTTGGTTGCGGAGCAACATCCGGTAGCCATTAAAGAACTCGGTGAGGCCGTTGCGCATGGCCATCTCATTGGCCGGGGTGGTCAGGTCTCTGCCGGCCATCAGCTTCAGGAGCCCCATGCAGAACTCGAACTGCTCGTCGCTGACAGGTTGAGAAGGATCATCGATGGTGAACGGATTGAAGTGGAAACTGGTCTGCGACTTCGAAACACGCATGATTGCCGTCTCAGACGGCATCTCCTCTCGCAGGAACTCAAACAAGTCACCGTAGGAGTTGGAGAGATCCACCACCCAGAGCATGGGGTTCACAATGAGGTGAGAAAGAATGTCCTTGATGACGAAAAAACTCTTGCCGCCGCCGGTTGGGCCGCAGACGGCTCGGTGCCGAGCCTTTTCGCGGCTGGTGAAGGGGTTGTAGGCGAAGACACCATGTAAACGATCTTCCAGGTAGTCCACCGGATCAGAGTCGCCCCGGTAGAGGATGTAGGCGCTGAGCAAGTCGCCAGCATTGCCGGAAGCAATCAGCGACCTCCGCAAGTAGAAGCGATCATGCCCGGGAAACGTGGAAAAGAAGGCTGGCCGGAGATTACGTTTTTCGAGGATCCCGAAGCTGCCGATGTCCTTGAGCAATCCCATCACTTGAGTTTGGCGGGAGCGGAGCGTTTCCTTATCTTTGGCACGGACGAGGACCGAAAAATGCCACCAGAGTGGAAGTTCCTTCTCGTTCTCGATGCGGCTGCGGAAGTTCTTGATTTCCTCGACGTACTGCAGATTCTTCGGATCGACTGCGGACAGGGCTAAGGCAATCGGCGTGTTGAAGTCTTGTTCCTTGTACAACCGTTGCTTGTTGTTGCAGAAGCCGATGGACTGACGCAACACAAGCGGAAAGGAGAGTTCGTAAAACCGCCTGAGGTAGAGGGCGAGAGAGGTGGGTGGCGGGTACTTGATGCCCACGACAGAGCAGTATTCCTGATCGTTAATGACGACGTGCTGTTCGGAGAAGACGTAGCGGCTGTGGGCGAGTTGAGCGTTCAAGGAAAGATCGGGACGATAGGCAGGCGGTTTTACGAAATTGATTAACTGATAGAGAGCCCGGAAAGATTCCGTGCGGTCCAGGGCCTGGAACCCAAAGCGGGCAAAGGCGTTGGAGAGCACCAGAAAGCCTTCTTCCAGCTTTTGAGCGTCCAGACGGACCTGGTCCCGGTAAAACCGGAAGAGCTTGCTTTCCTGGACGAGCAGATTCCAGGGTGGTGCCTTTCTCCTGGGATTGAAGTAACGCAAGGCGCAGAAGATGCGATTGCCGAAACTGCGAGCCACGATGCCGTCCCAGAAACGTTGCTTGTTGTCTTCCACGAATTGAATCAGTGGATGTGCCTGGGGATTGCTTTTAAGTGGAATGGGCTCGGGCGTGTCGCGGACCAGGAGGTTCGAAAGCATGAAGCCGGCTCCTTCATCGGGAAGCTGCTCGAGCGCCGTGTGGGTGTAATAGCTGTACTGCTGCTTGTCCTCTTCCGAGAGGCCCTCGTAGTCGAGACCGCCAAGCTCGAATAAGACCAGCAGCCCGCCATCCTTCATTAGGATCAGAGGCAACGTATGATCGGGGAGGAAATCAACGTAGAGAAGCGCGTTTTCAAGCTTTTGTTCGTACTTGTTAATACTTCTGAGCAGGTCGCGAAACCTCATTACGAGCCTCATGGTCAAGCAGTTTCATGCGTTGGAGAGAAAGCGCCTGGGAATTGAACTCCCCTTTGAGAAAAGGGGTGACGTTGGAATCTAGTGGATCTCGATTGTCCAACCAGAAAGACGCTGCATAGAACCCGGCCGTGACCAACACGGCAAAGACGATGACGGAGATCTTGAGAAAAGCTGATCCGCGGTTCACCAGTGCGAAAGACACGGTCATGATCAGGAGGCCGATGCCCAGTGAGGCAAAGAGCTTGAGATAGGTGACTCCCCAGATCCTGGGCACGTGCTGGATGTTGCGGAAAATCGGCGTCTCTTTCATCTGGCTAAGCGATGAAGGTATTGGCCAAGAAGCCTAAGACGATGCCAACGATCGCAAAGATGAGCGCGGTCATCGAATCTGTGTCTCCCTGGCTGAGTTTGTAAGCGGTGCGCCCGAGGCCCACGAGGCCAACAAGACCGGCAACCAGCGTGCCGGCTGCCACGGCAATGGTCCGGATATCGGTGATGGCACCCTGGAAGGCGGGCGCGACAGTCGTCTGGGCCTGTAGCGCCACTGGGGCCAGGATTAAGACAACGGCCACCATTGCAGGATTCCGGGCGATGAGTGTGAACGGTAGGGTTCGGACTTTCATGAGTTGAGTGTTTCTCCTTTCGTGATGCGGTCGTGAGTCGGAAGCTAGTCCTCGGATTTGCGTTTCTTGATCAAGAGCGCTCCGATCACAAGCGCCGCCGCCAGGAGAGCCGCGAAGAACCAGTACATGACTTGTTGGAAAGTCTCCATATGCATCCTCCTTCTAAAATGTTCGGTGTCCGAGCGTCTGCCGGAGTGGGCAAGATGCGGTTAGGGGGCGGACCTGGCGTCAGCTCGCTCGCTGAGACCGTTGCCGGTCATCGCCAGGCTCCGTTGCCTTTTTTTTGCCCCTCACTTATAAAGAGGGCGGCAGAGGGAAAAGTGTTAATGGAAAATGAGGTGCCAACGACCCTCCTCTGCAGACAGCGGAGAACTCACCGCGAGCAGGATGCGGGCAAAAGCGGGTTGAACGCCGAGCAGACGATTGTATGAAAGCGGGAGTTGCGCGCGTTCGTCGCCCGATCGCAGCCACAAGTGGCGGGCGGCCCTGGGAGCGCAGTGGCCACGACTGGTGCGACTTGGAAAATGTGTCGGAAAGTTGAGCTGGAAGTCCTTCCTAGCTTGCTTCACCTACGGGGAAGAAGGAAGGGATAAATAAGGGGCAGACACCCATCGGAGCGGGTGAACGACCTATGACCAGGATCACACTTGGGGGGCGGATGTAAATCATTTTCTGGTCTGAACTATTAGGGGCCCAGCAAAGACAGGTTTACTTGCGGGAACGCCCTGAACCACCCTCTCCATGTAGAGTGAATCCAGCCCAGAAGTATGGAGAAGCATCCTTGCGGTACTGGCGGATGATGTCGAGTTTGGCCATTCGCAGAGCCGAGCCTTTGGCTTCCCCTCGAGCCAGATAACCATAGAAGCGCTTCATCAGGTTGGCAGTGGAATCGTCGCCCACCTTCCAAAGGCTGGCCACCACCGTCCTGGCACCGGCGTAGAAGAAGGCCCGCACCAGATTCACCATGCCTTCCTGTTCCTGCAGGCGACCCAGGTAGGTGTCACACGCTGAGAGCACTACCAACTCTGCATTCAGATTCAAATGACGAATATCGCGTTCTTGCAGCAGGCCGTCCATTCCCGAGTTTGGATCTCTCCCGAGAACCAGCGAGGATCGGTCTGGAAACGTCGCATCGGAAAGGGCGTGTACCGCAAAGTGAAGGATCCTGAAAACAGGAAGATTCTGGGATAAGAAAGCGGCCTTGGTGGCATTTGGGCCGATCAACGTGATGCTTCTGTTTCCCATGATTCCAGCGATCGCCTCGACTTCGTCTGCCGATCCTGGAAGAGGCTTAAGGCGGCTGAGAGCAGAATCCCACGGACCACCGGACGTGCTCATGGCCTGAGGGGATACCTGCTGAACGTGACTGATTTCCTGGCCATAGGGAACTCCTCCGATACCTAAGAAGGGCAATTGTCCTCTTTCCGTGGTGTGGGCCGTGCTGAGCAAATAATAGACTGTTGCTGATGGAGCCACAGAGACGGTGTGGGACTGCAAGACAAATTGCCCTCTGGAATCCACCAGCGACTCGAAGGGCAAGAGATGAAGTTTGCCGTCAGGGACAATCGTGAGGTGGCTAAACTGGTCTGGACTTCTCAGCACAGGGCGAAGCAACATCGAGTAAAGCTGCTTAGCTCTTTGGATCGTTGGTTTCGCTGACCGGAGGTCCCCTAGATGGCCGTCTATTAGCGACTCAAGCTTCTTTCGCCCGGCTAGCGGCACAATGTCGAAGTTCCGCATGGTGATGATCAGGCAATAGGAAGCTGGCTCGCTCAAGACATATTCAAGAACGACTTCGTCCGGATCGAGAATGCTGCTCAGGTATTCAACAGAAACAGGACTGCTGCGGATCGTGAGTTCCTGGAAGCGCGTTCGAGGCTGAGGAATCGAATTCAATCTTTCCTTAGCTCGCCAGAGTTGGTCGAGTAGTGCATTGGTCTGGTTTCGGTTGCTGAGGTTTGTGAACTGCAGTCGGATTTGTATCTGGTTGATCTCCTTTTCCAGGGCCTTGGTCTCTTCATCCGATTTTGGAACTGCAGGCGAATGGTCTCGGATCGCATCGGCCACGGCTCGGCCTCTTGCCCTTTCCAGAATCTCGAAAGCTCTGGGCTTGTCCTTCAGGTACTCGACGGCCAAAGTGAAGTGGCCAACGTAAATGGCGCTCATTGTGGCAATCAGAGAGCTCTTCGAAAATGTGCTGGGAGCATTTGCCAGCATCGCTTCTGTGATATCAGCAGCTTGCTCCAGAAGTCTATCCGCTTCCCGGAATCGGCCTCGCTTTGCCACCAACTCTGCTATGAGCGCCAGGTGCTGAGGCAAGTGGTATCGGTCCTGAACCTGACGCATGGCATCCATGGCCAGGTTGGCTCGGTCTTCGGCTTTCTGGAGATTACCGTTGTCCCGGTACACCTTTGCCAACTCGAACATGCTCCAGGCCATGGTGTGGTGAAAGCCTCCATCAATGCAGAGATTTCGAGCGACTTCTAGGTAAGACGCAGCTAATGGAAGATTGTTTTCTGACGCGGAAAGTTTCGCTAGCAGGATCAGATAGTAAGCTTCATCAAGACGTCGTTTGAGGGAACGGACCACTTTCAGATTCTTCTCCAACATCTTTCGTGCTTCAGCCCGATTCTGGAGTTCACCCAATGAGCGCGCCTTTCCGGCA
This sequence comes from Acidobacteriota bacterium, assembly GCA_022616615.1. Lineage (GTDB taxonomy): Bacteria > Acidobacteriota > Terriglobia > Versatilivoradales > Versatilivoraceae > VFZK01. The sequence continues at coordinate 16,106 of JAKEER010000513.1, forward strand.
TACGCGATATAGGGGAAGCCCGCATCTGACAACGTTGCGGCTAGGCTCAGAGCCTCGTCCAGGAACTTAATGGCTTGATCGTGAAGTCCGAGCTCACCCAATCCGTTCCCAATAGTTGTCGCATACCAAATCTGCGCTCCGACATCGCCAAGGGATTCGGCAGAGTGAAATGCCTCCCTCATTAGTTCTTGAGTCCTATAGATGTCGCCTTGAAAGAATGCGATGTATCCAAGTTTTCCCTGGGCTCTCGCTTCCCATGCCTTGTCTCCCAGTTGTTCAGCGAGTGATCGGACCTCCTCCCATGCGCGCTGAGCTGCTGGCGGATCGATCTCAATGTCCACTTCTGCTTTCGCGACCAACCATCGCAACTTCAGATGGGCGTCATTGTGAATGATAGGATTTTCCATCTGTGCTGCAAGACTACGCGAGAGGTCTGGCAACGAGCGACTTTGGAAAGATGCCTGGATGTTTCCGATCCGGGCGTAAAGTGCGTTCTTTGTGTCTCCGTCCTGACTGAAGAGAATCTCGGCGCGTTCATACAACGGCCCGGCTTGGATCCAATTGTTGAGCCAGGCCAGGCGATCTGCTTCTTCGAGCAACCGCTCGGGATTTTGAATTTGGGAGTCTAAGCGCAACCCGAAAGCAAAGATGTTAATCAGAGAGATAATCAGAAATTGATGTAGTCTTTGCACGACTGCTCTGAATTTCGATCTAATTTGCCTGAAATCGAAACTATGTTTTCGGAAGGCAAATTCAGATTCTGGTTCGGTGTAAGATGGAAGTCTGGATGCGAGCAAAAGCAGGACAGTCTGGAGGCTTGTGAAAAGATTGATTCTGAGACATAAGATGCTCCTGACTGTCGTACTCTGCGTTCTCGTCCTGCTGCTATACTTCCGCAACCCTTGGCCGACCGCGACAAGAGGACCAGGGATCATCACCCAAGGAAGTCCGATGAGCGTTGTCTATGCTTTTGCAGCCACAAAGATCGAGGGCGACTCCGTTGGGCACCTCGTGACTCGCCTCGACGGCGATGCCGCAAACGTCAGTCGCGGGCGAATCGGAACGAACGATGTCTTTCTGTTCATCACCGGCATTGGTCCAAAAAGGGCGAAAGCCAGAGCCTCGACTGTGCTGCTCAGCCCAACGGCAACAGCCAACGGCCGATCCACCGTTGAACGGCCTGACGGGGTTCTTGTCCTTGGCACCTGTGGCAGCTTGAACAGTTTCCTTGCCGAGGATGAGGTCATTGTCTATCGGCAATGCCTCGCCACTGACAACAATTCTGCCCGAGCGCTCTGCACAACACCATTGGCAGAACACATCACGTCTGTCCTTAAGTCGAAGGGTATTAATCCTCGGTCAGCTATTGGCATCTCATCGCCACGAATTGCCACGACGAAACAGGAGAAGCTCACGTTGGCCAAGACTGGGGCAGACGTCGTGGACATGGAGAGTTTCGAAATCATTGTCGTGGCCAATCAAGCTCGGTTGCCCGTCGCGGTAATCCGGGTTGTGTCAGATTCTTTGGAACGGAAGATCCCTGACCTAAATTTCGCTCTGCTGGATAACGGCGAGATCGATACTCTTAAGGCCCTAAGAGTTGCCATCGGTTCGCCGATTCGCACGGCAAGGGTGTTGGCGGCATCGAAGCGGGCGCTCAAGAAGTTGAGCGAGGTTCTGGAAATTGTTTTGAGTAGCGATGCCTATGCCATGCTGCCTTCGGAAACTACATCAGGCTGAAACAACTTAGAAGAAAAACTTCAAACTGAATTGGATTTGTCTTGGCCCAAACGCGGCCACGGGCCTGCCGCCCTGGGTGAAAGAATTGTCGACTTCACGAACATTCACCCGGTTAAAGAGGTTGAATGCGTCCACACTCAAATCAATGATCCTGGCCTCGCCGATGGAAACATGACGCGTCAACCTGATATCGACTGAAGCAAAGCTAGGCGTTCTGTAAACGTTCCTACCAAGGTTCCCCACCGAGCCCAGCCGAGGCAGCGCCAGCGCTACTATCCCGTCTGGAGAAGGGAAACTTCCAGCTGTACCCAAAGGCACCACATCAGGCCGGGCCGTCTCTGAACTGTTGATCAGCGTACTATCTCGAAAAGTCAGGAGATTGTATGGGCGGCCGGAAGACACCTCAATGACCGGCGCAACTGTCCAGCCTCGCAAGAGACCACGAATGGCCGGCAAGTTCGAGAATCGAGTCGGGCTGTCAAAAATGCCGCTTACGACGAACCGGTGCCGCTGATCGAAGTTCGAGTTTCCGCGCTCCAACCGGGTGTTCGTATTGTCCTGAGGTTCCTGGAGGGATAGAAGATCGGTTGAATCATCGATCGCGTGCGACCAGGTCCAAGATCCCAGCATTTGGTAATGACGTGAGAATCTCTTGTTGAGTGTCGCTGTCACTGCGTGATAGACCGAAGACCCGGATGACTCATACTGCTTCACATTGAAAACAGGGACAAATGCATTGTTTGGCGCGTGGGGCAGTCCAAAGTTCCTCACCAGCGAATCCATCACCGGTTTTGAAAAGGAGCCACCAGAAACGCTATTTGCCCAAGCGTAATTGGGACCGGTCGCTCGAAATTGATTGAAGATCAATTGTCCGAGTGGGGCCAGGGAGGTGGCCGATTTCCCACCAAGCGCATCCCACAAACCCGCTAGTGGCCCGGCCCCGCCACCATAAATTGAAGTCGCGCATCCGTTGGCTGAGACCTCTGGAACGCCTGGGCAGATTGCTGACGCGCGCTCGTAGGCAACGATCAGATCGTAATTGCCTTGGTTGATGTTTCTCGGGCGTAGGAGATGCGCCCCGTGCGCATATGTGTAGTCCACACCAAGCGTCATACTGGTAGCTAGCTGCCGTTCAATCCCAAAGGTGCCTTGGAGAGCAGAGTCGTACTGGAACTTCCTTGCCACAGGAAATGTCTGTGCTAGGAGGGGGCTCAGCGTCAAGGCGCTATTCTGGTTCGAGAATACTGGAGAAAGCGGATCAAATCGTTGCGCCGCGCCATCGTAACCTAGAGCAGGATTGGCAACTGCTTGACCGAGCAGACCGGTAAAGGCACGTCCTTGGAATAGGTCGTCGGCACCGACCTTATGCGGTGCAAGCAGATAAGGTGACTTGGTTCCATCAACCACATTCGAGAGGAAGGCGATGGCCAGTAACGGGTGTCCATAAAACAGCCCGTAGGAACCACGGATCACTGTCTTCCCATTGCCGGCTGGATCCCAGGCAAAACCGGCCCGAGGTGCCCAGTTGTTCCTGTCGCGTGGAATACCTTGCGTCACTCCGAGCAGGTCTTGACCAATCTCTGATAGTTGATTGCCCGCCAAAAATCGCGGTGTGAACTCCACGTCGTAGCGCAAGCCATAATTCAATGTAAAATTGCTCGCGATTTTCCAGGAATCCTGAATGAAGGCCCCCAGGGTCGTATTCTTCAGGCGGGCCTTGGCATTCTCAAAACCACCAAACTGCTGAACGAATGAGTCCGGCAGGCCAAACCCGTATGCCTGAGCTGCCGAGAACGCAGGAGCGTCGCTTAGTTTCCATGCAGACGTCAATGACGATCCCATCACAGCCGTGATGATTGGGTCGTCGACGGCCAAAGCTGCAGGAAAGAAGTAAATACCCGACTGATTAATTGGGAAGATTGCTTTTACCGGAAGAATATTGAAGTCCGTTCCCATCTTCAGCGTGTGCGATCGGCGGATGTACGTGATGTTGTCAGCAACTTGCCAGCGCTTCTCGGTTCGAAATAACGGAGCAAACTGCTGTTGGCCAATCGATGCGACTCCAGGGATTTCTACCGCCACTTGAGAGGAGTTTGGTGTTAGGGACGCGCCACGTCGTGCAAACTGAAACCGGAATTCACTCAGCCAAGTCGGACTGATCTGACTTGTGAGCTGCGACGCAATAGCGAGATCACGCGTCGAGCTATTGGATGTTCTGGAGAAAGCATTAAGCGCTGTTACCTGGTTTTGACTGTTACTCTGAAGGCCCGTGAGATCGGATGGACTCACACTGAAACGGCCAAAGAGATTCTGGTCGCTCGAAAACTTGTGGTCCAAGCGAGCGGAATAGAAGTAAGTCGTCTCTGTTGTCTTGTAATTCCCGACTTCCGTCGCTAGTCCACGAAAGGACGCGGGCAGAGGGTTCGGGACCAATCCAAAGGTGATCGGGCCCCCAGGAGTATTGCCCCGGATCGCCACATCAGCTCCAGCAGTTGCCAAGAGTGCATAGGGGATCGCCACCGCTGGCTCCACACGCTGGAGATATTCTTCCTGCTGCGAGGTCAGCAAGGCGCTTGTCTGAACTCCTCCAGGCAGCTTGAAAGGGACTCGCTTTAACTCAAAGTTGTCGCGTCCAATCTCAGAGAAGTTGATTGAGTTTGCCTGAGCGGTTTCAAAGGAGATGAAACCGAACGTCTGGTCTTTCTTGATCGGACCGCCCAACGTGGCCCCCGTTTGAGTGCGAGTATCCCCAGGATCAGATTCGCCGGCGAATGCATTGGTCGCCGAGACTTTGCGGCTACGAAGATAGCCGAACACATTCCCTCGCCATTGATTGGTGCCCTGTTTTGAGACAATGTTGATCACGGCGCTGGAGGCTCTGCCATGCTCAGGCGTATAGCCACTTTTCAGGATTTGAAACTCCTGAACGGCCTCCTGAGACACCGTTGCACGGACGCCATTGACCGAGTTGTCCATCACGTCTGCTCCGTCGATGCTGACGAAATTCGCTCGCGACCGCTGCCCGTTGATATTGAGACCACTCGTCGGAGCGGGCGCCAGAATTGGTTGATTGTCTCGAGTGGCGGCGGAATCCAGTAGCGTGAATTGAATGTAGCTACGTCCGTTGATGGGCAGATCCTCGATCGCCCTCTGGTCAATGGTGGTAGCAAGGGATGATCGCGTCGTTTCGATCGTTGTGTTGGACACTAGAATATCCAGCGCCTCAGCCAAGACACTGATCTGAAGTCTCACAGGCAAGTAAGCCTTTTGGCCAACGGTGAGCGGAACATCTTGCATAACTGCCGTGCGGAAGCCTTTGGCCTCGACTCTGATTTTGTATCGAGCCGGTGGCAATGAGATAAAGCTGTACTCGCCCGTCTCGCGGCTGGTGGTCTCCCGGACAAGCCCAATTTCTGGGTTCTCGATTCTAATGTGAACACCGGCGATCGCGCTATCTGAAGGATCAGTAATCACGCCCTGGAGGTCGGCAGTGCTCACCTGAGCTCGGATCGAGAATGGCGTAAGAGCAGCGAACAGCACAGCAGTGCCAAAAACAATTCTAGGAAAGATTCTTTCAGTATCGAGAATCATGGCTGGCCTCGAGATTATGTTGTGAACCAAAGGCCAAGAGGGAAATCAGAAGGGGAGCACGTGCCTTCGGGTACGATGGTTTCGATGGAAACTGCTGGTGGATCTCCTTCCGAACCAGTGAGGCTAGGACACGTTGAAATTGGATTCTATTTAGAAGTTCAAGGGGACGACTCGCTTGAGTTTTGGCATGTTGTGGCTTAGTCGAATGCGGACGGATCGGTCCCCCTCTATTGTCTTTCGGATGTGATAGCCTTCGATTCTTCCCTTAAGTTCAGCGGGTATTTGTTCCATCCCGACTCAAACCGGCGGATGCCCAAGCTGTACTTCCCCGCTGGAAAATTGCCTGTATCGATGTTTACGGTCAGGACATTGAGATGACCTCGCATGCCCGCCTTACCTCTTGCCATCGGGGATTGAGCCTGCGTTCCGAAGATACCGACTTCGTAATCCCCTTCCTCGCTTCCAATGGGCAAGTAGATCGAGAGTTGTATCCGTCCTCTTGGTAGAACCAAATCTCCTTTTTGGTTGTTGCTCTCTCCGCGGGTCACGCCACGCCTTCGTAGGTCTAAGACCGCTACTTGCACTTCAGCCGGTTTCTGTTCCTGAGTTGAAGGCGGCACCGGGCTTGGAACAGGAGAGGCAGGCTGTGGCGGAGCCTTCACGATGGGAGGTGGCCCGGGAACAATCGAGCCCGGACCTGTCATCAGCTTCCACGAGATCCAGAAGCCGACCCCCACTACTAAGACTGCTACTGCCGCAAGACGGTAAAGCCTTTGGCGAGATTTGTACTCCCGCAGAAATACTCTGTGCTCTTGAAAACAGGGCGAGCACTTTCCGATGTGAGTGACGACAGCCTCAGGATTGTCGAGCTTGCGTCGCCAACCGAGCGCTCTGAGAACCTCACCACCCGGGCAGCCAATGCGTTGAGGGTTAGGAAAGTCATGTTGAAATGACTCACGAAAGGAATCTAGGATCTCGCGCTCGTCTCTTGGCGAAACATGCTTGTCGTTCGGAGGTTTCTTTGCCATGGTGTCTGGTGGCCTTAGCTGCGGGCCGCTTGAATTAGAGCTTGCGAAACCTTTTCCGAATCGCCTGAAGGGTCTGGCAGTACTGTACCCTGGCGCTTTTGTGTGAGACTCCAAGAAGTTGACCGATTTCCTTCCAAGAGTAACCCTGATCGATTTTCATGACTATCAGGTTTCTTTCGTAGTCGTCGAGGGATCGGAGAATCCTTTGGGCTTCCAGCCACCCGAGAATTTGGCTTTCCAAGTTGTCATCAACAGGCTGGCTATGAAATTCTTCCTCATCCGACTGTCCAACAGCCAAGTCCTGGGTCGCGAGTCCGTTCACTTCATGAATGAACGCCGAAAAGAGGTAATTTGGAATGTCTTTCACGGCGTCTCTTCTTCCATTGCGGATCACTTTCGAGGTGGCCTGAAGAACCTTCCAGGCAGCTCCCAAGGCAGCGCCTCCATCTCTCAGTCGGCGTTTTGTGTATGCATTCATTTGTGGCCAGAGTGAAATCGCCGCGTCGATGAGACGTGGGTCAAGGAGCCTCCCGTCGCTGTCGAGCCAAAAATCAGCATCTGCCGCAGGTAGGTCGGGGGGCTTGGGAGTTCGTCCGGGTGAAACGCTGTTGCTGTCCATAACGAAATCCGTAAGCAGTGGTTCTAGAGTATGCCACGTCTTTCACGAGCCGTGAGGGAGAGTTATACTATTTACGGCCCGCGAGGTGGATTCGTTCTCATCGTGATTGTAGAGCGACTGCCGACAGGAATGCTCGTGCTCATGCGACCCGCTTCTTGACTTTGGCAGGTAGAAAGCGAATCTCGACTCTCTGTTTGAGTGCTGCAGCCACCCGTCGCAGCATCGACAGCGAGTGGCCTTCATAGTCCGCATCTTCGAGACGGCAGATGACTGATGTGGTGGTGCTGACCAGAGCTGCGAGCTGTTTCTGAGTGAGTCCGGCGTTCGTTCTCAGCTCGCAGATCTTGCGGGCTATCTCGGCATTCGCCCTTTCCTCTTCCAGCGCTGCGATACGATCCGGTTTGCCTTCGTAATAGCGTCGATGCAGGATCTCGACGGCATCCGTTGCAGGTTTTCTTTTGCGATGTGTTTTCATCGTTGCTCCAATGTGTGACGCCTCGGATCGGATTCGAATTTCTTCTTCCGCTCCACTGCTCGGTCGATTTCCTTGGGTGGTACCGTCCTTTCTTTCATGAGACCGTGAGAAAGCACAGCCGTCGCCTTGCCGTGAAAAAAATAAAGAATCCGATAGTTGACACTTTGAAGGCTAGCGCGAAGTTCGTAGACGCCGTCTCGGAGATAATCCGCCTCGGGCCGGCGGAGTTCATGTCCGAGCTCTCCAAGGCGCTCAATTCTCACCCGACATTTGTCCTGAGCTTTGATCGGGAGACTATCCATCCAGTCTAACAGAGCCACCTGGTCCTCTTGCTCACAGTAGATTACAACCCTCGTCGGTGGCATCCGATCACCTCACAGTGTATTCGCAATATTGCGAATAAGTCAATTGTGCAGTCCTGGTTCGATGACGACGATATCGAAGTCTCGGAGAACGGGTCGAAGCTTACGCCAGCAATTCACGATTCACCTTCTTGGCCTCAAGAAGATCGTCGGCTCAAAATCGATGGTGTAGGGGAGCAGTTTCAGACACGGGCGTAGTTCCAACAGGAAAGAGCTGATCTCAGCCTCGTAGTCGATCAGCAGCCGGTAATGAGGTAAGCCTAAGCTCGTTGAGATCAATCCCGAGAGCGGCAGACAGGTTTGCTTGCTGGTGCAAATCGATTGCCAGTGTCCTGTAGCCCGCCCGGGTAAAGCAAACCGCGAGATTCAAGGCCACCGTGGATTTTCCGCAAACCCCTTTTGCATTTGCCAGTGTAAACACCTGCGCCATACAAAGGTCCTCTCCAGAGGTTGGCTGTCGCTAATGGCTGATTCAGTCGGGGGAAGCCCGTTTGTTGAAATGAACCACGAGATAGCTACTCACCAACACAGCAAAATACGCCGCAGGGGCACGCAAGTGCCTGAAAAACAGGTGTCGTGGTGGATCATAGGTCGTTAACAATTTGTGTGCGTTGTGCCTTGGCGCAGGCGACGGAGGTTCAAATCCTCCCGCCCCGACCCACCACTCGGGGAGACGATTGGGGGGCGAGCGTGGCTTCAGCGCGTTGGCTGATACTGGTTGTCGCCAAGCTCAGTTGTTTTTTGCCCCTCATTTATAAAGAGAGCTGCAGAGGGAAAAATGTTAATGAGAAAAAAGAGGACGCTTCTTGCGCCATTGGACTGATGAAGTGCCTTTCCGCAAGGGTGGCCATGGGAGCGCGGTGAGGCTTGGATTTACTCATGAAACCGGTTGCAGCAGAACTTCTTTTGGCAGAAACCCGGGTATTTACCCGATGCACCGGTGGCAGAGGAGGTCAGTTTCCGGCTGGCCGATTGAGTGAGCACAGTGTCTGATCCTTCAATCATGGACGATCTCTGCCTTGCTCGGGAAAACGCGAAAGTCGGAGATTCATTACTCACGCGAGCAATTTCTTGATTACTTCACCGCTGATCGTTGAGGCGAAAATCTCGGCCTTGGAATTTCAACAACAGATACGGAATCGGGCCCTGATGTCATGGGCTGCACCGAAGTTCCAGGTCAAGAGACAGGTCGCCGCTATAGTTTTCCTTATGGTTTGGATGGTCTGCCGAGAGAGAGCGCAATCCAACTGGTGTCAAAAGGCGCTCACGTACGACTTCCATCACAGATCGCCAGTAACTTTCGTCGAGCACTGGGTTTCGAAGTGAGATCGCCAGGATTTGGTTCGGCCGGCATGCTGGGTCGTCGCCAGTTTCGCTATCGACCCTGTCGCATCTTGAGGTCAAGGCAGACGTTTCTTGTTGCAAAAGCTTTAGGAACCGCTGTCCGCCTGCCAACCGAATGGATGGTATGACCAGCCGATCTGATCGTCTTCAATTGTGTAAACGGCAAAGCCCTCCGGATGACCCATTCGAGGGCCTTTCCACCAATTTCCACACACTGCTCCCGATGTTATGTAACGTGTCTCTTTGTACTGGTGACTCTCGACAATGTGCAAATGCCCTTGAAGGATAAGCATGACGTTATAGCCGGCGCAGAATTCCAGGACTTCCTTGGTATTGACAATGACACGGCTAGGCAGTACAGGCTCGGTAGCGCCTTTCTCAAAGGTCCCGTAAATTGAGAAAAACGGGATGTGGGTCACCAATACGACAGGTCGCCTGGGACCGACGACCTGAAGATCGTTCTGCAGCCAGGCAAACTGTGCCGCATCGATTCGCCCTTCGTACGCGCGATCCGGGGTCAGATAGATTGAATCGAGCAAGACGAAGTGCCAGTCCTGAAAGTCAAAGGAACGATACGTCTGCCCCTCGCCTACTCGATTGGCGAACATCTTCTTTCCGAATTCGGGATGGTCTATATTCACGCCAGACTGAACGCCGACCCCGAAAACGTCGTGGTTGCCTATAGCGTGATACACAGGGAGATCTAACTTGTTGGTGATCTGCCGGTAAAGCTTGTAAAGGGCGTCGGCCCTCTCAAATTTGGTCTGATAGCTATCGAAAACGAAGTCGCCTCCGCCTATCGCAAATGCAGGTTTGGGCCACAACCGGTTCATCACACTGACTGCCTGACCGTACCCGACATCTCCGTGCAGTTCGGGCTGGACGTGCACATCGGTGTAATGGATGAAACTGAAACGCTTCTTTCTCGGCGACGAAAGATACGGTACCGGAACGGGCACGGTCAGAGTTCCCAGCAAGCCTGCGGATAGGAACCCACCTCGGAGCAAAAAGCTTCGTCTATTCAAAACTACCCTCCTCTTCGTGGTAAAGACCCAAGTAGAACTACATCAGTTGTTTCATCAAAGTTGCACTACTCTTTAGGGTGTTGATTCGATCCGGCTCTTCGAGTTCAAAAATCAACAAACCGGCAAACTGGTTTCTCTTGAGTGTCTCCGCCAATCTCGGAAAATCGACAATCCCGGTTCCAAGCGCCCGATGTTCACGCCAATCGCTGCTTCGGACATCATCGAGATGGTAATGAAGCACTTTCTTACCCAGAGTATCGACGATCTTCATCAGTACATCGTTATAACGCTGCCGTCCCTCAGCAGAGTCTCTCCGTTCGGGAGGAAGGTTGATATCTGTGCAGCTCCGGATGTGACCGGTATCAATGGTAGCTCCAACATTTGGGTGATTGATCTCAAACATCAGATCCGTGTACTCCTGGATGGATTCCGGCCACATAGTTTCGAGCCCCACCTTCAAGTTCCTTGCTGCTGCGTAGTCTCCTAGCGAACGGAAGGTCTCCAGCATCTGTCCCCAAACTTCCTTGTAGCTAAGCTGATTTCCCAAGGCACCGACGTGAACGACTGCCATCTCTCCTTTAAGAAAGGCCAGACCGTCCATCCCTTTCTTGATCTGGTCTATGGTGAAGTTTCGAACATCCTCGTTGAAGGCGAAAAGATGAAGGTCGTGAAATGGCATGTGAGCCGAGATGTGAGCGAAAGGACGCGTGGCGTTGAACAGGTGCTCTCGATCGTTATGGTTCATTCGATGAAACCAGAACCCGGGAATAGAGCCAAGGGAATGCCGCGCACTCGCGAACGCGAGAATTTCGATCGTGGCGAATCCCAATCGCTGGATCTCGGTGATCGATTCGATCAGGGAATGCCCGGCAAGACAGGCTGTGTGCTGGCACCGAGTTGGGTAGCGTCGGGTATAGTTTTGGCGGCTGCTATGTTTTCCCAGGATTTCCAGAAAAGCGGCGCGGTCAGTGTGGCCGACAGGAATTGTCTCCGCTTCATGGCTCCTCCGATATCCGAAACTAGAAAATGAACTTGAGGCCGAACTGGATGGCCCGCGCTGATCCCGCTGAGAAAATCCTTCCAAATTGCGGCGTCCCCAACACTGTGCCTGGGTTTCCGAAGTTTGTCCGGTTGAAGAGATTGAAGATTTCAGTCCGAAACTGCAGAGAATAACCTTCAGAAATGGCAGTGCTTTTGTTAAGCGAAAAATCGATTCCAGCAAAACCGGGCAGACGGAGCTGCGGCTCAGTTCTTGATACACCACCAAACGCAAACGGCGCAGGAGGTGTATAAGCCGCCGTATTGAAGTATTTTTCTGGGGTACGTTCTGAGCTTTGCAGCTCTGGGTCTACTCCGGACACACGGTTGGGTCGCGATCCTCCACCCAGGGACCCTGTTTGATTGGGCGTGTTGGTGATGACTGCAGGTAGTCCGTCACGCAAACTGACAATCCCACTCACCTGCCAACCTTCGATGAGCTTAGCCTTGGTTCCACTGGCACCTGCTGCCCATTTCTGTCCTGGACCGAAGGGCAGCTCCCAAACGTAGGCTGTCGTGAATACCTTCGTTCGATCGGCGGTTGACAACGAGCGCTCCAGACGAAGATTCAAGATGTCTTGAGAGCTGGAACCAGTGGGGGCAAAGGAGACGCCACTGTCGTCATCGATCATCTTTGAGAAGGTGAAGGCACTGAGAATCGACATGCCTTGTGAGAATCTCTTGTCCAGCTTGAGCTGAAGGCTATGGTAAGTGGAAGAAGCATCCAACGGCCCATCGAGAATAATGTCGCCGTATTGTGGGAAGGGCCGACGGGACTGAGCGTTCCCAGGTCCGAGGAGATTCGCTGGGACCTGGTTGATGTTGCGGTTATTTGCAACCAGATGCGTTCCCTTGCTGCCAACGTAAGCTGCCTCGAAGAGGAAGTTTACGAAAAAGCCTTGCTGGATGCCGAAGTTCCATTGTTGCTGCTGAGGCAAGTTTGTTTTTCTCTGAACCGTGGTTCCACTCTGACCCAGCGCATTGCGATCGATTTGCAGAGGCGGGAGACCAGTTTCCAGCCTAATTGGGAAGGTAACGCCGTTGTCTGGGCTACGAAAATCTCGTGTGGCCAGAAATCCGGTGTACCGGTTAGTTCGAATCATAAGCAGTCCGGTTCCGCCGTAGAAGGCTCCGTATCCGCCGCGGATGACTGTGCTCCGTCCAGTCCAGGGCTGAAAGGCAAATCCAAAACGAGGTCCGATGGCTCCTCGCACGGTGTCTGTTAGTGCGCGGGGAATGTCGACTCCCGCAAAAACAAACTTTCCCGATTGGGTGTCAAAGGTGGACTGCCTCCGTTCGACCAGGGTTGTTTGGTGATCCACTCCAACGTATCGAACCCATCCTGTCCTTCAGTGTTGTAAGGGACAAAGCTCCCTCCCGAGGCGTATCTGCCGCGACAGTCCTGCACAACTACTGTGTAACCAGAACGCGCGTAGAGTTCGGCGGTCTTCTGTCCGCTGCCTTTGTTGTAAGGCGTGCGCATGAGAAGAACCGGCTGTCCCTTCCCAGGCGCTAATGTGTAGACATCCGTGGCGAGCTTGATTCCGTCACGCATCTCGACAAGGACAGTCTCTTTCGACATGCCAGGAATGACTTTCGACCACGCCAAGTTACCGAAGGCGAACAAAATTAGCCCCCAGGCGACTAGAAGAGGTCTCCAAGCACTCTTATACAGGTCGAAAACTTTTGTGGGACTCATTTGACGAACGTTCAATTTAGGAGGCCGACAGGGCATATAAGGCTTGTTTGGAGGGCGTATTCCGTTTGGAACGATTTCCCATACTGCTCAGGGAACATAACTCCTCTTTCAACAGCCTCAGGTATGATCCGAATCAGCCCGTCATCTTCACGCCAGGCAGAACATTCGCTACAGTCGCGCTACCAGCTAGCAAGCTTTCCATTGATCCGCGGAAAACCCCAATAACATCTCCGATCGTGCTTTCGGCCCACACTACGCCGATTCTGCCAGCCAAGTCCAGACGGTCGTGAGCACTTCCATCCCGATAATCCCATCAGGGAGTCGACTCACTTCATCAGTTTCCGCTTGAGAACTGAAACGACTAACAGGATTAGAACGCAAAGAGGAGCGGTTCCAAAGGCAACCAGGATTAGAGATAGCCGATGGCCTTAAGAAGCTGATCGAAATCGGAAGGTACTTGGACAAGGGGCTCATTGATGTCGCGGGCAGCGTACCGAAGCATATTCCGTAGTAATCTTTCAGCAACAGGGTGGCCCAGATTTTCTCGAATTAGTAGAGTGTTCAGAACGAACCGTCCCGCTCCCAGACTGTAAGCAGCAACCATCAATCCGGACGAATAGTCTTGAGAGGCTTTAATTGCTCCCGCAATCGCTTCCAGCGGCGGATCTTGGCCGATCCAGGCAGAGTCGGGAATGATTTCGCGGTAGAACGTGTTGTCCATCAGGCCACCAGCGGGTAGACCGTCGAAGATTGGGTGTGCTTTCGCCCATTCGTCCTTTAGATAGAGCCAGCTGGCGAGGGGTTCTTCATAGAATTTCTTATCTGCCTTTAAGAAGGAAGGCTCGCCCTTGTTCACGAGGGGCAACCAGCCCAATGGATGACCGTCCCTGCCAAAGACTCCCTGTGACAAGAAAACAGCTACAGAACCGCGAGCAATGTGCCGGGCAAGCTCCCGAAACGCGCGGACGCCTCCGTTAGCGGGTGTTCTTGATACGAGAATTACTTCCCGAGATTGCTGCGAGCCAGGCGAGAATTGACGAACATTGATCCCTCGGCTGCTGAGCCAGGTTGCAAGCTCTGTATCTTCACCCCACATGAGAACTTCCGTGTCGACAGCAGGCATCCCCTTGGGATCAACCAAAAACATGCTCGTTCTACCGCCGGCGGCAGCAGCACCCTTCTCAAAATTTGCTAGAAACTCGTATTCCCCAGACTGCCCATCAAGGCCAACTTCCTCTGCAAACACCGGCACCGAAAAGGGAGACTCAGTACCGCTAGGCTGGGGAATTCTCACACTGACAGTTTTTTCGAAAATCCGGTGGTTGTTCGGCCCAACTATTTCGAGCCGAATTGGATACTCACCTGGCTTCAAAACATCTTCATTTGCAAGTACAGCCTCCAGTTTCACTCGAGCACCTCGGTAGATGTGTCTTGGTTCTGCGAACAGACACAGTCGAAGTGGTGCCCATCCATCGAAAAGCGCCTCTATTGTCCCCGGTTTCAACTCGCGGAAGGCGGTGGTTAGTCCTTCGCCAGTCATGACATGGTCAATCATCCCGGTCAGACTGTAACCGACCAGATTTGGATTAGAGCGAATAGCATTCAATCCAAGAGTTCGCTGACCAGCCATCTTCTTGAGGCTTTCCGCAAAAAAATCCGCCGGACGGGCAAAGCACTCATCTAATCTCCACCGTTTCCAATCCGCCAAAAACTGATTGAGTTTATCTGCGTAGAACTGTCCGTCTTCGAGGCTCTCCTTGCCTAGTTGTTCGAAATGTCGCACAGTCCGCCACAGGTCTACCGCGCTGCCGATTCCATATTCAGTCAGAAAAACGGGTTTGGTGTCATGTCCAATGGTCCGCAAGATCTGTGTCGTAGCCGCTGTCTCAGGAACCCTGGAATACAGGTGAGTATCTCCAACTCCTTCTTGAGAACGACCAAACCAATACCCACCCTCGGGTCCCAAGCCTCGAATCAACATTTCTTTAGCCGGTGGAGCCTGGGAGCCTTCGTCACCTAAGAGGTACTCCCAATTCCGGGAACCCGGATTACAGATCGAACCGATATTGAGCTGGCCATCAAATCGACCGCTGTTGAGAAAGACCAACCGGCTTGGGTCAAGAGAGTGAACCAGCGGTAGCATGTCAACGGCATGCCGGAACTGCCGACCGTCTTTAATCTCGTTGAGGAGCCCCCATATCGTTATAGACGCGTGGTTCCGGTCGCGGCGAATCACGCCTGCGGCCGAACGATCGAAGCGCTCTTCCAGATGGGCGGAGTCAGCCATCGTGTAGCTCGCGTACGACTCGGAGTAAACCATCAATCCTAGTTCGTCGCAGAGATCCAGCTGAGATCTTTTTGCTCCGCCCCAGATGAAGCGGACCATGTTGAAGCCCATTGCCTTCTGGTTGATCAGGTCACGGCGCTCCAGATCAGGATCATGAGCGTACTGAAGTCCGATTGGATAGTGATTGACGGTATGAGAAGAACGCAAGAAGAGGCGACGGCCGTTCAATCTGAAGTAACCACGTTCAAATCGAAAGTCCCGAAATCCACAGCGACATGAGAACTTGTCGACCGAGCCCAGAGCCTTGGTCGTCAATAGGGTCATAACCCGGTACAAGAATGGATCTTCCAAAGACCAAAGACGTGGTGCCTGAACCTTGAGACTATCTTCAATAACCGTAACACCTGGCGGCAACTGACGACGTAAACGTGCCAAATTCAGAACTCTCCCGTCTTTGTCCGACGAAATCGAGCATTCGACGTCTGCTTCTGTGGTCTTCTGCGTCGCGTTACGAATGGTGATTCGAGTCTTTACTACACCTGTCTTTGGATCAGGAAGAACAAACAAGTCCTCAATCCTGACAGCTGGGCTGAGTACCAGCTCGACAGAATCAGTGATACCGCCATGGTTGTAAGCCGCTCCAGCCCTGTACGGCATGACTTTGCATCGGTGAGGAGTTTCGCCTAACACGATTCCGTCAGTCCGTTCGTGAGTGGGATTGAGGACTCTGACCGCGATCCGATTCTCTGTGCCAGGTTTAATGCTGCTTGTTGCGTCGAAGATAAAAGGATCCTCTGCGCCTTCGTGGGTGCCCACGTGAGTGCCATTCACCCAGACATCCGCGAGATAATCCACCTCCCAAAACTTCAGCAGGTATCGCCCTTCCGCACAGTGATTGGCTGGAACAAAGACATCTTTCCAATACCAAGCCACTCCATGATACCCAGGGAAAGCATCTTGGATTATCCAGGGAACCTTGGTTTCCTTCGCTTCTTTCTGGGTCTCTTTCCACCATCGGTGTTCTCGTCCGTGGTTGGCCGGATCCGTTGCAAGCATCCAAGTCCCATCCAATGATAGAGTTGTCCCTGAAACTATGTGGTCGCCAGATTGGGCCTCAGTTCCTTCTGGGGAAATGAGCACGCCGGTCGTCGTTAGACCCGCACTCTTACCGAGAAGCGAAAGCCAATTCCGCCTGGAAATTCTGTTAGTCCGCACATGTCCTCCTGACTTTTGTTTGTCCCCTGACCAGCAAGCGAGTTAGTTGGACTAAACCGCTGCCGCGGTAGGGAGGCAGCCTCAAGAGAAAGTGCTTGATTCTACCGGGGTCGCTGGTACCATCAGCCGTGAATATGGAGCTTTTTATCTCCTTTTGCCGCCAGCTAACTTCCTGCAAGTCTTTGACCGACAAATGGATCGGATTCAATCCCCATAGAGTCGGTGCAGACCGACGGACCACCCCAGCAGTTTAGTCCAACAAAGTCTTTGCGACCGCTCGCGGGAGTTCGGCCTTCCCACTGATGTCACAGCTTGCTCGCGAGCCGTCGCAAAGACTCCTATTCGTTAGGCAGGTTGGTGCTGTGGTTCAGAATCAATGACTATTTTTCAGAGTAGGATCGGGACAGGACTGTTACTGCTGGTTTCTATCGAATCGCAACTGGGTTTCCCGGAGACCCCGTGGCCCCCTTGAGACGCAGAGGAGCAAAGAAGAAGGCAAATTCGTAAACCCTGTCTCGAGCCAAGGCCGAGGTATCAAGATTTTCGAGAATATAAATGCCATTCTGTGTAAGCAAAACCTGATGGGCAGGATGAAACAGTTCAGGATCCGATCCGGGTATTGCATCTGCTCCCCAGTTATCGAACCCGACCAAAGTGATCTCCCGTTGCGCAAGAAAACGTGCGGCGCTCAAGCCAATTCCGGGCTCACCGCTCGTATACTGGCTATGATCCGTTTCCCACAGTCCACCCCAACCGGTATGAACAAACACACAGTCTCCGGGATTAATCTGTATCCGTTGGCCTTCCAAAGCCTGTTTCAGATCGGTATCAGTGACCTCGTAACCCTTTTCGAGCCTAGCCTTTTTCTTGAGTAATGCGATATCTAGGAGGACGCCCCGGGCAAAAAAGACCCCAACCTTCTCGATACCAAGTTTGGCCAGTCCCTTCGGCGTGACAAATTGCCTTTGGTCAAATCCGTTGTAGTACACGTCCCCAATTCCCACGTGCCCCAGCCCATCGAGCTGTGTGCCCACCTGACCCAACTGACTTGCCACGAACTCTTCATGCCAGCTGAGCCGGTTCCGCCCAATCAGGGGCGTGGCCTGAGGGACTACCAGTGTGTACTGACGGCCAGACACTTGCGGCATTTCCGCTTCGTATAGCCTACCCATCAGATAAACAGCCCCGGTCTTGATGAGTTTCGCAGCTCCTATGACTCTGTCGGGCGTGATGTTGTTTGCGGCCCCACGCTCGTCGTTCTCCCCCCATTTTGACGAGCCTCGGCTCGGCTCGATAATGTCATTCGCAAGGGCAGAGATGCTAACGAACAGACCCAAGCAGATGGTTAAGAGCGAGTTTCTCATTTTGGGCTTTGGTTTTCCGGATCAAGAGTTGAGGCGAAATTCTACGAGCCAGACTAAATTCTGTTACTTCCGGATAAAGTTGGCATCGCTTCGATCGAGTGGGTAAGATGGCGTTCTTTTGTGGAAATGTGGTGAACTCAGCCGGAACATCCAGCATTCTTGGATCCTGGTGCTTTCACCTTTGATGGGACAGCCACCGGAAACTCGGCTGCGGACTTCCTCTTGGGGGAATTGTCCGCCGTAACTCGGCGCCCCCAGATTGATTTGGGGATGAAGTCGCACTTGCCGTCCAGGACTCGCACTGGTGAGTCTCCCGAAGACTCCAGAGGTGACAACATTCACCGGGTTTCCAAAGTTTACCTGGTTAAATGCGTTGAAGAATTCCGAGCGAAACTGGATACGGCTTTGCTCCGTGACCCCGAAGTTTTTCATCAAAGCCAAGTCGGTGTGTGAGTTCCTGGTTGCAGCCGCGTTTTTCCTCCTGAAAACTTCGCCCGCCCCGAAAGTGGTTCAACAGCGTAGGCGAAAAAGTGTGAGTCTCGTTGATTGACCAAGTGTGTATCCTTTGATTTTCATCCCGCACACCGTAGGCTGGATAAGGGCCACTGGCGAAGGGGATCGTGAAGGACGTTTTGTCAAACAAGAAGCTTGACGACAGTTTGTCATTCGACGAAATGTTGTAATCAATCTTGCCGATGAACTGGTTGACGTTGATTGGGTTTGAGCCTTCGGTGACCAGAAGTCCTCCTCCACTCGAGGGGGCTACTGGAATAATGTCGTTCAGAAGTTTCGCGGATACGGGATTGATTCTGTTTGCGGGAATCGTATTGTTGGGGAAAGGCTGGCCTGTGCGAGGATCTGTAATTGTCTGGCTGAAGATCCCCTGCCTTTCTAGTGCTGTCAATGGAAACGAACTGGCAATTGATGTGCCTCGGATTCTTAGTCCTTGGTAGGAGCCGAAACCAAATAGTCTGTTCTTGAGAATTGGGCCGCCAATACTCGCTCCAAACTGATTCTGTCTGAGAAGCGGGACTGTCGACGAAAAGAAGTTCCTCGCATTTAACTTGTCATTGCGCAGAAACTCCCATGCCGCACCGTGGATATCATTGGTTCCAGACTTGGTGACGGCCGTGAATATTGATCCTGCGTAGAACCCATACTCAGCACTGTACGAGTTGGTGATCAGCTTAAACTCTTCTAGAGCGTCAGGTGAGGGATAGTTCAACCCAGAATTGTTGTACGCCCCTGCGAACCGCATGCCGTCGATTTGGTAGTCCGTTTCGTTGGTTCGCGACCCATTCACACTCACGAAATTAGCGCCGCGGTTGCCGCCAGTGATTGCAACCGGGTTGCTTGACAAAGTCACGCCCGTGAGCAGACTTGCCAATTGAAGTGGATTGCGCCCGTTGAGCGGCAGCTCGGTGATTCGCTTGCTCTCGACAACGTCACCTCCAGTTGATGAGTAGGTATCAACTAGCGGGGCACCCGCAGTTACCTCTACGGTCTCGGTCATGTCGCCGAGTTCCAACTGAATGTCGATCCGTGCATTTTGGTTGAGCTGCAGCGCAATGCCAGTTCGGGTGATAGACTTGAATCCTGGCGCCTCAATGGTCAGCTTATACTTTGAGCTGATTGGCAAGAGCGGAATCAAATAGGATCCGTCGGAAGCACTTTGAACGCTGCGCGCGTAGTTGGTGAGTTCATCTGTAGCCGTCTGCCGATTCCGGTGAAGTTGTCCAGTGAATCCGGGGAAGGTGTCCAGGGCCGGAGCGAAGCGACGCTGGGGTGATGGGATAGTGACTCAGCTGGACAACATCGGTCAAGCGAGAAGACTTTTAGTCATCATTAATATCATCTCCTTTCTTTTCGTTGGGGGGTGCCGACATAGGCGAAGTTTGACTATGTGCTGGCGGGGACTGGATCGTGTTGACAGGCTCCCGGTCTGGCGGCGCGACTGGAGCTTGGTCCTGGTTCCAGAGTTTCTCCATGCGATCGAGCCGAAGCCGGAGATAGTTCCAGTAGTCGGGTCCGACGTCTTGCTGGTCCAGTTCGACGAGGACCGATTGGAAGTAACGCAGGCTGTGGATCAGACCTTGTCTGGAGTGATTGCGCCAGGAGGCGTACTTGCGAACGCAGCCGAGCAGGATGGCGCGTTCGATGCGTTGGAGGGAAACCCCGGACTGGAACCAGTGGCGGGCCAGGATTTCGTCGGCGGTGGAGAAGGCGGACTGGATGCAAGGCCGGGCCTGGAGCAGCTTTTTCAGAGTCCCGGCAAACGCCTCGGCGGCGGGGTCAGGTTTTTCCGATTCGGGTTTCCGGTAAGGCCAGAAGACTTCGGTGACTTCGATGTGGCCGCGGCTAGCAGGACTGCGGCTGAAGTGACTGTGACAGACGCCAGCGGTATCCATCTCGCGCAGGTAGGAGCGAATGCTGGCGGTGCCTTTGTGAAGGCCACGAGCCAGTTCGGTCTGGGTGGTTTCCAGCACTCCGGTATCGCGACGGGCATTGAGACAGAGATAGACAAAGAGCTTAAAGGCGCCGTCGGAAAGCAGGGTGAGAGCTTTCTCGATCTCGGCTCCGGCGGCAAACCAGCCTTTGGGGTTTTTCAGGATGAGGGGGGTGGCGTTCATGCTTCCTCCTCTCGGCGCTGAGCTTTGGTATCACCGCTGGTTTTGCGGACGGGCCGCAGGGTTTCGCCCTGAAGCGCGATCGCGTGGTGGTTGGAGAGGATGCGCTCCAGGATGGCGTCGGCCAGGGTGGGACTGCCGACCAGATCGTGCCAGGACGGGACGGGAAACTGGCTGGTGAGGACGGTGGAGCGAACCCCGGAGCGGTCCTCCAGGACTTCCAATAAGTGACGGCGTTCGGGGTCGCTGAGCGGGACCAGCCCCCAGTCGTCGATGGCCAGCACGTCGACGCGGGCCAGCTTGGCCAGCAGGCGGTCGAAGCTGCCGTCGGCAGAAGCGATGGCGAGTTGGCGGAAGAACTTGGCAGCTGCGGCATAGTAGGCGGTGAAGCCTTCGCGGCAAGCCTTTTCCAGCAGGGCGCAGCAGAGATAGGTTTTGCCGACGCCGCTGGGTCCGGTGAGGGTGATGTTGTGGTGCTGGCGGACCCAGTCGCAGCTGGCCAGACTGCGGAGCAAGGCGCGGTCAAGCTGGCGAGGATGGCGGTAGTTGACGTCTTCGAGGGACGCGGGCTGTTTCAGACGAGCTTTGCGCAGCCGGGTGGCGGCGGCCCGATTTTCGCGCCAGAGCCATTGGGCATCCACCAACTGGGCGAGCCGTTCCTCGAAGCTGAGGGAGCTGGTTTCGGCCTGTTGGAGCTGTTGTTCGAGGGCCTGAGCCATGCCGTGGAGTTTCATGCGGGAGAGTTTTTCAAACGTTTGTTCGCGCATCACCGCACCTCCGGCTGACGATAGTAGTCGGCGCCACGGACATTGGCGTGAACCTGGGAGTGCAGGGCGGGTGGAGCCAGGGGCTCTAGCGGCTGGCGGTCGAGGCCGGTTTCCAGCATCGACTTGAGGCTGCGGTAGGAGCAGGCATTCAGCGTTATCGCACGTCGGCAGGCCGCTTCCAATCGCTGGGGGCCGTAACGATCTGCCAAACGGAGAACACCCAGGCAAGAGCGGTAACCGAGCTCCGGATGCTTGCGGGACTTGAGAATGCGTTCCACGGCGGCGGCTGTCTGGGGACCCACGGCCTGGCCACGTTCGATCATTCGCGAGGCGGTCCATTCCAGGTGTTGATGTTTCTTGGGCCGGTGCTCGGGGAGAGTGGTGTGACGGCCTGGCGCAAAACTTCGGGCGTGGGTAGCGATGCGGCGGCCCTTGAGGAAGATCTCAACGGTGGTGGCGGAGAGGCGGGCTTCGACCTCCTGGTGGACACAGCCGTAGGGCACGCTGTAGTAGTGGCGGTCGATCTCAATGTGGTAGTCGATGTTTACCTTCGCCTTCTTCCACCGGGCAAAGACGAAGGGTTCGGCGGGCAGCGGCTTGAGCCGAGGCCGCTCCAGTTCCTCAAACAGCCTGGCCCGCGTGGTGTCGAGCTTGCGAAACTTGCGCTGGTTGAGGTGGTCGAGCAGTTCCCGAATGGCCCGGTTCAGCTCGGCCAGGGTGTGGAAGGTACGTTTCCGCAGGGCAGCCAGGATCCAACGTTCCACGATCAAAACTGCGGCCTCGACCTTAGCCTTGTCGCGGGGTTTTCCGACGCGGGCCGGAAGAATCACCGTGCCATAGTGGTCGGCCAGATCACGATAAGTGGGGTTGAGGTCAGGTTCGTAGTAGCAAGGATCTTTGACGCCGGTTTTCCAGTTGTCCGGCACAATCGCCGCCGGCACGCCGCCGAAGAACTCCAGGGCCCGGACATGCGACCCGATCCATCCGGCCAGGTCCCGCTTCCAGGTGGCCTCGGCATAGGTGTAATTGCTGGCGCCGAGAACGGCGACAAAGATCGCCGCTTCGTGGAGTTGACCGGTGTTGGGATCGACAATCGGGACGGTCTGGCCGGCATGATCGACAAACAGCTTCTCACCGGCCCGGTGTTCCTGCCGCAGGGTGAGATCGAGGCGGGCCGCCCAGCGGTGGTACCGGTCGCAGAACTGGCTGTACTGGTAGCCATCCGGATGGCTCTGCTTGTACTCCTGCCACAGCAGCTGCAGGGTGACATGCCGGTGGCGGCGAAGCTCGGCGTGAACGGAGGCAAAGTCCGGCTGGGGAATCTCACGCGATACCACCTGGGTACGATCCCCAAATAGCCGCTGCTCCAAGGCGGCATCATCCAGATCTGGGGGCAAGGGCCAAGCCAGACTCGCCGCGCCGGCTCGGCTCAGGTAATTGGCTACCGTACTGTGAGGGATTGAACAACTCCGGGCAATCTCCCGGTTCTTCAGCTGCAGCTCAAACTTGAGACGAAGGACTTCTTTGATTTTGCGCATGGACAACCTCTTGGCTGGCATTCGGTTCCTCCTCGAAACAATCGAGAAGAAAACCTACCAGCAGATTGCCCAACGCACGCTTCACTCAGAAAGATTCCGGGATGGTGTCCACTCATTCCGGGATGGTGTCCACTCATTCCGGGATGGTGTCCACCTGTTCCGCTCAGGTGAAAAAGTGGACAACATCGCGCCGGAATCACTGGACAACTTCCTCCGGAATCGGTGGACAACTTCGACCGGAATCAGTGGACAACTTGCCCCGGAATACGCAGCCGTCACCTTGACGCCAGGGATGGTAGCTCCGGACGGGTCAGTCAACGTTCCCAGGATTGTTGCCGTGGTCTGCTGGCTGAGTCCAGTCCCAAGCATAACGACCCATGAAAGGACCACAAGACAGACGCAAGTGAACCTACGTTTCGAACCAAAAGCAGACATGACTTTGACTCCTTTCGTAATGACTAGGAAAACACTCGACTTGTACCGATTTCAGAGTGATATATCATAGCTCATAAAAGCTGTCAACAAATTAATAGATCTCTCAGAATAATGACTTTAGACAGTTCTGATCGGAAATATGATATATCGAGGCGTTCGGGGGCGGCACCTTTCACAGGTGCTGCCGACCACGAATCGTCGCGAGCACGTAGCAGATCATCGCGCTAACCCGACCTGACGATCAGCTGAATAGTGGAGAAATTTCTCTGAATCCAACAAACTCGGTACCCGAGGCAGGCTCCAAATACTCAAAGTCCCGGCCAGAAGGAGTGTTGGTGATGCGTTTGTTCCAGTCTATACCCATCTGCGAGTAGATCGTTGCAAGGACATCCTCGGTATAGATGGAGCGGTTCTCCTCCCACCCGGGCTTTACGACTCGCTGACCTTCAGGATCGGTCACGCCAATGACGCGACCTCCCTGGACGCCCGCGCCGGCAAACAGTGCGGTCGAGGCAAACCGATTGTGATCGCGCCCCTTGTTCACGGTAAGATCTCCACCGGTACGACCGAATTCACCCACGCAAACAACAAAGGTTTTCTCCAGCAGAGCCTTCCCGTCTGCCAGTTGGACCTTGTCAAGATCTGAGAGCAGAGACGACAAAGCACTATCCAACTCGCGGCATAAGGTGTAGTGATTGACCTTCGCCTGCTTGTCGTACATGTTGGCATGGAGATCCCATCCATTGTGAGAGATCAGCACAAAGCGGGTTCCGGCATCGGATCGGACCAGGTTTCGAGCGAGGAGGCAAGCATCGCCAAGCGGCGAAAGCCCATACCGCCGACGATCGTCTTCCGAGAGGGCTAAGGTTTGAGCGATTTTTGGAGAAACCATCATGTCGACGGTGCTCTGAGCAAAAGCCTCGAATTGTTGAAATGGCTTGCTGTCGACTGGAATCCGTCGCTGTGAAGCCGCGTTCAATTCATTCAGCAATTGCCTTCGCCGAGCAAACGCTGCCTTGTCAGTTTCAGGAATTACAAACTCGGTGCCCTGTTGCATGTCGAGCGACAAGGGGCCATACCGGCTGGGCAGGCATCCTTCGCGGACCAAGCCCGCATTGGTATTATTAAAGTTCATGGCCACGAAAGGCGGCAGAAAGTCCGATTCTTTGCGCCTTGACTGAAACTCGCTTGCAATGACCGCTCCGACCGACGGCATCTCTTTCCGGCGGGCCGCGCTGAAGCTGTGCCCCACCTGCAAGTAATACTGAGCCCTGGCATGGGCGCTCTCCCACGCTTCTATCGAGCGGACGATAGCGAGCCGATCCACTCTCGTGGCTAGACCAGGGAAAAGACCGTAGGGCATAACAATTCCGGACTTCAGCGTGCTAATGTCGAAGTCTGGCGGGGTCCACCGGCCCTCCTTCAAATCGAAGGTATCGAGCTGACTTGCCCCGCCATTCAGAAAAATGAAGATGCAGAAATCAGCTGCCCCCCGAAGATTTACTTTCCCACTCGCTACCACGTTGTGAGGTTGGAGGAGAGACTCCCGGTAAAAGCCCGACATTGCTGCCATCCCGACTCGGATCAACTGTCGCCGGGTTATTACGGGCAAAAAAATTGAATGGCTTGTCATCACTCAGATCTCCTGATGGCATCAGTAATAGAATAGAAAGTCCGGTCTGTTTACGAGGCTCCAAGCCAGATCCTCCAGTCCCTGCGAGTGATACTTCTCCAGAGCTGCAACTGTGACTTTTTTCTCCTTCGGATCAGGGAAACGAGACAAGAACGCCAAAAACATTTCATCCACAATTTCCTCATTCGAAAGAGGCGGGTTGCTATTGAGCAACTTGCCCATCCGGCTGTTTTCAGTCACGCGAATTCGATCCTTGACGAACTTGCTGTTCATGAGGATCGATGTCTGAACCATGGAACTGTTCCGATCCTTGTCACCCTTGTCTCTGTTGTTCTGACCAAAGCTGGTCAAGAAACTCAGCATAGGGTGAAGCTCTGCGCCGGCCAAGTCCTCAGGGGAACGAGTCTCCATGACGCGCTGCACCTTAAGAGTAGTACCAGCGATCGGGATCTGGCTGAAAACGCCGGACGCCTGCTGAATGGCATCACACAGCTCCTCCGCGGTGAGTCGTCGCACAAAGCGGCGCGCAAAATAGGAAGCATATTGCTCTTTCCATGCTCCCTTGAAGTGGGACGATAATTGATAGGCACTCGACGTCACAATGACCCGGATCACGTGGCGGAGATCGTAGTTATGCGCGACGAAGTCCTTGGCTAGAGCGTCGAGGAGTTCCGGGTGAGCCGGCTGAATTGTCCAAGGGGCAGGGGGAGGATTCTGAGGGTCCTGCCGGGCCAGATCGAACTCGAGGGGCGGATCCACGATCCCAACTCCCATCAGTTCGGCCCAGATCACGTTCACGGTTGCCTTGGCAAACTGAGGGTGAGACGTCAGCATGCGGGCATAAGCCGCCCTCCAGTTCTCATTGGGTTGGGGCTTTTCGCCAGTGAGCAAGAATTCAGGGGTCACGTCAGCATCTTGCCGTTCCATCCGCACAACACTCTTGCTTTTCAAGTCGTAACCTTTGCCATCCTCGACCAAGGCGAATTCCTGGCTGATCGAATACGGACGGTAGACGCGGGTCTTGCTGAAAAAACTGGCTTGACGCCAAAGACTCGCCCTCTTGACCTTACTCAACCCGAGGTTGATCTTCTCCAAATGATGCTCACCGTTGTGACAGGAAACACATTCCAGATCGACGCCCAGGAAGAGCTTAGCCGTCGTAATGGCCATCTCATCGTAGGTGTCTTCATTATTGATTCCTTCAAAATCGAAGACGCCGTCGACATGATCGCGCACCAGGAAATTAGAGGGCCCGTCCTGCCAATTGGAGCGGGTCTTTGCCGTGATGAGTTCCGTTGCGAGCTGGTTGTAGGGAACGTTGAGCAACAGAGCATCATAGAGGTAATCATGGAAAACGTTCCTGCCGTTGCCTAGGTGAGCCATCCCATTTCGAAACAGTTCACCCAAGAAGTAGGACCACCGGTCGAGGAAGGGCGTGCGCGGCTTTTGAAGTTGTAAGCTTATCTTGGTTGTCATGAGCTCTTCGACGAGCTTGTCTCTCTTGTTTGGATCTTTGTCGGCCAGGAATCTGCGGATAGCCTCTGGCTCCGGCAAGCGACCGGTGAGATCCAAATGAATGCGACGGAGGAACTCTGCGTCAGTCGCAAGTCCGGCGTAAGGTATTTTGTTCTTCTCTATTTTGGCGAAAATGAGCTCATCTACGTAATTTCGCCGGGGAACCGAAGAATTACTTTCTTGCCCAACTACACGCGTCACTTCATCGGTGAGCCGATTGAGGCGCTTAAGCTTGGGTTCCTCCACTTTCAGAGGGTGCTCGTGGTGTTCTCTGGACCATGCCGCACTCATAACACCAAGCCAAAGGAGCATGACTGCTGCAAGAAGGAAAAGAAATTTCATTCCCAGAACTCCGAAATTGGGTCCCAAGAACCGCTAAGACAAGTCCTAGAGCCAAGAGACAAATCAAGCTGTTGCTGTATAAACTATCATAGATCAAAATCCGAGAGTCAAGAAAAATGTTGCACCAAAGTAAGGTATTGTACGGAGAATGCCTTCAGTCTTGACTTCGATTTCGAGTAATGATATATCATAGTTCGTCTTTTGTCTAGTCAAACATCTGATGAAAATTCTGCGATTGAATGCTCACTCGTTTCCCTTAATTAACAGCACAGGAGAAGAGCGAGTATCAAAACGTTGGCGGCGAACTCATTGCCTGTGAGACAGTCGACGCCAAAGATCCGATACTGTCAAACACTATGGTGCTGGCCGTCGTTTCTGCAAAGGTGGGAGCCGACTTCATAGACAAATTGGAAGATTGCCGGGTGATCGCACGCTATGGCAGTGGCACCGACAATATCGACGTTGCAGCTGCCACCGCCCGCGGCATCGTTGTAACGAATGTGCCCGACTTCTGCTTGACGGAAATGGCGGATCATACAATGGCGCTCCTGCTGGGACTCGCACGCAAGCTTTTGGTCATGGACCGCTGCACGCGCACAGGAGAGTGGCAAGCAAGAGTGCACCAAAGGCTTAGGCGAGTTCACGGGAAGCGACTAGGCTTGGTCGGTTTCGGACGCATTGCACAGGCGGTTGCAGAGCGGGCAAAATCGTTTGGTTTAGAGGTCCATGCGTTTGATCCGTTTCTAGACCCACAGGCAGTCGCTCAGTTGGAAGTCACGCCGACTTCTTTTGATGAAGTGCTGCGGGCTAGTGACTTTATCTCACTTCACGTGCCTCTGACGAAGTCAACGTTTCATCTCATCGGAGAGGATCAGTTCCGATTGATGAGGCCGAACGCCGTATTCATCAACACCGCACGCGGAGCCGTAGTCGATGAACAGGCTCTCGTGCGAGCTCTCTCGGAAAGATGGATTGCCGCTGCTGGACTGGACGTCTATGAGAGCCTTTCGATGTTTGATCCCGCTCCTACGCTCCCCAGTCATCCGCTCTTTAGAATGGAAAATGTGATCCTGACCCCGCACTGCGGGGGCTGTTCAGAAGAGTCTCTGGAAGAGTTAATGCAGGAGGGTGCACGGCAAGCGGTCTCTGTTCTCAAAGGAGAGTGGCCGCAGCATTGTGTCAACACGGATGTCGTCCCTCGTCGCCAATTATTGGCAAGGTCTCATATCTGAATCTTGAGTCAGGAATGGATGACAAACATGGGAAAACTGGAGGGGCAGGTTGCCTTGATTACCGGTGCGGCGGGTGGGCTCGGCCAGTCCCTAGCCGAAGGCTTTGTGCGTGAGGGATGCCGTCTCCTTCTCTCGGATCTGGATGCACCCAGACTCTCGAGAGTCATTGACCATCTGCGAAGTCAAGGAGCAGCCGTCGTACGAGGCGCCCCGGCAGACCTGCGAAGCTGCGACCAAACCACGGCCCTGGTTGAACGAGTCATTCAAGAGTATGGCCACATCAATATCCTCGTAAACAACGCTGCGGTTTCATCCATGCGGTCACTCTGGGACCTGACGGAGCGGGATTGGGACGAGATTCTCGACGTCAATGTCAAGGGACTGTTCTTCACGCTGCAGAGCGCAGCGCGGCACATGGTCGAAAGAGGCAGTGGTTCGATCATCAATATCGCCTCAGTGGCTGGCCGGGTTGGTCGTCCAACTCTGCTGCATTACGCAGCCAGCAAGGCAGCGGTTATTTCAATCACCCGCTCAGCAGCACTGGCGCTGGCCAAACAGCGGGTGCGAGTCAATGCTATCGCCCCTGGCATGATCGACACGGAGATGCTTCACGATCTCCAATCCGCTTGGAATAACATGTCAACAGCTGAAGACAAGAGCGCACATAATCCGTCTCCCGACAAGGTACCCCTAGGCCGGGTTGCCAAACCTCAGGACATCGTGGCAACCGCCGTATATCTGGCGAGTCGAGACTCGGAATACATGACAGGCCAAACGCTCAATGTTTGCGGTGGCCTGGTCATGAGCTAAGGCTAAGGAGCTTGACTGCATGAAAACTGACCTGCTGAAAGGCGATCAGGGTAGCCTTAATCTTGATCCCGAATTCTGCAAAGAACTCTATCGTAAAATGCGACTGATTCGCCGCTTTGAAGAGCGGGTCATCGAACTCGTCAATGCCAACGATATCGCCGGAGTTACGCACGAGTATATTGGAGAGGAAGCCATCGCGGTCGGGGTTTGCAGTATGCTGCTGCCACACGACGTGATCACGAGCACTCACCGGGGGCATGGTCACATCCTTGCGAAGGGAGGTGACCCCAAGCGCATGATGGCAGAATTGTTTGGACGGGAAACTGGCTACAACCGAGGCAAGGGCGGATCGATGCACATCGCAGATCTTTCCCTTGGCATCTATGGCGCAAACGGCATGGTTGCAGGGGGCGTCCCGATTGCTGCTGGCGCAGCCTGGGCCGCAAGACTTGGGGGGACTGGAAGGGTGGCTGTCGCCTTTTTCGGTGACGGAGCAGCCAATCAAGGAGTTCTACACGAGACGATGAATCTGGCAGGTATTTGGCGACTGCCCATTCTCTTCGTATGTGAAAACAACCAGTATGCCGTCAGTACGCCTGTGGGCTACGCAACGTCTGGTGACAGCATCGCGAGTCGCGCGGCCGCTTATGGGTTTCCAGGGGCCGCCGTTGACGGTATGGATGTCGAAGCCATCATGGCAGCAACCGGCTGCGCGCTTGATCGAGCACGACGCGGGGATGGGCCATCCCTGCTTGAGTGCCAGGCTTACCGATACCAGGGACACTTCACCGCTGAACGAGCTCTGGGGCTCAAGTATCGAGCTGCTGAAGAAATCGAAAGCTGGCGCCAGCGAGATCCGATCGTTGGCTGGGCAACTAAACTCGAAGAAAGGGGGCTACTGGGCACATCGGAGCGATCGGAGGTGGATGAAGCAGTGGAGGCGGCACTCAACGAGGCTGTTGAATATGCCCGATCCAGTGCATTTCCTTCACCTGAGGAGGCTCTTGACCACATGTACGCAGTAGGATATCCGAGCCTTCCGGCAAGGGGGTTTGAGTGGAACGACAGATAAACTATTTGCAGGCCCTTCGCGAGGCACTGCTGTCTGAAATGCGGAGGGATGCCAACGTTGTTGTGCTTGGAGAGGACGTCCGCCATTCTTTGCGCGGAATCACCAAAGGATGTCATGAGGAATTTGGACCGGAACGCATTTTTGATACCCCGATCTCCGAGGCAGCGTTTGTCGGGATGGCGACCGGTGGTGCCATCGCCGGACTTCGCCCCGTTGTTGAGTTTCAAATTGGAACGTTGATCTACGTGGCGCTGGAACAAATGGTGAATCAGGCCCAGAAACTTCGCTACATGATGGGCGGACAGGGCAGAATTCCAGTTACTTACTTGGTTCCAGGTTCAGGAGCTCGACCCGGCCTTGCGGGACAGCACTCCGACCACGCTTATCCTTCCTTGCTGCAGGGCGGAATGAAGGTCGTAATTCCAGCGACCCCATTTGACGCCAAGGGACTGTTTACGGCTGCCATTCGCGAAGATGACCCGGTTGTGGTTTTTGCTCCGGCTGCTTCCATGAGCCTCAAAGGTCCCGTCCCTGAGGAGGAAGTGTATGTTCCTTTGGGCAAGGGTGAGCTCAAAAAGCACGGTACTGACATCACAGTGCTAGCAGTCGGTCCTTTGGTGTACGAGGCTTTGAAAGTGGCACATCGGCTTGACCCTGAGGGTATCTCCGTAGAAGTCATGGACCCGCGTTCTTTGTTGCCCTTCGATTATGAGCTATTGGCTTCCTCGATACGCAGGACAGGTCGTCTCATTGTGTTTGATGATTCGAATCGAACTTGCGGATTCGCCGCTGAGATTGCCGCCTTCGCGGGTGAGAACCTGTTCGACAGCCTAAAGGGGGCGATCATTCGCATTACTCGCTCCGATGTCCCAGTTCCCTTCAGCACTGCTCTCGACCGGCACGTCTTGCCACAGGGAGAGCAACTGGAGAACGCAATTCGGAGGATTTTGGGTGAAAAGAAAAACGTGTTACCGCAAGAAATCCCCATTGGTACGAGGAGAGATTAACCTCGATGGCCTCACTTGTGCAGGTTCTCATTCCCAAGATGGGAATGGATACGACAGAGGTGCAGATTGGCAGATGGCTCGTAAAGGCTGGAGATTCGGTCGCTCCCGGGGCTCCATTGGTTGAGTTAGAGTCTGAAAAGGCAGTATTCACAGTTGAGGCCGAGATTGCCGCTAAGGTCAAAGAGATCTTGCAGCCAATGGGGAAGATAGCCGCCATTGGGGACGCTCTCTGCACCCTTGAAAAGACCTAGGAATCGAGATTGACGGGCGATATCAGAAGGTCAAGGTCAGACGAAACGAGAAGCTCGAGAAGCTAAGGAGAAATTTGCGATGCCGCTGGAGAATGTTATCTTTCGAGATATCCAGGTCGAGTCTTTACGAGACAAAGTTGTCGCTGCCCTAAAAGATGCCTTTTTTTCCGGCACGCTTAAGCCCGGGGACATGATTGTTGAACGCGAACTAGCTCGCCGCATGAATATCGGCACGCCAGCCATTCGTGAAGCTCTGATTACTCTCCAGGAACAGGGCTTTGTGAGGCGCGTTGCCAACACCGCTACCTATGTCAGCGAGTTTTCAGTCGAGGACGTGCGTCAACTCTACCAGCTTCGGGTCGAATTTGAGCTTTTGGCCCTGCAATGGGCAAAACCCCACGTCACCGAGAACGACCTCACCGACTTGGAGAAGATCGTGACCAACATGGTCGAAGCGGCAGAAAAGAAGCGGGCCAGGGAGTTTTACGAAAGTGACCTCAAATTTCACAAGTGTTGCTGGACACTTTCTCGGAATCCTTTTCTGGCGCGCAGCTTGGAGACGCTGGTGACCCCCCTGTTCGCCTTCGTACTCAACGCAAGCGAAGCTTCCGTGGAAGTTCCTGTGGCTCGCGAACACCTCAACATTGTGAATGCCTTGCGAAATCTTAACGACCCTGAATTCTCGGCAGTCGTTCGCGCTACCCTGAGCAGCTTCGCTTTGCGCGGCACTTCCTCCATGGTCGCCCAGGAAAAGACAAAGGTAAAATAGCCAAAAAATGAACCGGTGGCGCCGCATTATTCCTGCCGCTTTCGTGATGTACACGATCGCCTACATTGACAGGACCAACTTCTCACTAGCCATCCCCGCTTTGCAGGCAGACCTCAGCTTGAGCTCTCAGTACGCCGGAATTGCAGCTGGAGTGTTTTTCTTCGGGTATTTCATTTTCCAGATTCCGGGCGGCCACCTCGCCCAAAGGTGGAGCGCGAGAAAATACATCTTCTGGGCGCTACTGGCTTGGGGAGCCTTTGCGACGTTGTGCGGCTTGGCTCGGTCGGTCGAGGAACTCCTGGTGTATCGCTTCTGTTTAGGATTGGCCGAAGGAGGAGTATGGCCGGCGACAATGGTGTTGCTGTCGAATTGGTTTCCTCGCGAGGAGAGAGCCCGCGCCGGCGGATACTGGGTCTTGTGCCAGCCGGTAGCGATCGTCGTTTCCAACCCGATCTCAGGGTGGCTGCTCGACCACTACAGCTGGCGAGTCATGTTTGTCGCTGAGGGGCTGCTACCGGTCGTTTTTGCCCAACTCTGGTTGTGGGCCGTCAAGGATAGTCCGGCAGAAGCGCCGTGGGTCAAGGATCAAGAGCGGCTGTATCTAAAACAGGCATTGCAGCACGAGAAAGAGCCTATCGATCGTCATGAGTCCAAAGGACTCCGGGGCGTTCTGTCGGACTCGAATATCTTGCTTTTCATTGTTCTCGATATTTGCTTTGCGTGCGGAGCGTATGGACTGCTCATGTGGCTGCCTACGGCGATTCATTCCTTTCGCTCTTCCAACAACATGGTCGTCGGAATCCTGTCGGCCTTGCCCTATTTGGCAGCATGCTTCGGAAGCGTCTACAACTCTAGACACTCAGACTTGAAGCGTGAGCGCAGGTTCCATGTCGCGATTCCTTGTGTTGTCGCTGGACTCTGCCTGATGCTCGGAGCTCTGTGGGGCGGCACATTTCCTGGGCTTTCGCTTCTGTTCTTGTGTGCCACCGGCGGTGGTGTCTATGCGGCCATTGGCCCGATGTGGGCTTTGCTGACAGAAGTCCTGCCACGCCACTCCGCCGGAATTGCGCTTGGAGTTGTGAACGGAATGGCTAATCTGGGCGGCTTTGTGGGACCATATCTGGTCGGAATGCTCCGTGATCGCACTCAAAGCTTCGTTCCTGGATTTGTCTTTCTGAGCTTATCGCTAGTGGTTTCTGGACTGCTTACGCTGCTGGTGCGCCAGTCAGCTTACCCGTCTCAGGCTGAAGTCAGTCTCCACCCTTCGCAGTCCAGGGTGAAGTAACGGAATAAGAGCTCTGAGACCCTTGCCACACTGATTTGGACAGCCGCAACAATGGTGGCTATGCCGAATTGGCGTTCAAAGCGAATCTGGGTTTTCATCAAGAAGAGCTCCCCTTGTGTTCCGTCGCCGCAGCACTAATCTTGATACTTGTCTACCTTCAGTCCTCTGGCTTCGGCCAAAAGGCAAACCCAACGGTTCTACAGGAAACCTACGAGAAGGCTCAACGGGCGTTCTTGATGGGAGACCTGGAATCCGCGCAGCGGGCCCTGGATGAAGTACTGAAAGCACGTTCCGACATTCCGGAAGCCTATAATCTACTCGGCGCAATTTACGCCCGCCAAGGCCACTCCGATAAGGCCGTGGCCAATTTCAAAAAAGCAGTGACACTGCGACCCGGCTATTCTGAGGCAGTGGACAATCTGAGTCTTCACCTGATCAGATCGGGGCAGGCGAAGCAGGCCATCGGCGAGTTGCAAGCATTGCTGAGGTTAGATCCAGTATCAACCGAGATCCAAACCTGGCTAGGGCGCGTTTATTTCCAAACAGGCGAGTTCAACAAGGCAGTCTCCCACCTGGAGCGCGTCAAAGCTCCCTTCGACATCAGGACAGCCGAAATTGACACGATGTTGGGAAGTTCCTATCTCCAGATAGGAAATGAGAATCGTGCTCGAAGGCATCTCGAGAAGGCTGTCTCATCGGCTCAAAAGAATGAACTCGCGGGAGAAGCATGGTTGGGCCTGGGAATTCTTTTGACTCGCCAGGGAGATCAGAAGAAGGCGATGGAAGCCTTCCAGCGAGCGACTGGAATCGAGCCTCAGAGGCTCGAAGCTCAGCTCGGCCTCGCACAGGCGTATTTTCGCTCCAGTCAGTTCCAGGAATGTCTAATGGTTCTCAAAGGGTTGCCGAATCTGCACAATACCCCGGAAGCTCTCAACCTCGTTGGAGCCACTCTCTCCAAAATGGGCGAACAAGTCGAAGCGGAGACTTCCTTCCGCCGAGCGATTGAGCTGGATCCCAAGAACCATGATGCCTACTACAACCTGGCGCTTGTCCTGCTGAAGAGGGAGTCAACGGCTGAAGCCATCGCTGTATTTCAGAAAGCTCTCGCTCTCTTTCCCAAGTCACAGAACCTGATCACAACTTTGGGGATCGCCTATCAACTGACCGGCGAACTCGAAGCCGCACGCGCAGAGTTCAGCCGGTTAGTGAGATTGGATCCGTCAAGCAGCCAAGCTCATTTGCTCTTAGGCAGTTCCTATTTGGAATCCGGTCAGCACCCCCTCGCGCTCAGTTATTTGGAGAAAGCGGAGAAGCTGGACTCGAATAACCCTAAGACCTGTTACCTGCTAGGGCTGGTTCATTCCTATCTCGGCAACTCGGAGAAGTCGCGGTCCTATTTGGAGAGGACCACAAAGCTCGACAGCAGGTTTTGTTTTGCTTTCTACCAACTGGCCAAAGGGAAGCTGGAGCAACGGGACCATCAAGGCGCTCTCGAATACAGCCGAAAAGCAGCAGACTGTGATGCCGACTTCGCTCAGCCCCATTACCAGATGAGTCAGATCTACGCAAGCATGGGCCAGAGGGAGCTGGCTGAGAAAGAGATGACGTTGTTTCAGAGTATTCAATCGAAAATTCCTGAACGTAAGTATCAAGTGTTTGTCCTTCCGTGAATCACAGCCTTCGGTTTTTTCTCTTCTTTGTCTTTTTTGTGTCACGAGTGACTTCGACCGGCGTCGAGCCCGCTTTTGAGGACATAGCCAGCTCTGCAGGTTTCAACATAATGGTTCGATCGGGTTCCTCTGAGAAGAAGTACCTTGTGGAAACAATGACGGGAGGCGTTTGTCTCATCGACTTTGACAACGATGGATACTTGGATGTCTATGTCGTCAATGGTTCGGACGTTCAGTCTTATTTGGCAAACAAGCCAGGCTTCGGAAATCGGCTTTATCGAAATGAGCGCAATGGCCGATTCTCTGACGTCACAGTGATCGCGGGAGTGGCAAGTGCTTCTGACTGGGGAATGGGATGCTCGGTAGCGGACTTTGACGGAGATGGGTTTGCGGACTTGTATGTTACAAAACTCGGGCGAAACGCGTTGTACCGTAACAACAGAAATGGCAGGTTCAGCGACGTGAGTCGGTCTTCGGGAACGGACCATGTCGGATGGAGTACGGGCTCTGTCTGGGGGGACTTTGACAAGGATGGCTGGCTGGATCTGTACGTGGTCAATTATGTTGATTTCGATTTCAACAAAGCTCCCGAACCGGGGAGCGGTGAAAACTGCAAGTATCTTGGAATCGACGTTGCTTGCGGTCCTCGAGGGTTGAGACCCGCCGCGAACGTTTTTTTTAGGAATAGTGGGAATGGGACCTTCTCGGATGAAACGGAACTCCGAGGACTGAAGACCCAGCCCAGCTATGGCTTAGGGGCATGTGCTGCGGATTATGACAATGATAGCGATCTCGACATCTTTGTAGCCAATGACTCAAAGGCCAATTATCTGCTTCAAAACCAGGGCGAAGGGAAGTTTAAGGAAGTGGCACTACTCTCAGGCGTTGCCTACAACGAAGATGGCAATGCACAAGCTAGCATGGGAACCGACTTTGCCGATTATGACAACGACGGATATCTGGACCTGATCGTAACCAACTTTGCCCGCGACACCAATACCCTCTATCACAACGAACGGAATGGGACGTTCAAAGACTCAACGACTCGGGGCAGTCAGCGCGACAGTTACCCTTATATGAGCTGGGGCGTTGGTTTTGTCGACTTCGACAACGATGGGCTCAAGGATCTCTTTGTGGTCAACGGCCACTTGTATCCACAAATTGATCGCTTGAAAAACGAAATCGGCTATCGCCAGCGCGATCTCTGCTATCGCAACCTTGGAGACGGCCGGTTTCTTAACCTTTCCTCTCGCCTCAATCACGGTGGGCATGTCGGAAGAGGCGCCGCGTTTGGTGACCTCGACAACGACGGGCGTATCGACGTCGTGATTTCCAACTTGGATGACAGGCTCAACGTACTGATGAACCGAGACGGGTCCAAGAACAATTGGATTTTGATTCGTTGTATCGGAAGTGATCACAACCGAGAAGCGATTGGCGCGCGGATTTCGGTTACCACGGCTCAGGGAACACAGACCAGAGAGGTCCGCGCAGGTTGCAGTTACCTCTCGTCGAGTGATCGAAGAGTGCATTTCGGATTAGGCAAGGCAAAGATCGTCACTGAAATATTGGTGGCTTGGCCCAGCGGAGAGCGCATAAAGCTCTCCAATGTCCCTGTGAATCAAGTATTGACCATCAAGGAACCTGACTGAAGTGCCCGGACACTCGAATGAACTGGACCTAGACAGGACTGACTAGCGCAAGTTCGTTGAGCAAACTACCCACTTCACCCAAGACGACTTCCCTCCCTGGAGAGAAGGGCGGGTGATCGGCAACCCAAGAACTGAGCGACTTGGAAACGGCATGCTCGCTAAAAGTCCATATCACCCCCTACCGTACTGCCACTCCAACTATTGAAGTTTCGGACACGGCAGGCCTTATCGGTTTAAATGTTGACAGGTGCTGTTATCGCCAGCTACAACGGGGATCAGTCAACAGAATCCAATTAGTGTTGGGCTTGATGTTCTCACAACGGGAGTCGCAACTCCGATTTGCGGCGGTTTCCCCGGGTGAGAACGCAAAAGCCGCGTAGCTGTTCGTAGTCCCATGACACGGTCAACTTTTCTTTTGAAAGGACGATCAGCGACTCCGGCCGAGACGCTCAAGCAAAGATGTCTTTCACGACCTTGCCATGAACATCGGTCAATCGGAAGTTCCGTCCCGCGTAGCGATAGGTGAGCCGCTCATGGTCAAGGCCCAGCAAGTGCAATAGGGTCGCGTGAAGATCGTGGAAGTGTACCTTGTTTTCCACCGAATAGTAGCCGTAGTCATCGGTCGCGCCGTACTTGAATCCAGCTTTCACTCCGCCGCCGGCCAGCCACATGGTGAAACCCTCGGGATTATGGTCGCGGCCGTCTGAGCCTTGTGCGGTTGGCGTCCTACCGAACTCGCCACCCCACAGAACGAGCGTATCCTTCAGCAGGCCTCTTCCTTTGAGATCCTTCAACAGACCCGCAATGGGGTGGTCAACTTCCATCGCGTTACCAGAATGCCCTTTCCGCAAATCGGAGTGCTGATCCCACTTATAGCTGTGCGTCACCTGAACAAACCGAACGCCCTGCTCGGACAAACGTCGGGCCATCAAGCACTGCCGACCGAAGTTCTCGGTGACAGGATTATCAATGCCATAGAGCCGGAGCGTCGCTGGCGACTCGCGTGACAGATCCTGCAGGTCCGGTGCCGTCGTTTGCATACGAAAGGCCAATTCAAACGACTCGATGCGTCCCTCGAGCGCCTGATCCGGACCGGACTCGGCCAAATGCTCGCGGTTCATCTCCTGAAGCAAATTCAGCTCCAGACGCTGGATGTTTCGCGGTGTCTCGTGATTCGTGATAAAGGGGATCTTCGCTTGTATGGCAGGGATGCCGGCGTTGCCGACGGGGGTGCCTTGGAAGGCCGCCGGCAGAAAGGCTGAACTCCAATTGTTCGCACCACCGTGAGTTAAAGTGGGGCAGATGGTGATAAAGCCGGGCATGTTTTGATTTTCGCTCCCCAGGCCATAGTTGATCCAAGAACCCATACTTGGACGAACAAAAGTATCACTGCCCGTGTGGAGTTCCAGCAGCGCCCCACCATGACGGGAGTTGGAACCATACATCGAATTGATCACACAGAGATCGTCCACGCACTTCGCGATGTGCGGAAACAGTTCGCTGACCCAGATGCCACTCTCGCCATGCTGCTTGAACTCCCAGGGGGATTTGAGCAAATTGAACGTCTCACTCGAAACGACTCTCGGACGTTTAAAAGGAAGTGGTTTTCCGTGGTCGCGTTGAAGGAGTGGTTTGTAATCGAAGGTGTCGACTTGCGAGGGGCCGCCATGCATGAAAAGAAAAATAACTCGTTTGGCCCGAGGGGCGAAGTGCGGAGGCCGAGGCGCCAGTGGATCAGCTGCTGCGCCAGAATCGACCCTGGCAGTGATTTGAGCCGCAGCAGCCTCCTCACCGAGTAGCACAGCCAGAGCCAATCCGCCGAATCCAGCGCTGCTGGTCCGGAGCATTTCTCGCCGTGAAAGAGCATGATTCCAAAACGAATTCCAATGCCGAATGGAAGCAGGTCTCACAGGTTTCCTCCCTCGATCCTCTATCGCCTAATTCACATAAACAAACTCATTCGAGGCCACAAGTGTGTGGCAGAGACTCTGCCACGCCCTCAATCGGCGTTCCTCGAAGTTTAGTTGGCCGCCGTCGAGCGCCGCTTCCATACGCCCAACAAAGGCAAGAGCTCGATCCACCTCGCTGGCGTTGGGTAGGCGGCCGAAAGCCAGCATGTAGGCCTGCCGGACGCGACCCCTGTCATCGAGCTCTGGCCGCTTAACCAAGTTCGCGGCCATTTTCCCGGTTTCCCTGAGCACCACCGAACCGTTCATCATGAACAATGCTTGCGGCGCCACCACAGTGCTTTGGCGATCTCCGTTCAGAACACTCGGATCACCGAAGTCAAAGGCTTGGAAGACGTCGTAGAGGGAACTCCGAATGATGGGAAGATAGATGGATCGGCGGTTGGCGTCATAGTTGGTTTTGTCATGGCTCTTTATGCTGGTGACGTATTCTCGTTCTTTGAAAGTGAGCATGGAGCCACCCATGGTCAAGTCGAGCCCCTCACCAACAGCGATAATGGCGTCGCGAATCTCCTCAGCTTCAAGCCGCCGCCGATCCATTCGCCAAAACAGCTTGTTTTCCGGGTCCACTTCAGCCCCCTTCTCATCCCAGGCCGTGCTCATCTGATAGGTACTAGAGAGGATGATGACGCGGTGCATTGCCTTGATGGACCACTTCTCCTGAATGAAGCGCCGCGCCAACCAGTCGAGTAACGGCAGGTTCGTCGGTGGCTCGCCAAGTCTGCCAAAGTTGTCAGTGGACGGAACAATTCCTCTTCCGAAGTGCCATCGCCAGATTCGGTTCACCATGACACGACTGGTCAAGGGATGATCTTCTCGAGTGAGCCACTGGGCCAGATCCAACCGCCCGCTGTGGTTGGTATCAATGGGCGTTTGATTTTCTCCCGCGATCACTCTGAGAAACCGTCGAGGAACACGATCGCCAAGGGTGAGATGACTACCCCGAATGTGAATGGGCAGGTCACCGATTTCTCCCTCAGTCACCCCCATTGCACGTGGAAACTGCGGAGTAGATTCTTGTAAAGCCTTAAGCTCTTTTTTGAGCCGGTCGATTTCCACTCTCGTTTCGACGGAATAATATCGTTCGGACTTTGAGGGGGCTCGACAAGGTCCAAATTCTTCATAAAGCACCTGTCTAAGCGCTTCCAGAGCTGGATCAGCCAGTTTCTCGTCCTTGTCGTTACCGCTCCTGAGGTTCGTGTCGTTGTCTTCCGCTTTGTCATCTGTTGACCCTTCAGGATGGAGAGCCCTCCAAGCACCGTCGGCGCGATCGAAGAGGCTCTGGTAGAAAGCCGCCAGTTCTTGTCGGGTCGAGGGCTTGAGCCCATCGAATAGACGGGCCACCGGCGAGGTCCACTCCGCCAGCGAATCATAGGCCGGTGTTCCAAAAGCATGCCAGGCGTAGAGGACCGAGGCGGGGGCACCCCGCGATCGGCGTAGATACTCAGTCCACTGCAAGAGAATATCTGGATTGATTCCATAGTCGACTGCAAGCTGCACGGAGGTTTTTGGAACGACGGCGCCCACCGCCAGCGGATTCGGAGCCACGAGCAGCTGGTCGAAATAAGGGAACGGCCCGTCAATCTCCAGTCGGACGGTGTTCTGGCCTTGCCGAAACGGAAAGATTCCGATCGCCGTCCACAGCTGGGCATCTGGAGAGGAGGTACGGTTGATCTCGGGGGGTGTACCTGCCTGAACCAGCACCCCATTGATCCTGATGTCGAGTGTGTGGAACTGGGGAGAGGCCCGACGAATTTCCAGTTGATAATTTCCATCCTCGGGTAGGGCGACCTCGTATTCCACAAAATAGGGAGCTGTTTTCGTATCAACCAGCACGCGGGGATCGTCTGCGTCTTGCTTGAATTTCTTATCGACGTTTCCTCGCAAGAAATCGATCGCACTAACAGTCAACAGGCCAGATTTGTCCGCTTTCTCCGAATCTCCAAGCACCGATTGAAGCTTCATGGACTCATACCGCAAGAGGTCAGTAGCCGCCAATAAATAGGTTTCGACTTTGCGACGGGCCGTGTCAGAGATCTCCCTATCGGCTGGCCTAGAGAGCCGACTGATTTGTTTCTGCTGGGCTT
Organism: Acidobacteriota bacterium; assembly: GCA_022616615.1. Lineage (GTDB taxonomy): Bacteria > Acidobacteriota > Terriglobia > Versatilivoradales > Versatilivoraceae > VFZK01. The sequence goes on from JAKEER010000513.1 coordinate 56,552, forward strand.
CGATCCTCTTGTTGTGTGCTTCGAGCCGGTCTTGGTCTTGCTTTGGAGCCAGAACATGTTCATGCCACTTTGCGACAACCTTAAAATTCTCCAGCGTCTTCGAACTTTTGAAGATCCCCGCCAGTGAATAGTAGTCGGCCGTCGGAATGGGATCGAATTTGTGATCATGACAGCGGGCACAACCGACGGTCAGCGCCATAAAAGCACGGCTCATGGTGTCGATCTGTTCGTCAATGATGTCCATCTGCATCTTCACAGGATCATCCTCGGCGAGCATCTTCGCGCCCAGCGAAAGAAACCCGGTGGCAGTCTGGCGCTCGTAGATCGTGGCTTCGTCGTGGGCTCTTGGCAGGAGGTCACCTGCCAGCTGTTCGAGGATAAACTGGTTATATGGCTTGTCCTTATTAAAGGCGTTGATGACGTAATCGCGATACCGATACGCGTTCTTGTAGACCAGGTTTTCATCCAATCCGTTAGAGTCGGCGTAGCGAGCCACATCCAGCCAGTGCCGTCCCCACCGCTCGCCATAACGTGGCGAGGCTAGCAGACGATCCACCAGGCGGGTAAACGCATCCGGCGAATCATCGGCCAGGAATGCCTGGACCTCTTCAGGGGTAGGAGGCATGCCAGTGAGATCAAATGTCGCCCTACGTATCAAGGTACGTTTATCAGCTGCCGACGCAGGTGTTAGCCCTTTCGCTTCAAGCGCTGCCAAGATGAATGCATCCAGAGGAGTTTTTACCCATCCTTGTTGCTTGACCTGGGGAATGGCAGGCTCTTTCGGACTCTGAAAGGCCCAGAAAGAATTGACGGTGGAATTAGCGTCCCCATCCGCGGAGGCTGGCGGTGCGGTGCCCCAGGGCGCGCCCATCTTAATCCAGGAAATCAGGGTCGAAATTTCATCGTCCGCCAACTTACCGGTTGGAGGCATACGAAGACGATCATCATTGTAGTTGACAGCCGTGACAAGCAGGCTTCTTTGTGGTTCTCCAGGCACGATCGCTTTCCCACGGCTGCCCCCTTCACGCAAGCCCGCTTCACTGTCGAGTTTCAGCCCACCCATGACCGGCTGGCTGGCACTTGAATGACAAGCGTAACAGTGCTTCGCCAGCAACGGGCGAACCTGCTTCTCGAAAAACTCAGCACCCTTCGTGTCCTGGGCATTGCCCTCAGGCAGCCAAGCGAAAGAACAGAGCACGAAAAGCAGGAGTCGGAGGGAAGATGGGTTCGACGACTTACGCATAACAGACTTCCGAATTGAGGCAAACTAATCTCAAAAGGCTCACAATCCCCCATCACAACGTTCGCAAACCTTCTCGCGGCCGTTGGTTATCTTCTTGCATCCAGCAAGAACTCAGCGGAATGGCATTCCGTAGCTTGGGATCAGACGCGTTGACACCGTTTACAACGTTGATGGGTAATTTCCCCTCGAGGATGCGGCTGACAATCTGGCAGGCTGTCGTCCGCATCTCGCACAGTGCCGCAGATGAATAGAACGCAGAATGGGGAGTGATCAAACAGTTTGGAAATTGAAGGAGATCGGGATCAAGTTGCGGCTCTCGCTCCAAGACATCCAACCCAACACCTCCGAGTATCCGGCCACGTAGTGCTTGAACAAGGGCATCCTCGTTCACAATCGGTCCTCGTGCGGTATTGATCAAGAGAGCTCCAGGCTTGATGATCGAGAATGCACGGGAGTCTAGCATGCCAACGGTTTCAGGAGTCAGGGGAGTATGCAATGAAATGACGTCTGAAGAACCAAGCAAATGATCGAGGGTTCTAACACGATCAATGCCTAGTGCCTTCTCATAGCCATTGGAGACATAGGGGTCGAAAAATTGAACAGAGTATCCGAATGCCTTAGCGCGCAGCGCCGTCGCGGTCCCAATCCTTCCGCAGCCGATAATCCCAAATTTCAAGCCACGCAATCTGCGGACTTCTCCAGCTGCTTGCCACGACCACCCACCCTGCCCAACTTCCTTTAAGACGGAAGCCAGCTTTCGCTCCAGGCACAGTGTCAACATCAGGGTGTGGTCTGCAACCTCTTCCGTGCCGTAGTCAGGAACATGACACACGGGAATGCCTAATCGGTGAGCTGCTTCCAGGTCAACATTGTCGAACCCCACACCATTCCGAACAATCACCTTTGCGTTCGTGAGCTGATCGAGGAGTTCTGCCTGCATTCTTGGGGAATGCGATACTATAACCGCGTCACTTTGCTTTAGAAGTTCGGATGCGGTCCCATCCGCTGCTTTCAGGCAGACAAGTACAACCTCGGCCGCGTCCATGAGAGTTTCCGCTTCCAAAGATGTATCGGTCCAGAAAGGCGATTCGACGCAATCCAGCAGAGCAACCAAGGCCTTTGCTAACAAAGTCAGGTCTCCTGTGTCAGGTGGGAACAGAACCTGCCGCAATACGAGGCTTCAACCTGATCCTTTTCTTCTCGATTTCATCAATCCGCGAAAACAGCTCAATCGCATTCCTCTTGCTGGTGTCAATGTGGCTGGCAAGCAGTTCTTCTGCAAGCTTTGCGTCGCGCGCCTTCAGCGCTTTCACAATACCAAGATGCTCTTCACCTGCACGCCGAGCATGCCGGTCCTCGCGATATCCGACCAACCGCAGAGAGTGAATGAGAAGAGAAATGTTTTCCAGGTAAGAGATCAGGCGCCTATTTCCGGAATACCGCACTATCAGACGGTGCAGCCGGAAGTCAACCTCAGCCTGCTGATCATTCCATTTGGCCCCCGTGTGGCTGTTGAGCTTTTCCAATTCCCGTTCAAACTCAAGAAGGTCATTCAGCTTCAGATTGGGAACAGCTCTACGAACGGCAAGGCTTTCCAGGGCTTTTCGTATCTCATAGATCTCTTCCACATCGTCCGCTGTGAACGCGACTACCTTCGCCCCTTGATTTTTCACACGGTTGACTAAGCCATCCCGCTCCAATGCAAACAAAACCTCTCGAATGGGAGTGCGGCTAACGTCGTGCGCAGATGCCAGGTCTTCTTCGACCAGCCTCGACCCAGGTGGATATTCGCCACTAATGATCTTACCGAGAATCTCCGCATACAAATGGGAGCGAAATTGTTCGATCTGGTGGTCCTCTTTCACAGGTAGGAACTGTATACGATGCTAATCACACTGTCCAACAAAAATTGTTGACAACCTTCTAATGCAAAGGATCAGAGCCTGCACTACCGTCTCCGTCTCTCAATAAGGACTTCCAGATTGTTGAGTTTCGTAGTTGACAAGAAATGTTCGAGGAGTACAATCAATAATTGTATACAAACAGGTAACAGGGATGGGGTTGCCAATGAGGTCAGGACAGGAGGCATTCGTGGCCTTGTTGAGGTGCGACAAGAAAGTTTTGAAAGGTAAACCTATGTGATGATACTCCGGTAGATAGATGGTCACCATGGTGTAGATTCCAATTGGAGTGGGAGTATGTCAAAGCACCTGTGTTCCTCACTAGTGGGGTTGCTGTTTCTGACCATATGGGGTGGAGCACAGGTGTTTTTTGTTGCCATGGCGGAAGCGCCAGGCAAATTAGTTTTAGCTCAGGAACACGAGCGCCAAGCCTACCTTCAACTCAAGGCCAAAAACCTTAGGGGCGCCATTCAGGAGTTCCGGTCGGCCCTGATGCTTAATCCTGGTTCGTTGCCAGCCCATGTGGGGTTAGGTGTTGCCTTGCGCGAGACTGGCGACGTAATCGGTTCAATTTCCGAATTTCATATGGCCTTACAGTTGAACCCTAATGATTTCGAAGCTCATTACAATTTAGCTCTCACCTATGGCCAAAAAGGCGACTTGGAAAATTCGAAAGCCAAGCTCTTGCGAGCGCTCGAGATCAAGCCAGAGAGTGCTGAAGCTCATCATCACCTTGGGGTATTGCTAGCTGGCTGGCCGCAAAGAGAAGATTATCAAGCGGCTAGTGCGGAGTTTAAAAAGGCTATTAAGTATAAGCCCAATTTTCCTGAAGCCCATAAGAACCTGGCTATTGCCTTGGCGGCTCTAGGGGATCGCGATGGCTCCCTGGCGGAGTTCAAGTCTGCTCTTGAACTGAATCCCAACTATCCGGAAGCGTACTATTCGATGGGTCTTGTGCTGAAGCAGAAGGGGGCATCGGATGAGGCCATCGAAGCCTTCCGTTTTGCATTGAAGCATAAGCGGGATTATGCCGAGGCCCGCCTCCAGCTCGGTCTTTTGCTGATGAGAAGGAAAGAGTTGGATCAGTCTATTGTGGAGCTTCGCAAGGCCACTGAGCTCAAACCTGATTTCCGGGAGGCCTACAACGTTCTAGGGCAGGCACTCGCCCTTAAGGGCGATGCCGAGGCCGCCAGGATTGAAATCCAAAAATCAGAGCTCCTGCGTCAGCATGCGGAGAGAGCGACCGAGGCCAGGCACCTGAGTAATGCCGGCGTGGAATTATTGCAGAAAATGCAATTGGAAGAAGCCGAGGCCAAGATGCGGAAGGCCGCGGAGCTAGATCCCGACTCTCCCATTGCCCGCTACAATCTTGGTCTCGTATTGGCTGCCAAAGGCGATTTCAAAACGGCTATTCCTGAATTCCGCAAGGCGTCGAAGCATCAGCCTGAAAATCCAAAGATCTACCTCAACCTAGGGCGTGCCTTGGAACTGAATGGAGATTTGGAAGCGGCCATGGGTGAATATGAGCAGGCTCTTCGATTGCGGCCGGATTACAGAGAGGCTCGCAAAGCCCTGGAAGACATTTCGGCCAAGCAGAAAGAAGAGTCTCGCTCCAGACATCCCAAGCAGTCGAGTAAAAGGCATTTGGACGTGTTTCGAGAGGGCACTGAGAAGGAGCTTAAGACGGCTGAGATGCTGCGAAAGGCACAACTGGAGCGTGACAGAGCGCGGGTACATAACAATCAAGCTTTGGAGTTGTGGGAAAAGGGAGATATTGAAGGGTCTATTCGACAGTACCGGCACTCGCTCAGCAGGGATCCGACGGATGCTTTAGTCCACTACAACCTGGCCTTGGCGCTACAGCGGAAGCAGGATTTGGATGGAGCGCTGCTAGAGTTGCAAATGGCCCTCCATCATAAGCCGAACTTTGCCGAAGCCCACAATGATCTTGGTTTACTGCTACAAGGAAAAGGCGAATTGCAGAGCGCTGTGGATCACTTCCGTTCGGCTCTTTCCTTGAAGCCTGATTTCGTCGAGGCCAATTACAATCTGGGAGCATCGCTCATGCAGCAGGACAATCATCAGGATGCCGAGATGGCCCTGCGCAATGCGCTAACTCTGAAGCCGAATTATGCCCAGGCTCACTATGCCTTGGCGCTCACCTTGGACGTAAAGGGGAGATCAGAAGAAGCGGAATCCGAGTTTCGACAGGCGCTAACGCTAAAGCCGAGTTTTGCTGAGGCACATTACGGTCTCGGCAAGTTGCTTCGTCGACTGAATCAGTATGACGCGGCTCTCCAAGAGTTGCAGGCAGCGGTGAGGCTTCGGCCCAACCACGCAGAGGCGCATGTTGAGTTGGCTCAGACGCTGGAACGAGTTGGCCGGCTGGAGGCGGCCGTGTTTGAATTTCGCGAGGCTGCCCGGCTCAATCCAAATTCCCCTGAAGTTCGCTATCTTCTTGGGAGAACCCTTAGAAAGGCAGGCGAAGAGGCATCAGCGGCGGCTGAATTTCGCGAGTCAGAGCGTCTTCGCCAACAATCACGAAACCGGATTGAAACTCTGAAGCACAAGGACCTGGGAATTGAGTATCTGCAGAAAGGCGATTTCGAAAGAGCAATCCTGGAATTGCGGGATGCAGTCAAACTTGAGCCCAGGGATGCCGACGCTCACTATAATCTGGGATTGGGGTTAAGGCAGATTGGGAATGCAGTGGACGCCAAAAATGCGTTTCAACTGGCCGTACGGCTCAAAGACGACTTTGCCGAGGCACACAACAATTTAGGAGTCGTCCTTGCCCAACAGGGGAACGTAGAAGAGGCAACACGAGAGTTTCAGAGAGCAGTCCAGCTGAAACCAAGCTATGCGGAAGCTCACCATAACTTAGGTGCCTTGCTTTCCGGAACAGGCGATCTTAAACGCGCCATTGTAGCGCTCCAAGAAGCCGTCAGCCTAAGACCCGTTTATGCTGAAGCCCATTTGAATCTAGGATTAGCCTATGGTCGGAGTGGGAATCTGGAAAACGCGATCGACCAGTTCCGACTGGCGGTGCAGCAGCAGCCTGACTACCTGGAAGCCCGTTTTAACTTGGGCCTCGCGCTGGCTGGAAGTTCTTCTTATGAGGCGGCTGCCTCTGAGTTGAAGAAGGTTCTTGCTGTGAAGCCGGATCATGGTGAAGCTCGATATTTCCTAGGTCGCGTGATGAGAGATCAGGGAGATGAGCCAAGTGCGATCAGGGAGCTGAAGGAAGCAGTTCGGATCATGCCTCATCACGTGGATTCTCACTTTTTGTTGGCGCTTGCGCTTGAGTCCTCAGGTGAGGGCGCGCGCGCACTCAGTCATCTTCGGCGCGTGTTGGAACTCAATCCCGATCATGTTGAAGCAGGGCAGGAACTCGAACGGCTTCTCAAAAAGTCTCCAGAGTCCTTAGGATCGGAGTCACAGCGGACTGCTACTCAGGCCAATCCCGAATCGGCGCCTTGATTCTCAGTGGCATCCTCACCTTCATCACTACTCGCCAAGGATCTGGTGGAGCATGCATCTGTGCCGCCAGGATCGTCAAGACATCGATTTCTGGTTTCTCTTCTGAATAGAACTCTGGTGCGAACAGTAATTCCGAGTTTTCTGCTATTGGTCGGTGTTCTCGCCTTGACTGTGGGCGGTGCACGAGATTCTCGCTCCATCGAGGATCTGCGGAAAGCGGAGTCAGCTCTAAATCAGACGCGTCTGGATGAAGCTCTAACGCTTTGCCTCCAAGTCATCGAGAGGGATTCTAAGTATGCACCCGCTTATTACCTTCTAGGAACCATTTACGAGCAACAGGGTTCCAAGGAGTCTGCAAAGCAAGCATTACTGAAGGCGCTCAAGCTCGATCCTGGGCATTTGGCTAGCCATCTTAAACTCGGTACCATTCACCTCCAGGAAGGCGACTTCAGCTCGGCAGCCAAAGCTTTGCAGACAGCCGCTACGCTCGGCGATGCGTCAGGGGCAAGCCAATACGGCCTGGGGCTCATCTTAGTTTCGAAGTCGAAATATGCACAGGCACGCCCACTTCTGCTTGCGGCGGTCAGAACCGATCCCAAAAACGCAGAAAAACTCTTTGCGTTGATAGCGGTTGAACTTCAGTTAAAGCAACGAACCAAGGCACGCACCCATTCCCTTCAGCTGGCAAGACTTCACTCAGGCAATCCTTGGGTCCTGTATCGGCTTGGTATTTTGTTCATACAGCATCAGATGCTTGATGACGCGCAGGCACAACTCGAAAGGGCAGCGACCTTGTTGTCAGGAACGACTGACCTGAAGGGCGTGCAGCTGTCGGACCTATACTTGCAGCTTGCCCAAATCCGATTGACGCGACAGGACAATTTTGCTGCGCTTCAATATCTGGAAAAGATCGACATTAGCAAACTGAGTCCAGAGTTGCAGCCGGCAACACTGGACCTACAGGGCACTGCGCTCCTGGCCTTAGGAAGAGTGGCCGAAGCTCGATCAAAACATCAACAAGCCGCGCAATTTGACTCCTCTCAGAGCGAGCACTGGGAGCACTGGATTTGGACCGAATTGTTGACCGGTCGAACAACAAAAGCCAGCAGTCTAGCCGCTGAAGCGAAGAAAAAGTGGCCCCGGTCACTACCAATCCAGAAACTGGCGTCCTTGGTTGAGCGCGAACATTCTTCAGAACGAGCCCATGTGCCTTTCTCGGACGAATGGCACGTGAAGGGGGAAGGGTTGGTTTGTTGTCCTTGTGCTGTGCCGTGTCCCTGCCGGTCTAATGGACCACCGACGGCGGGGCACTGCGAGAACGTGGGGACGTTCCGCATCGAAACAGGCCACTATGGGTCAGTAACCCTCGACGGTCTCACCTTCGCTTCAGCGGGCTGCACGATGGGCTCACAGGTGGCACCCTCCGTTCTCTATGTCAATCGAGAAACCAATGATGACCAGATCATCGCATTGGAACGTCTTTATCAGTCTTTTTTGCCGCTCCGACCCATCCTGTTTTCCGAGGTCAGGCGCAAAGAAATCTTGTTTGCAAAAGGAAATGACGGAAAAGCCTACGAAGTAACCATCCCGGGCAGTTTGGAAATCAAGATTTTGCGTCAAACAGATGACCAAGGGCGACCTCTTTTTCAGACGGCAGCTGTAGATTACTTTTCAAACACTATTGAGTATGCCAAGAACGTCGTCTACAGGGTGTTCGATGAAGAGTTGCAACTTCGATGGGACTTCAGTCGCCGACAGGCCAACTTTAGGGTGTTCGATTTGCAGTCTAAAATGTACAAGCAAGGAATGATGCTGGTGCAATACTCGGATGGATCCGGCTCATTTAACAAGAGACAGCAGGAACTGATTCAGGCTTGGAGGCTTCCAGTCTTGCACCCGGTGCCTCGATCCAGCAGACCAATCAATCAGTCGCCAAGGCGCTGAGTGTTCCGAGCGGCTCAGCGCTTTGTCCACGACACGGGCTAGACCCTTCGTCAGAATGCTGTCGCGACGCGCATTATCTGAACGACTCACTTCGAAAATGGTAGCGGGTGCAGCATGAACCAGTTTTGCAATGGACAGAATGCAAAGCTCATTGATCGGCGTGCTTTTTGCACGTCTTTAGCTATGTTGTCGGTTTGGCATCAGCCTGCTCTAAGAGCTTCAAGAATTCCGTCGTCTGTTCACCCGCAGATTGAGGAGTTCGATTTTGCAGCTCTTCGCGGGCCAGAGACTCCCAGAGGAGAGTTTTTTGTTCGAAATCATTTTGCCGTACCCAGCCTGAACCAGCGAAATTGGCGACTCAAAGTTACTGGCTGCGTCAAGATCCCGCTCGAGCTGGATTTTGCCGGTCTTGTGCGTGAAGGGAGCAAAACGATATCTGTGACGCTGGAATGCGCAGGCAATGCAGTTGGGGGAGGGGCGGTAAGCACCGCACGTTGGACGGGCGTTCCACTGGAGAGGCTGCTAAAGCGAGCTGGCTTGTGTTCGGGGGTTAAATGTGTGCGGCTGGTCGGTGCGGATCGCGGCGTCGAGGATCTAGGCAGAGCGCCAGTCTTCTATATGAGGAGTCTCCCGGTAGAAAAAGCCCTGCATCCGGACACTCTTCTTGCGTATCAAATGAATGGTGACCAGCTCCCGGTGGAGCATGGCTTTCCGCTTCGGGCGGTCGTTCCGGGATGGTACGCCATGGATTCTGTAAAGTGGCTCGTTCATATCCAAGCTCTTGATCATGAAGATAAGAATATCTTCATGACTGAGCGTTATATTTCCACTCAATGGCGCAGCCTGGGCTCTGAACGGCAGCCCATAAACAAGATGCGAGTGAAATCCCAGATTGCGCGACCCCACGAAGGTGAACTCATTGAGAGAGGTCCATATATTATTCGTGGAGCGGCATGGGCTGGTGAGAACAGAGTTACTCAAGTGCAGGTCAGCGTCGACGAAGGCAAAGAGTGGCGTCCTGCCGAGCTGGAAGAAGAGGGTCGGGCATACAAATGGGTGCTTTGGAAATATCCTTGGTCAACGCAAAGACCAGGTTCGCATGCTGTAATGGTGCGTGCGTTTGATGATAGGGGGAACGAACAGCCCTTGTCCCGGGATTCACATCGTCTTGATGGTTATGAGTTAAACTGGGTTCACTCTGTTCGTTGCAGAGTGAAACAAAGTCCGTGATCACGGATTCCGCGTGCGTTATACAAGGGGTTTGGTGGACGGTTCTCAGGTCCACCAGCCGACTGTCACAGGTATCCGCTGGCTTGAAGAATCGGACCCAAGTAAAACCGGGCGGGTGAGGATAAGGTCTCAGGCTTGCCTTGATGAACGACAGGCCGATTCAGCAATCTGGTTACGTATTTTCGGCGATCTCAGCATAAGTCTGGAACGTAAGATCTCAGGGGCTGTTCCTTCAAGCGTGCGCTGTATCGCTCGTTCCACCTGCTTACTATTAGGCCGTAACCTGCGTCAGTGTATTTGAAATGAAGCACTAAGCTAAGCAACTTTAAACCCGCATCGAACTGGAGCTAGTCGAGATACCCACTGCAGGGAATTTGGTACCGGTAAACCTAGAACCAAAAAACATTCCAGAGGCGGTGCCGTGACCTCATCATTCATCGAAGTCGAAACCGCGCTTCGACGGGCTGGTGCCGGAGTTCGGCTGATGCGGTGCGGTGCGATCGCCGGTGGTTTTGGAGTCCGTATATAATCCCCGAAGTACAAAATCAATTTGTATGCAATAGGGCAAAACCAGCAACCCTAAGAGGACATCGCGATGCTGCGATCCGATCTATGGCTACGGCACAGGGTCTGACTTGGCGCTCCGGCAAATCTCATCTCAATCATTGCGTTCAGTTCTGTAATAAACTATGAAATAAAGCCTTACAAACACTCTAGAAGGTCGAACACGTTGGAGATAGATTTGCTGTTAGCCCCGACGGCATGATTTTCTCCTTGACAAGGGACACCGTTAATGTAGACTTCGCACAATTGTATACAAATTCTGAGTCGACGTTCAGTAGAGATAGCCGAAGGCACAGAACCCAGTCATCAGCCCGTGACACGAGAAAGGAGATTCTCATGGTTCCGAATCTGACATTCAAGCGCATGTTGTTTCTCGCTGGAGCCTTGTTTGTTTTGCTGGTGTGTGTTCAGGAACCCAGCCAGGCGCAAGTGACCACTACAGCCACCTTGACCGGAACGGTTACGGATCCCCAGGACAAGGCAATGCCGCAAGCACAGATAGTGGCAAAGAACATGGGAACGGGTCTCGAGTATAAAGCAGCTACAAACACCCAAGGCGAATATCGACTTTTCAATCTTCCCCCCGGTCTGTACACCGTGTCGGCAATAGCCGAAGGGTTTAAGGTTGCGGTGGTGAACAATATCACTCTGACCGTCAACCAGTCTTCGACGCAAAACTTTACACCGGAGGTGGGCGAGGTTACTCAGACGGTAGAGGTTACTGGAGCTGCGCCTCTGCTGCAAACGGGCGGCGCCACCCTGGGTACTATCATTGACACTCGCAAGGTAGTGGACCTGCCGCTCAATGGGCGACAATTTACAGAGTTGTTGCTGCTTGTGCCAGGTGCGAGCCCTATCGATCAGAAACAAGATACGATTCCAGGCATTGGAAGCACTAGAAGCCAGTTATCGGGTAACACGGTTATTCCCCCTATTAATGGCCGCCCATCTCGAGCCAACCTTTTTTATGTTGATGGGATTATCGACACCGAAACTTTCTTTACCGGTTTTGCGGTCTCTCCCTCGGTGGACATTATTCAAGAATTCAACGTCGAAACCAACAATGACCAGGCATCGTCAGGCCTGGTGACGGGTGGTGTCGTGAACGCAGTCACCAAGTCGGGCACGTCACAGTTGCATGGCACCTTGTACGAGTTCAATCGAAATAAGGCAGTCGAGGCGAGAAATTTTTTTGATCCAACTAACCGGCCGAATTTTAATCAAAACCAATTTGGAGGCACTGTGGGAGGTCCTGTCCCGCATCTGCACGACACGTGGTATTTTGGCGGATACGAGGGATTCCGCTTTGTCCGTGGCGGAAATTCTCAGACACGAGTCCCCTTTGCGGACGAGAGGAATGGGAACTTCGCTTCTTGGCTTGGGCCTCAAGAGGGCACTGACGCTCTCGGCCGGCCGGTTTTTAGATTTCAAATCTTTAACCCTTATACTGCGCGGCAGACGACGGCTGGTCAGGTTGATCCCCTGACGCGTTTGGTGGCAACAAGGACCGGGTTTGTGCGCGAGCCTTTTGCCGGCAACATCGTTCCCAGGAATTTGTGGAATCCGATCGTGGCATACATGAGATGGCTTCCTGAGCCGAATCTGGCAGGGCAGCCTGGTACCGCTCTCCCTAACTTCATAAACACCCAGTCGGCAAGACTGGACCAGGATGCATTCAACATAAGATTGGATCATCGATTCGGTCCGAGCGACATGGTCTACGGCAGATATCTCTCTAACAACTCGACAAGCTTTACTCCAGGCGCAATCCCCACAGGTCCCAGCGTTGGTGAACGAAACGTGCGAAACGTGGGGGTTCACTGGCTTCACAGCTTCTCTCCTACGTTGGTAATGGATCTTACGGCGGGCTTTCAGCAAGCGAGGAATCCGGGATTCGTTCAGCAACCTGCGGATAAGGAACAGATGTTCAAGGACGTGGGTTTTGGCATGCCGGATGGAGCTTTTTTCCTGGGCGCTGGAGGCTTAATGCCCCAAATGCCGAGTGTCGGAACTGGGTTCGGCTCGGTAGGATCTTCTTCGGGTTCCAACCTCGACCCAGAAAGGATAACTCAACTCTCGGGGGACATAACTAAGAACGTCGGCCGGCATACGTTAAAGGGGGGCGGCATTTGGTTCCACAGCCGATCAAACGCTATTAACGGTTGTCCCGCTGTGAGTTTTAGCAACTTACAGACAGGTGATCCGAGCAACATCGCCAATACCGGGTTGGCTTTTGCCTCCTTCTTGTTGGGTGATCCAAGCGGTGGGCGGATCTACGCCGGTGACCAGGGAACCATCATGAGCATGGATATAGTGGGATTCTACGCACAGGATTCATTCCGAGTGACCCCCAAGCTTACGCTCAATTACGGACTACGCTGGGATCACTCAACTCCTCCGGTGGAGAAAAAGGACCGGCTCGCCGGATTCGATTGGGACACGGGTTTATATGTCATCTCCGGCACCACTCCCCCACCGGATTGTGCCGTGACCAGGGCCGCGCCGTGCATTCCCGGCGGCGTGCTTCCGGCAAACGTCGTCATGGCCGGAAAGCGTGGTGATACAGATCCTGTTTATGACAACTGGCAACCGAGGTTGGGCTTGGCATATCAACTTAATGACCGAACCGTGGTTCGCCTGGGTACAGGAACCAATTTCGATAACTGGGCTTTCCTTCTGCAGAACGCACAGGATCTGCGAGGGAATTGGCCTTTTGGGCTCAATCGGGTTCCTCAACCGGATCTTAATCTAACGTTCTTTACAAATGACGCACAACACTTGGTTTCAGGAGCCGGCATAATTCCTCCGCCCACTCCGTTTATTGCTGGCAGTCGGGTTAACAGCTCCAAAGCCAAAAATGCCTATGTAACACGATGGAATCTCGATGTTCAGCGGCAGGTCACAAATTCCCTCACGCTCGATGTTGCGTACGTAGGGAGCAGGGGGAGGCGAACCTATACGGGGTTTATACAAAACACTGCACTCACCCCTGGGCCTGGCCTCCCTATAAGCACCCGGGTGCCATTCCCGCTGTTGAGGGTCGGTGCAAACGGCGGACGTACAATCGGCTACTCTTGGTATGACGCCCTCCAAGTCAAAGCGCAGCAGCATTTGAGCCGCGGACTGAGCTTTTTAGTGTCTTACACGTGGTCGAAGTCACTAGACACCGGCTGCTCGGGGTTCGCGGGGATTGAGGGATGCTCGATTTCGAATCCTTACAATATCCGTGGTGAAAAGTCAGTTTCGAGTTTTGACCTTCCGCATATGCTTGCGGTAAGTTGGCTGTGGGAAGTGCCTTTTGGCAAAGGGAGACAATTCCTCAATCAACGAGGCATCGCAAGCGCCTTGGCCGGCAACTGGCAGCTCAACGGCATTTTTCGAACTTTCGGCGGGCAACCGATCACGGTACAAGCGGGAGCGGACTTCGCCAATACTGGGAACGGTGGCTGGGAGCGGCCTGACCAGATCGGTAATCCAATTCCTGCAAACCAAGACCGGCTGAACTGGTTCAACCGCGCGGCTTTTGCGTTTCCCCCGGATTGTCGAGTTGTAGCAATCGCCGATTGCCGATTTGGGACCTTGGGGAGGAACACCCTCCGCGGACCTGGATTTGCCAATCTGGATTTCTCAGTGTTTCGCGATTTCCCGATTTCAGACCGACTTGGGAAGATTCAGTTCCGCGCTGAATTTTTCAATCTAACCAATCACACCAATTTCACGATGGGCCCCTTTAATTCGACTCTAAATCTGAATTCGACTACATTTGGCCAGATTTTCAGTGCTGCCCCGTCGCGACAAATTCAGTTTGCGGGCAAATGGATCTTCTAGATCACTTGGGCAAGCAGGAAATAGATGCGGGCGGCCTGTTTGGTTGGACGGGAGTTCAAGCGGCGTGAGACCCTTACAGCACACGAAAGGTGCTGTAAGGGCTCTTAGGGTCCATAAGCTGCGTTTTTGGGCAGGGGAAGGGATTCTTGAACACATCGTGGGGATCATGAGCTTCTACTCAAGACCCTATATTACACGACAAGCGATGCGGCCAATGTTGGTGTCGGGAGCCGCACGGATCGTATTTGCACCGGCCAGTTTGTGGAACGTACCAACGCAGACTGTTTCGACACCTAGTGTTTTGCGATACCACCCACGGGCAACATCTTTGGTAATTGCGCGGGGAATTACCTTCTCGGGCTCGGTGCAGCAGCCTTCAATATGTCGATAGCCGGAATTCCGGGAGACAGAACGAGTTCCCATCCAAGGGCGCGCACATGCCTTCAATGCGTTTAACCACGTGAACCCCAGTCTTGACAGTAACCCTAACCCTGTGACCGGACCTACCTTCGGTCGTCTAACCGGGTTGAAACTTGCTCGTCTCCTCCAGCTTGGCGCTCGGCTCGAAATCTGAAGTGGTCTGCGATGGGGATCAGCCGCGGGACAGTGCTATTTGCTGGCCTGCCATGAGGCTGCCCTGCAGAATTGGAAGACCGTAAGAGTTGCTCCAAAGGCGCGCTCGACACCAAGCCTCTCAAGCAGGCCACGCTTGGGCGCGATCGTCTCTATTCACTGACCGACACAGCTCACAACAACATCGTAGAGTGCCACTCGCAGCCCTTGACCTGTGCTGATAACCGAGTACGCGTTTTCGGCGACGGGTCGCCGAAAACTGGGTCGTTCGGGCAGCCGAAAACAAATAGCTTAGGTCAACATTAGAAACAATTCTTCCAAGTGTTGCCCCTAAGCGCCTAACGCGTAGGTGAACTGATGAGCCTCTTTCTGGTTCTCTTTATTCTGACTCTGTTCTGTCCGTGCAGCTTAGCGGCGGCCCCTCTTGACAAAACGAGGTCTCTGCTCTATTTCGCTCAACCCGCCGGAGAGTGGGTAGACGGATTTCCTCTGGGCAACGGTCTTCTGGGCGCGATGGTCATGGGCGGGGTAGAGACCGATCGGATCGCCCAGAACCATAACCGGCTCTGGCGCCGCTCAGTGGAACGTCGAAACATTGAGGTCGGCGCGAAGCTCCCGGAGTTTCGCCGGTTGTTTCTGGCGGGCCGTTTCGAGGAAGCGGGTCGCCTGATGGAAAAGGACATCATGCCGACGGGCGGGAAAATGTATGCCTACGTCAACCCTTTTCAACCGCTGGGCGATGGTTGAATTTTTCGCACAAGGCCGAGGCGGTCGACTATCGGCGCCAGCTCGATATGGACAGCGGCGTCGCCGAAGTAAGCTATCGAATCGGACGGGTACGGTTCCGTCGCGAGTATTTTGTTGCGGCTCCGCAGGACAACGTCCTGGTGATCCGAGTCACGTCCGATCAACCGGGAACGATGTCCGGACAGGTCAGGCTGGACCGAACCGAGCGGGACGACATCGCGCCAACACACCCCCGCGTTCAATTTCCCGAATGCACGATCGTACGCCAGGCGGCCGGCAACCTCCTGACTATGTCAGGAACGTTTAATGAGGGATTCCCGTTCGCGGCGGTTGCCAGTGTTGCCAGCAATGGTGGCAAGGTCATGGCCGAGGGAAATGTCATTCGCATTAGGGATGCCAGCGAAGTCTTGATTGTGACCGCGATGGCCACGGGATATGAGTCAGCCGACCCGACTGAGTGGTCAAAAAAGCATTTGGCTGGCGTGCAGCTCGCCTTCGAAAAACTGCGCGAGAGGCACGTAACCGATCATCAGCGACTGTTTCGACGCGTATATTTGTCGCTCGAGGATCCCGAACCCGATCGCCCACGGTCCAACTCATCGAAACAACAATTCGAACGAAACGCGGCTCAGTTAGGTTGTTCGAGAAACTGTTCGACTTCGGTCGTTACTTGCTGATAAGCGGCTCGCGCCCCGGCGGGCTACCGATGAACCTACAAGGCATCTGGAAAGATCAGCTCCATCCGCCCTGGGACAGCGACTATCACATGGACCTGAACCTGGAATTGAACTACTGGCCGGCCGAAGTTTGTAATCTGGCGGAGCTGCATCAGCCCTTGTTTGATTGGGTCGAGGCCAGGATTCCCGACGCCAGGAGAGCGGCGCGCAATCTGTTCGGCTGTCGTGGCATCTTCTTTCCCCTTGTGGGTGACGCGACCGGGCTCACCAATCCGGACAACATTGCCTTCAGTTGGCCCGGCAACGCCGGATGGCTGGCGCAACATTTCTGGCGTCACTGGGAGTTCACCAGGAACCGGGAGTTTCTGAAGCGCCGCGCTTATCCCTTCTTGAAGGAAGTAGCTGTATTTTACCTCGACTATCTTTTTAAAGACTCCGGCGGGAAATACGTCATTCTTCCGTCCGCATCCCCCGAAAACGGCATCCAGGGGCGAAAGGGGTGGACTCACTTTACGACGATCTCCTCGACCATCGACCTGGAAATCGCCCGCGAAGTCTTCACGCATCTGATCGCCGGCAGTCAGATGTTAAAACTGGACGGCGATCAGGTGACCCGCTGGCGAAAGGTATTGGAGAACCTGCCGGCTCCACGAGTAAACGAGGAAGGCCGGCTGCTGGAGTGGTCCGAGGACGTTGAGGCGGCCGACCCCGCACACCGGCACCTGTCGCCGCTCTATGGACTTTTTCCAGGCGATCGCATCACCACTGCGGGTTCGCCGGAGCTGGTCAGCGCCGCCAGAAAATTGCTGGAGTATCGCCTCCAGTTTGGGTCGGGCTCAGCCAACGGCTGGTCCTATCCCTGGCGGACGGCGCTGTTTGCAAGACTGTTCGAGGGCGATAAGGCGCTGGCGCAGCTGGACGAGATGGCGCGATGCTGCGTGAATGACAACCTGCTGAGCCTGATCACGGACTGGCGCGGGCAGGGCCTGACGATCAACTGGTTTGGCCGGAAAAAAGTCTTCCAGGTCGAGGCCAATCTGGCGACCACGGCAGCTATAGCGGAAATGCTGTTGCAGAGCCAGGGAGGGCTGATTCGGATTCTGCCCGCTCTGCCCGCGCGTTGGCCCGCTGGCAAAGTGGCAGGCCTCATGGCGCGTGACGGATTTGTAATCGACGTTGATTGGAACGGCGGGCAGGCCCAGTAGGTCAAGATTCACTCGCGGCAGGGAAATCGATGCCGGATTAAGGCCAGTGGCTCTTCCGGAAGAATTTTGGTCATGCGGGACGGACGGCCCGTGCGGTTCCGCACAGAACCAGACGGAGTAATCGAGTTTGAGACGAAGGCCGGGCGAGATTACCGGTTGACGCTCTCTTCGCTCGAATCCAACCGAGGCTTGGGGCCGGAAAGGGCAAGACAATGAGGCTTTGCTCCGGCCGAGCAGGGCATCAGGGTACGCCTTGCCTTACGGGCTGACAGTCAGAGTCGCTCTTGTTTGAGGCAGTAAGGAAATAACCGGAGGTATCTGGATGGACCGAAGATTGTTTCTGCAGATCATGACCGGGGTAGTTGCTTCAGCGCGCAGCACCTATGCCGCGGACGAAACAATTCATCTAGGCAAGCGCGGTGTGGATGTCGATTATGCTTCCTACCTCAGCAAGCACGACATTGTCTATGTGTCGCCGGCACTGGAGGGATATGAAGGATTCCCTATTGGCAACGGCGACCTGGGAGGAATGCTCTGGACACCCTCCGGTGGACTTACCCTGACCCTCAACAAATGCGATGCCTGGGATGACCGTCCCGGTTTTGAGCCGGGAAACCAGACGGATCTGGTCTCGTGTGGCGCACTGAATATCGAGTCGCTTCCGGTATTCGATTGGATCTACCTCGAAGGCTATGAGGCAAGACTTTCGCTGTTTGAAGCTTGCTCCCGCATTCGCTCGAAGACCCCATTTGGAACGACTGAGATTGAATCCTTCTGCTCGTCAAAAAGCAAAGTCTTCTGCTGCCATGTTCGGGACAGCTTGACTCAGGAGGTGGTACGCAAGATCAAACTGTCTCGCTGGCCGAGCCGTTCTTTGGATCTGTTGATCACCGCTCCGGGAACCTACAGTGGAGATGCTTCTCAGCGCCTTGCAGGGGTCACTTCCGGTTTTGAAGGCACCGGAATTTGGACCCAGATTCAGCTTAGCCAGATGTCTGTGGCTGTCTACTGCGAAGTGGATGGCTTTGAGCCAAAGATGTTTCGCGAGAGTGCCTTCCTTGCAGGAATTGAAAGCCCAGCCCAAAAGAAAGCCGACTACGTCACCTATGTTTCCATTGTCACTTCGGAGGAAGTGGCTAACCCTCTGGCGCAGGCGCGGACGAACGTGCAAGCCGCTCGACGTAAGGGTTACTCAAGCGTTCTAAGCGAACATAAGCAGGAATGGAGTGACTTCTGGCACCGCTCTTTCTTGCAGGTCTCGGAGGACTACTTTGAGAACCTCTGGTATTTCCACCTCTATCAACTGAACTCCTGTTCGCGCGGAAGGTATGCGCCATTGTTCAGCGGCGGATTGTGGTTGTGGAACAAGGATATCCGCCAGTGGGGGGGCCGCTACTACCACTGGAACGAACAGGGGGTTTACTGGCCGGTCCACGCAGCCAACCATGCTGAACTGGCTGAGCCCTACTACCGCACCTATTTCCCGATGATTGAGCCTGCCCGCGCGGCTGCCAAGATAGCCCTTGGGATTGATGGCGTTTTCTTTTCTGACATCGCCAACCGTAAAGGAGAGCAGCTGGTCAGCAGCTCATCGCTGAGTTGTAATCTCACACCCGGCATGCAGATCGCTCTCGATTTTTGGCGTCACTACGACTACACGCGCCAGCAACCCTTTCTGGTGCAACAGGCCATTCCTTTTTTGGAAGAGAATATCCGCTTCTATCTGGGCATTCTCAAGCGAGACAGCGCCGGGAAGTACTATGTCCCTTCGAGTTGTGCTTATGAGACGCCTGGAGGTGGGGATGAGCGGAAACTGCGTAACGCGACTCCGGATATTGCCACGATCCGGGCGGGTTTCAAGGCCTATCTGAGCGGGATGCGTGTGCTGAACCGTGAAAATGACTTGGTTAAGTCTTGCGAGGATGTTCTTAAGCATCTCGCCCCGTTTGTGACCTACCAGGATCCCGTACGTGGTGAGGTTTTCGGGCGCGGACTCTATCCCAGCGGGAAAGTGGCCACAGACCCCGTCTTTCGTCCTGACCAATCGCCGGTGTTCCCTTCCGGTGAAGTTGGCTTGAATGACCGAGGATCTAAACTTTTCGAGACTGCAGTTCGAACTTACCGGCCGGGAGAAAGAAAAGAAATCGGTATCTGGCCCGAGAGTGTTGTAGCTGCCCGATTGGGTCTGAAAGACGCTGCAGTCAAAGAACTCGCCGTAAGAGCGGATCAGCTTCAGATTTTTCCTCAAGGCTTTTTCACCGACATGGGTATGCGCACGCTTCAGTTTTATGCGCACAACAAGTCTGAAGGCGCCCCGGTTAGAGGCTGGGATGCGCGGCCTCGTCTTGGCGGCGTTTCTGCGGAGAAGCGCCCTGTCCCTGTTAAGTCCATCACTCAGCCCTTTCTGGAGAGCGCTGGAATTTTTGCGACCACCCTGAATGAGATGTTGTTGCAGAGTCACGACGGAAAGATTCGTGTCTTTCCAGCGGCGCCAGAGGACTGGACAGCTCGATTCACGCTTCGCGCCTCGGGCGCCTTCATGGTGACTTCCGAATCTGTCAAAGGGGACATCCGCTACATCCACATTCAGAGCCTCGTGGGTGGCGAATGTGTGGTGGTCAATCCGTGGTCGTCCGTGGCACGACTCCAGCACCTCGCTTCCGGAAAGGTAATCACAGAAGGGAGCTTGGCCGAGTTCCGTTTCAACACCGAGCCAAGTCAAATCTACCTTTTGGAACGGATCGAGAAGCCCATTCAGAGCTATGAGCGGGCTACGTTGAAAGCAACAGCCAACCAGGCGCCGAAGACCTTCGGCCGGGCAATTCTCGGCAAGATTAGAGATTTTTGAAAATGGGGGAGTGTTTTGCGATTTCCGTTTGGCTATTGGCTGGCTCTGCCTTCACTGTGACTGCTGACTCAACAGAGGGCGAAGCTTCCGGCCGTTGAAGCCACGTGCGTTTTGGAAACCTGATTCCAGGTCCTGGCTGAATTGGCAAGCGGCGGGTAAGCTCAGGTTAAGGGAATGATAACGATGAGAAAGGATCTGACAAACCGGATGAACCGACGCGAATTCTTGCAAAGCACGAGCATGCGGGCTGCGCTTCTTCCATTGCTTTGCATGTGACTTCCCGCCCAGAGAAGGCGGATTCGAGTGCCAGTACTCTCGTCTCATTCCGCATCGCCCCTCCTCAGTGGCTAACAGACCAGCGGTTTCAGGCTTTGCTGGCATTTTTTCGGAAGTATCCGAAGACGGCTGACGAACTGGCCTTCTTCACGTCAGGGACACACGCGCCCTTGACGCCGCAAGAGAACCTGAAACGGGCCGATCGGCTCTCAAAACTCATGGCGCTTGTGCGACGGGATGGTATGTCTGCCGGCATCAACATCCTGGCAACCATGGGGCATCATGAGGAGAACCTCGAGAGCTCGCTTGACGAGCCCTGGCAGCGCGTTGTCGATCCACAGGGTCGGGAATCTCGCGGTAGCTATTGCCCGGCTGGGGTGGAATTACTCGAATACACGAGGAAGGTGTACGCCGGGCTAGCCGAGGCTTCGCCCGATTTTATCTGGATTGACGACGATGTGCGTCTGGCCGGACATCTGCCGATCACCTACACATGCTTTTGCCAACCCTGCGTCCAGCGTTTTTCCAAGAAAGCGGGACGAAATCTTACCCGGGATTCGCTGGTGACCGCTTTCAGCTCCGGTTCTCTTGAAGAACGCTTGCTGTTGCGCGGTCAGTGGCTGCAGCACAACCGAGAGACCATCAACAACCTCTTTGGCGTCATCGAGGAAACCGTTCATCGAGTGCACCCTAGGTTGCCTCTTGGTTTCATGACGGGTGACAGGTTCTACGAGGGTTATGATTTTGCAAACTGGGCCAAGACCCTGGCTGGCCCTCAGGCGAGCGTTGTGCGCTGGCGCCCGGGAGGCGGATTCTATTCGGATGAGTCGCTTCTGGGGCTCATTGAAAAGGCTCACGATATTGGCCGCCAGGTCTCGCGATTGCCAGCCCATGTGAAAGTCATCCAATCCGAGATTGAGAATTTTCCTTATGACTTGCTTCGAAAAAGCGTTGAAACCACGGTGATCGAGGCGGCGGCTCATATGGCGGCGGGCACTACGGGTACGGCCTTCAATGTGCTCTCGCAACGAGACAATCCTTTGGATGAGTACGAACCAATGCTGCATCGGATTCAGCGGGCGAAGGGCTTCTATCGAACGTTGCAGGCAGAACTGGGACGCACTCCTGTTACCGGGATGTGGCCTGCCTGGAGTCGAGATACGTTCAGTGCGAACAATATCGACGGCCAGTGGCTTGAAAGGGGAGATGCCGTTGGAACTCTGCGCAAGAGTTACGTGCTCGGCGAAATCGGAATTCCCCTCTGTTACAGTCAAACAAGTGCCGTCGCCACCATCCTTGCCGGCCCTTCGGTGCTGGCATTCAAGACTCAGGAATTAAGACAGATCTTTGCGGGCGGGGTTCTGATGGATGTGTCGGCATGGAATGCGCTGGACCGTCTGGGTCTGGCTAGCTGGACAGGTGTGCAGCCAAGTCAAAGATACGAGCGGGACGCAATCGAGGTTCTTGCGAAACATTCCATCAATGGGAGATTTGGCGGATGGTCCCGTGACTGCCGGCAATCCTTCTACTGGCGCGAAGATGCTTACAATCTTGATCCTCAATCTGCGGGTGTTGCGGTGCTTGCGCAATTGACAGACTATTCAGGTCGAGACCTGGGACCATCGATGACAGCCTTCGAAAACGAGCTTGGTGGTCGAGTGGTTGTCATGGGTTACTTTCCCTGGACGCAGATGCACAGTCTTGCCAAGGCTACCCAGATCAAGGCAGTCAGCCAATGGCTCAGTCGCGACCGTTTGCCTGCTCTCGTTGAATCTTTCGCGAAGGTCCAGATCTGGGCTCGTGAAACCGGCCCTGGCCGCATAGCATGCGTCTTGCTTAATGCCTCTCTGGACCCCTTGGAAAAGTTGACCTTGCGCTTCAGAGAGACATTCAAAGAATTCGACTGGTTAACCATTGATGGGGAGGTGAGCCGGCTGCAGCCGGCACTCGCCGCGGATAGTCGCGGATTTTTCAGGACGCCTGGTTTGAAACCGTGGGGCATTTATCTTTTGAGAGCAAGGGCATGATGGCGCAAGCCTATCGCCCTCCGACTCGTTTTCGATTCTGCAAGGCACCGTTCAGATTTCTAAGCTACGAGGAAGGACTCCATTATGGTTAGCCCATTTCCTAGTCCTGCCAAGAGCACCATGACTTTGCTCCGTGGCGTCTCGTTGCTTCTGTTGGGAACACTCTTCCCGGCTGGATCTGCAAGCAGCGCGAATCTGCACGGCAAAGAGCCCTCAAAATTTGTCAACAGGTTGGTAAAGAAGGGCAGGTTAAACTCTCCGCTTGTCGAAGTGACGCCATTCGTTTTCAAAGACCGTCTTTACCGTTTGGAGAACTGGCAGAAGCAATGGGAGTTTCCCGGCTCGCCTGAAGGCAGCCGCTTTCAAGAAGATCAGGTCCGAATCCGCGATGTCGAAAGAGACCAGCTTGTTTCCACGCCTCTGACTGGGCATGGTCTTGGGATGGCTTTTGTTTGGCAGAATCGGGTCTACGTTTTTGCTGGTAATTGGGGCAATGTGAAGAAGTGGAACATTACTGAGATCGAAATGGTTTCATCCCAAGATTTAGTTCACTGGAAGGAAGCGGTTGTCGTCTTGAAAGCCGAGCCACAGGAGAAGTTCTTCAATGTCGCCGTATGCCGTGGTGAAGGACGATTCGTTCTTTTGGTGGAATCCAACGATCCTGCCTGGCCTCCCTTCACATTCAAGTATTTTGTGTCGGATGACCTGCTCCGTTGGCAGCCTGTCCCAGACGCGATTTACGGCAGAGACAAGTACGTAGGAGGTCCTGCGCTCTACTATGAAGGAGGCTATTATTAGACTCTCTATTTGCAAAGCCTGGGCAAGAAACGGTACGAAACGAGAGTGACGCGCTCCAAGGATCTCGTGCATTGGCAAGATGCACCTGAAGGAAGAGCTTTTCTGACGTTCAATCTCAAACACAAGAATCTTCCTCTCCGTCCAGCAGATATTTCGGAAAGCAACGCGTCCGATGCGGAACTCTGCGAGTGGAAAGGAAAGACGTTGGTTTACTTCACGGGCAGCGATCAGGTCATCGGCGGAGACCTGCAATGGGCGGAATTTGACGGCACACCTCGGGAGTTGCTGGAACATTTCTATGAATAACCAGCAGCCACCGTTCCTGCCTCGCATTGTTATCGTATTCATCAGTAATCTGGAGATCCTCAGGCATGAAGCCGGATCTCTCCGCTGAGTTCACATTGACTCCAATTGACTCTTTTCTGCTCTCATACCAAACGGAATTCACCGAAATTCGCGATTAATCGTGTCGTAGGGGCTGGGTTGCTGGGCAGGAATTCGACAGCGGAGAGAACACCGTGGAGACAGAGATTACTTTCCGGCGAGTGGGACACTGAAATGGCCGATGATCGTGTTCTTCGCCAAAAACCCTTCCGACTCGATTTGAATCCAGTTCGGGGTGGTCCTGCAATTCTCAGGTGGGTGGTCTGAGAAAGGGAAGGGAGTGCCTGCGAGCGGCAAGAAACTCTGGAGCTCGCTCGTCTGCCAGACCGCGAGATTCAAGGCCACTGTGGACTTTCCGCACGCTCCCTGAATTTCGCGAAAGCAAAGGCACGCGCATACAACCGCCTCTCGAGAGAGGTTGGCTGTTCGGAAGGAGCGACTCAGTCGGGACCCATTACCGTCCGTTGATGTGGAAATGGACCACCAAAAAGACTCAGCAATAACTCAGCAGAATGCGCCGCATGGGAACGCAAGTGCCTGAAAAACAGGGTATATGCCGGATCATAAGTCGTTATTAATCTGTGTGCGTTGTGCCTTGGGCGCAGGCGGACGGAGGTTCAAATCCTCACGCCCCGACCAACTCTGGGGACAGACGATTGGAGGGCAAACCCGGCTTCAGCGCGTCGGTTGATCCTGGTTGTTGCCGGGCGGGCTCAGCTGTCTTTTTGCCCCTCACTTATAAAGAGAGCTGCGGAAGGAAAAATGTTAATAGAAAAAAAGGGACGCTGCTGGCGCCATTGGACCGATGGAGTGCCTTTCCGCAAGGGTGGCCACGAAAGCGCGGTGAGGCTTGCGTGGTTTACTCATAAAACTACGCTAGCAATTTTCTTGATTACTTTACCGCCGTCAGCGGCGATGTGATCAAAAAACTGGTGGTACAAACACTTTGGCCTACCTCACTGACTACGATTGGTCATCTTCGAACTCATACCATCATTGGGCAACCTTCCCACCCTCGAGATCTGATGTTTTTTCGATTTCAATTCTTGTCGTTTTGAAGAACAACACTCGTATCCATCAAAGAGGCTTCGATTCCAACTTGTACCAGTCCGAAGGAACGTTGGGAAGTACTGAGTTGGCCACTCTAATCAGTTTCGTGCACAACGCCCTGCAGCTCCGAGCACGGAACCTCAGTACATCACTCCACAATGGAAACCAACGATGGTTGCCCTTCATCGGTCTGATGCAAGGAGGTCGTTCTGATACTCGATGGAGTTTTTGGTAGGGACCGGTGAGCGCATCAGGTCCGAACGTACAGAGCCAAGTTCTACGGTTGTCGAGAGACCACATCTCTGGTCGTGCGAGTGGCGTACAGGTCGGAAGGCCAGAGCCCTCACCTGCTTCTTGGCGAAAACTGCTTTCGCTCGTCTGCTGTTGATCCGCTCTGCAGGCCCACGAAAAAGCGGTGTTGAAAGAAACCAGATGGTCGCTTAACCGCGTCCTTTCAGCTACTGCCGAACGACATTCATCCGCGGCTCAAGCGGCTGGGCGTTCATATCGGTGGTGAAGCCGCCGACCTTTCGGATGGCGACGATCCTTCCGGCCGGTTGCGTTGGCCGATTACTGGAGCGTCCTTGTCGAGCGAAAGGTGAGTCCTCGAACCGTGATAGTAGTCGAGGTAGCAGTTAGAAGTCGGTGGCGTGAATAACCCACTCCAAAGGTCTTCTTGTCGAGAAACGCGTCCACGGCCATCATCGCGCCGAGACTTCCGTTTCTCGCAAGCAGCTAAGACAACGCTGAGATTGTTCTCGAAGTGTATTTCCTATAGAGAAACTATTATCTTGACACGAATCTAACCTCAAATCTAGTATTAGATTTCTTTGGGAGAATTGCTTAATCAACAAACCTGCGATCTCTCGAGAACGGTCGAGGTGTCTATGCGACTTTACGGAACCTTTGTAGCAACGGCCACAATGCTGACGATGTTGCCCGTCGGGGCCTCGGCGCGCGATGATTTGACGGCCGCTGCACGAGAGTTTTTTGAGACACGGATCCGCCCGGTCTTGGTTGGAGAATGCGCTAGCTGCCACAGCGGAGAGCGGCCGCAGGGTGGCCTGCGGCTCGACTATCGTGGTGGCTGGGAACGAGGGGGCAAGTCAGGCACGCCGATCGAGCGTGGTAATGTGGACAAGAGCTTGCTCATCAGACTAATTCGCCATGAATCCCCAGGAATGCCCATGCCGCTCGGCGGCAAGAAACTGGCGCCGGAAGTGATCGCGGCATTTGAGGAATGGGTGCGAATGGGCGCGCCTGATCCGCGAGATACCGCCGCTACAGCGCCCCCCCCGGAGCAGTCATGGGATTCGCTTTTAGGTGACCGGCGGCGGTGGTGGAGCCTGCAACCAGTGGTGCGCCCGGCGGTTCCTTCGGTCAAGCAATTCAGGTGGTCGAAGCGTGCGGTCGACCGGTTCATTCTGGCAAAGCTGGAAGCGAGAGGTCTTGTCCCCGCACCACGAACCGAACGCGCCACGCTGCTGCGGCGTCTAAATTACGTTCTAACCGGTCTGCCACCCACCCCCGAAGAAGTGGACGCCTTCGTTCGCGACCGCAATCCAGCAGCGTACTTGATGGCGGTGGACCGGCTGTTGGCTTCGCCCCACTTTGGCGAGCGCTGGGCGCGGCACTGGATGGACGTTATCGGCTACAGCGACACGTATGGCGTGGAGTGGGATATTCCGGTAAAGGGAGCCTGGCGTTTCCGCGACTACTTGATTCGTGCGTTTAACGCCGATGTCCCGTTCGATCAATTGGTGCGCGAACAGATCGCTGGTGATCTCATCCCTCAGCCACGAATCGACCCCAAAGAACAGATCAACGAGTCGCTGATTGGACCGATGTTCTTTCAGATGGGCGAAAAATCCCACAACGACAGCCTGCGTTTCAACGGAATCCACCAGCAGATGTTGAGCAGCAAAATCGACGTGTTTTCCAAGGCGTTTCAGGGAACGACCGTGGCGTGCTCGCGCTGCCATGACCACAAATTCGAGGCTATCTCGCAGCGGGACTACTATGCCTTGGCGGGCATTCTTATGAGTTCCCGTTGGGTTACCAATACGCTCGACACACCACAGCGCAACCGGGAGGTGCTCGAACAACTTGTGGCCATCAAACCGAAGCTTCACCCGGTGCTGGCGGACTGGTGGTTTGAAGAAGCAGATCAGATTCTCCGGTATTTGCTGGCCGGGCAGGCTTGCATCAACAGTGACACCGACGCTCAAAAACTTTCCGAAGGTCTGGACTCTGATCGTTTGGCCGCAACAAAAAAGGCGCTGACGGTCTCCGTCGGCGTGAAACCGCCGATAGAGGATGCCCTCTACCCGTGGTTTGAACTGCAGCAGGCGGCCAGCAACAGTAAGTCTCTGGAGAGTGTGTGGCGGGAACTTGCGGAAATGTATCTGCGAACCCGCGAGGAGCGGATCGCCGCCAACGCTCGTGACTACACCCTGATCGCCGACTTCCGCCACGGGATTCCCGCCGGGTGGTCGGTGGACGGTGTTGGTCTGCGCCAAGGGCCCGTGTCTAACGGCGAACTGGCAGTGTCTATAGACGGTCCCTATGCGATAACAAGACTGCTCTCTGCCGGTCTTGCCACAGATGGGATGTCGCCGCGGCTCAACGGCGCAGTCCGCACGCCGTACCTGAACCCGTCCGGCCCCCAGCGGGTGAGTCTGGAGTTGAGTGGGGGGGATTTCGCCACGCATCGCCAAGTTGTCGATAATGCCTTCCTCACCGAGCGGCAAGTGTATCTAACGAACAAGAGCTTTTATTGGGTGGAGCTGTCGATCTGGGAGGATAAACAAACCCGCGACGGGCTGACGCCGGACGAGAAAGCCGAAATGCGCATCTTCGCTGAAGTAGCAACGAAGGCGTCGAACCCTAACTTTCCACCACGCGTGGGTTTGGGCGGGAAACTCACTAAAGAACAGGAGCATGACGCGCGCAGTTGGTTCAGCATCGGTCGGGTGATGCTTCACGACAAAGCCGGTCCCCCGGCTGACGAACTTGCCCGTTTTGCGAACTTGTTCTCCGGCGGCACCCCCACCGACCTTTCCGCTGCTGCGAACCGCTACGGCGACTGGCTCGCCACGGCGCTTACCGACTGGAGGCAAGGCCGCGCAGACGAAGAAGATGTCCGGCTCATCAATTGGATGCTCGATAGCGGCTTACTGCCTAATAAGATGGACGCGCGGCCCGCGGTGCGCGACTTGGTCGCCTCATACCGTAATGCTGAGAAGCAGTTGGCCGAACCGGAGACGGTGAATGGGATGGCGGACCTGGACGAGGGTCGGGACTACCGCCTAAACATTCGGGGTGTTTATGAAGATCTCGGTGAACGTGTGCCGCGCGGCTATCTGGAAGTTCTCACGGGTCGCCGTGATGGCCTTGGCACCAATGGAAGCGGCAGACTGCAATTGGCTGACTTGATCGCCAGTCCGAAAAACCCGCTAACAGCTCGAGTCTTTGTCAACCGCGTGTGGCATTGGGTATTCGGAACCGGCATTGTCGCCACACCCGATGATTTCGGACACTTAGGCGAACCGCCGTCACATCCGGAAATGCTCGATTATCTCGCGGACTCGTTTGTGAAGAGAGGCTGGTCATTGAAGAAACTGGTTCGCATGCTCGTGACTAGCGAAACTTTCCAGCAGTCGGGGCAAATCAGCGTAGGAGGCCGAGCGGCTGACCCTCTCAATCGCCTTCTTCATCACTACCCACTTCGGCGTCTGGACGCAGAATCAGTGCAAGACTACCTGCTATGGGTTTCCACTCGGCTAAACCCTCGCCTGTTCGGCGATCCGATCAATCCTGCACGAACGAAGGAAGATCCGACTAAACGTTTGTTTTCCGGGCCGGTTGACGCTGACGGTCGCCGGTCTATCTATGTGAAAATGACCATCATGGACCCACCCAAGTTTTTGGCAACATTCAACCAGCCAAGCCCGAAGATTCTCACCGGCAGGCGTGATGTCACCAACGTGCCTGCACAAGCGTTGGCTCTGTTGAATGACCCATTCGTTACCGCACAGGCCGAATACTGGGCGCGCCAACTTATCGTCTCACCGCACTCAACACCTGAAGAGCGGTTGACGGCCATGTTCCGGCGTGCGTTCGGGCGTGCTCCGAGCACATGGGAATTGACGCGCTGGACCAAGGCGGTCCGGGACATGGCATTGGCTTATCGGGATAGTCCTGGATTGGCTCCCAAATCGGACGAAATCATGCAGTCACTACCGGTCTGGAAGAGTACGGCGCACGCAATCTTCAACACCAAGGAGTTCCTCTATGTCCGCTAAAATTCCGTTTGCTTCTTTTCCGATGACGCGCCGCGAGTGGCTGCGCCAATCATCCAACGGATTTGGCATGCTTGCTCTTTCCGCCCTGATGGCTGAACAGGCGCGCGGGGCGCACTCGGCCACCAAGGCGATTAGGCCGCACTTTCCTCCAAAAGCCAAGAGCGTGATCATGTGCTTTATGGACGGGGGCCCCAGCCACGTGGACACTTTCGATCCGAAGCCACTCCTGAAAAAGCGTCAGGGCGAGAAGATCGGCCAGTCAGCGGTTTCGACCAAATCGCAATCTACACCGGACCGCGTCTGGCTGGGCAGCCCCTGGGAATTTCGTCAGCGCGGGCAAAGCGGTCTTTGGGTCAGCGATCTGCTACCGCACATTGCGAATGTCGCCGACGAGTTATGTGTGGTTCGATCTATTGTGGGACTACAGCCGGTGCACGCCCAGCAAAATTTGCTCTTTCATACCGGGCGGCCAACGGGTAGTGCACCTACTTTCGGTTCGTGGGTGTCCTATGGTCTCGGCAATCCGTCGGACAATCTTCCGAACTATATGCTTCTCTTCAGCGAATGGGTCCCCAACGGAGGCCTTGAGAACTTCTCAAGTGCGTTCTTGCCCGCAACCCACGCACCCACCGTTCTACGCACACAAGGTGTACCGATGGACAACATTGTTCCCTCTGATCCAGCCACGGTGCAGGAACAGAAGCTCGCTCTGCTCAGTGATCAGGATGCAGCCTTTGCACGGGCGACCGGCGACGATGCCATCGAGTCGGCCATTAAGAACTATGAAACAGCGTTTCGCCTTCAAGCGATGATTCCGGAACTGGCCGACGTGAGCGGAGAATCCGAGGCGACTCGCCGAATGTACGGCCTCGATGCGGACAATGATGCCAAGAAGGGTTATGGCCTCCAGTGCCTCCGTGCGCGGCGTCTAGTGGAGGCTGGCGTGCGATTTGTCGAGATCACCTGTCCGCTGACCCACCCGAACAACGGGCCGTGGGACCAGCATCAAAACCTGAAAAAGTATCATGAAGAGAACGCGATGATCATGGATCAGGGCGTCGCGGCTCTCATCAAGGACCTGAAACAAAGGGGACTCCTGGACTCAACCGTCGTCTTGTGGGCAGGAGAAATGGGACGTACCCCCCACACCCCTAAAATTACCGAGACGGTTGGGCGCGACCACCACGTGAACGGCTACTCGATCTTCGTCGCGGGCGGCGGATTCAAGCGAGGCGTCACGTACGGGAGTACTGATGAGTTCGGAAACAGCGTGGCGGAACAGCCGGCTACAATTCACGACATTCATGCAACCATCCTGCACCAACTTGGCCTCGATCACCAACGGCTGACCTTTCGGTTCGGAGGCCGCGACATGAGCCTCACCGACGTTCACGGCCACCTGATCCACGAACTCCTGGCATAAGCCAAGTCTGTTGCTGGAGCCGTTTTACGATTGAGGAAACTGGGCCACGCATCTATAAGTTATAAGTCAGCTTCTTTCTCTCAAGAGTTTGGAATCGTCGAGGCTACGGAATGATCGTGCATTCTGAATTCGCAGAAGGAATCCTTTGGGTTCTGCTGAGTGCCTTCGGAAACGGTTCGTTTGGGCTGTTCCTTAAGTACAACCGCGATTGGAAGTGGGAACACATGTGGTTGATTTACTCTCTATTAGCCATGGTCGTGATCCCATGGACGATGGGCTTCGCGACAGTCCCAGGTTTGCCTCAAATCCTCGGTTCAGTGCGCGATGCCGACCTCGCCCTTGTGTTTCTTTACGGCTTGGGATGGGGAGTGGGCGCAGTGCTCTATGGATTGGCGTTGAATATGGTGGGGCTAGCTCTCACTT
Organism: Acidobacteriota bacterium; assembly: GCA_022616615.1. Lineage (GTDB taxonomy): Bacteria > Acidobacteriota > Terriglobia > Versatilivoradales > Versatilivoraceae > VFZK01. Next base: position 87,477 of record JAKEER010000513.1, read on the forward strand.
ATGCCATCGCGGGAGGACTCGCGACGGCCTGCGGCTCTCTGTTGCCATTGGTCTTACTGCATCCTCTGGAATTGCTGACGATGCGGGGACTTATGATTATAGGTGGAGTCTCTCTCATTGTAATCGGAGTGGGAATATCCTCCTGGGCAGCCCACCTGAAAGCGACAGCTTTCACACGAAAGTCTGGCGATGTCTTGGCGCTTTCGGAGCGGAGAAGTCTATTTTCCGGCATTCTCGTGGCCATCGCTGCAGGACTATTGACTTCCATGTTGAACCTTAGCTTCGCGTATGGAGCTCCTTTAGGAAAAATCGCGGTGAACCACGGAACCCATCCGTTGTTTGCAGCAAACCTTATATGGATTGTGGCTTTACCCGCTGGCTTTCTTGCAAACGCTGCATATTGTGCTCATTTGATTCGCAAGGGACAGTCGTGGAGCCTCTTTTCCAGTCACTGGACCCCTTTTGGCCTCGCTCTTGGCATGGCGCTGCTGTGGTCAGCCGGATACATTTTCTATGGTTTTGCAGGCTCGAAACTTGGTGAACTAGCGGCTGTGGTGGGGTGGCCATTGATGTCGTCCCTGACGATCTTGACCGCGAACTTCTGGGGTGCAGTTTCCGGTGAATGGGCTAGGAGCGGGACAAAACCCCGCCTCGTGATGAGTGGTGCTGTATTCTTGCTCTGTGTGGGAATGTTTATCGTTGGGGGGGCTGAATCTGGCAGGTGATTGTTTACACGCGTCTCGACCGCGTTTCGGGCCAGAAAGCATGAAGTGAACTGGCGTTGCCCAACTGTTTGGCAAGGCGAGTTCTGTCTTGCCGATGGCACGATGCTGGTGGACTTGTTTCGCACCATGTATGAGGTGCTCCGCCAGAGGAGCAGAACCAATGCCCTTAGTCGCGCGCCAGGTTCTATCTGAGGAGTTCTTTATGAGATTGAATCGACCTGTTTCAGCTCTCTTCGGTCTGCTTGCCGTGTTGTGTGGTGTCCATACTGGGGGCACACCATCAGCAAAAGCTGTTCTGCCCCATCGCCTATTGCTCGTTGCCAGCGAGGGATTATATATAATGGAGCGAGACGGTTCCTGCTCCTGGTCCTACAACGTGCCTCGCATCAATGGGCGTAGCAACTTGGAGTTTGACGACCTTGTGTACGACGGGCAGGCGCTTTCGGACGGCCACTTCCTGTATGCTGCGCACCGATATGTCCGTGAAGTGGATCACGATGGGAAGACTTTGTGGGAGTACCGGGTGACCGGCGCGCATGAGGTGAAATCTTTTGCGTTGGGACCGGATGGCACCGTGGCTGTGCCGCACAGTGGCGAACAAGCCATCCTCGAACTGGAACGGGGCACCGGGCGTGAACTCAAACGCATTCCACTGCCGGCTGAAGGAAGCTATCATACTCGCTACAACCTGCTGCGTCTCACGCCGGAGGGTACATATCTCCTGGCGCTGGTCGCGGAAAAGCGTTGTGTGGAAGTGGACCGTTCCGGTAAGGTGCTGCGGTCATTCGCCGTTCCTGGTAGACCTACTGTGGCCCGAAGACTACCAGACGGCAGTACCGTGGTCAGCGGCGAGTTTGGCATCCGGCGTTTTGGAGCCGACGGAGCAAAGCAGTGGAGCTTTGACCAGGCTGATACGGCGGGGCAGTTCTTGCTGATGTGGCCGTACGGCACAATACCATTGGAAGGCGGACGGCTCATGGTGGTGAATTCCGATTGGCACTACAAGGAAGCAGGCTCGAACCGCGTACCACTGTTCATCGTAGGCGAAGACAAGCGGGTCGAATGGAGTCTGGACGTCAAGGCGTTCGAGCCGTGGAAAAAGAGCGAGACGGAGCCCCGTTCTGGGCTAAAGGAACACCGCCTCATGGTTGTCCAGTTGCTCACCGACAAATGACGAGGCTGAAGATCTCACGGAAAAGGAGTCGCTTGCGGGGCGCGACGATCTTTTCTTTCACTTCGTGCGGAATCCGTTGCTTGATGCTACCAACCGGCGATCCGGGCAGGCTAATGACCGACATGAGGGTGGTCTGCACAGCGGCGCGTAAGAGCAAGTGACCGGCAGTAACTGACAATTCTTGCACGTCATCTTATTAACCAATCAAGTTGTTCCTAGAGGTTGACCTTGCCCGTCCTAAGTACCTGGCGGGCTCTCCTGACTACAGCTTCGTCCACCATCCTTCCGTCCAGGGTCAGCACGCCAGACCTGTTTGCCGAAAAGGCTGCGAGTACCTTTTGCGCATTGTCTATTTCAGCTTCAGTTGGCGAGAAGAGTTCGTTGAGTATCGGAACCTGCGCCGGATGAATCGCCAGCTTCCCTGTAAAACCCAGATTCCGGGCCGCTTGAGCTTCACCCTGTAGCTTTGTGCCGTCACTCCAATCCAAACAGGGCGAGTCAATCGCCTCTAACCCGAACGCCTTGCTGGCTGTGACAACAGTGGAGCGTGCGAAGAGCAGCTCAACGTCTCCTGGGGTTCGAGAGATCCCAACATCTGCACAATAATCCTCAGAACCAAATACGAGACTAGACATCCTGGAGCAACTAGAGGCGATTTGAGGAGCGTTTAGTATTCCGGCGGCGGATTCTATGAGGGCGAGAATCTTCATCTGACCCCCTGCGTCCTGGTGATCCAGAACTTCCGCCAAGACCATGGTTTCTTGTGCCGACTGACACTTGCTAAGAAGAATCCCATCCGCACGCAGGTTTCTAAGCGCCCTGCAATCCTCTTGAAAGTCCTTGGTGTCGACCCGATTGAAGCGTACCAAGACCGTTGCCTGAAACTGCCAGTTTTCCGACATCAAGGATGTGGTCAGGGATCTGGCCACATCCTTGTCCGCAGGCAGCACAGAATCCTCCCAGTCAAAAATTAAACCGTCCGCTGGGATCTCAGCAGCCTTTAGAAGCTTCTTTCTGTCATTGCCAGGCACAAACAAAAGACTTCGCAATGGTGTGTCACCTCAGCAATGATCCACGGCGGACAAAATGGCCACTGCACGGCAATTTGTTGTGAAGTTTCAAGTGCACCGTGTGTTTCTTAGCAGTAAAAAGAATGTATTGCAAGTAACATTTAAATCGTCTAGTATCACACCTGAATCTGTTAACGAAAGGCAGGCTTGCTAGTCTTCGGGGTTTGTTTCCTCGCGAAAGCAACAGAACTCATGCCGGTTCCCGTCACCATTCCCAAGGCAACACTCTCTATGGAGGAGGGTATGATTGCCAGGTGGCTTAAGGCAGAGGGGCAATTAGTTGCCCAAGGAGATCCTCTTTTCGAGCTGGAAACCGACAAGGCAGTAGCTGAAGTGGAGTCTCCCGTCAACGGCACTTTGTTGCGGATCATTATTCCTGAAGGATCCGTTAGGGTCGAGCAGATTGTTGCATGGGTTGGAGAACCTGGCGAGCCTATGGACGAAACGTCGACGGCACCAGTATCTGGAAAAATCGAGGAGGGAACAGAATCCACTTCAAAGCTGCCTGCTAGTCATCCTAGCGCGAGAGTAGCAAGGCTGCCCACGCCCGCAGCGCGTAGGCGAGCGAGAGAATTGGGCATCGTGCTCACAAAGATCACAGGAACAGGCCCTGAAGGAAGAATCACTGAAGGAGATGTCGAGAAGTTGCATCAAATGCAGATTGGTGAGGCTTCGACACGCACCTCTCCAAAGCAGTTCCGACGCGGCGTTCTGATTCGCAAACTCACTGCATCATGGCAGAGTATCCCGCATATTCACATTGCGCGACACATGGACGCGGGTGGCTTGATTTCAGCTAGGCCAGTCGCGAAGTCACGGTTTTCTCCCGATGTGTCCGTGACGGATTTGATCCTCTTTGTTCTTTCTAGAGTCCTTCCAAAATTCCCGCCGCTCATGACGGTATGGAAAGGTGAGGAACTCATCATACAAACTTCTCTCAACCTCGCCTTGGTGGTTGACACGGCGGCTGGAGTCGTGGCCCCGGTAATACACAATATTTGCGACCTCGACATCGGCCAGATTTGCTCGAGCAGGCAAGAGCTTGTGGACGCTGCACGTTTACATCGATTAAGAGTTGAGCAGATGGAGGATGGCTCATTTACGTTGACCAATCTTGGGATGCACGATGTGGATTACTTCGCACCTATCATCAATTCGCCACAGAGCGCCATTTTGGCCGTCGGGCGAATCTCTGAAGAGCCGGTGGTTGTTGGCGGTAAAGTTGTGGCAGGCTGGCGAATGTGGGCTAACTTGGCACTAGATCACCGAGTCGCAGATGGAATGCTTGCGGCCCGTTTCCTGTCTGAGCTACAGGCCTCATTTGACGGGTTATCTCAAGTCTTAAGCCAGTCGAGTCACCCCGAAAAGATTCAGTCGTAACTCGCAATCGGAGATCTCAATGACAACAACAATCAGAGATGTTTGTGCCATCCCTTTGGAAAAGAATCTGGATAAAGTCTTCAAAGGTGGCACCTATGCCATCACATCTCGCTACACCCTTGTCACCGAAGTTCATTTAGACAATGGGATCGTTGGGCAAACCTTTGGAGGAGACGAAGAAAGGTATCAGAAGGAAGTCGTCAATCTGGTGAATGAAACCTTTCGAAAACTGTTGTTGGGGAAAGATGCTCTGAGTGTTGAGTTGCTCTGGGAGGCGATGTTTCACTGTGTGGCTCCCGATCTGGTCAATCGCGGGATTCACACCTTGGACCTCACGAACAAAGCCATCATCATGCAGGCAATTGCTGGAGTCGACATCGCTTTGTGGGACGCGATCGGCAAGACGCAAGGGCTGCCACTCTACAAGATGCTTGGAGGATATCGAGAAAAGGTTCCTGTGATTGCGATAGGAGGATACTACTGGGAAGGCAAGGATGAGAAAGACTTTCAAGAAGAACTGCTGTCTTACAAGCGGGCTGGACTTTATGGTATGAAACTCAAAGTTGGGCGTCTGTCCCCGAAAGAGGACGCTGATCGGGTTCGTTTTGCAAGATCCGTGGCCGGTGACGACTTCATCATTGCTTGCGACGCCAACCAGGCTTGGACGGTCGATCAAGCGATTACTTTCTGCAAGCAAGTTGAGGATTTGAATATCCGATGGTTCGAAGAACCTGTGGTGTGGTACGACCAATTGCGGGGCCTGTCCGAGGTGCGGCGCGTCGGCAAAATTCCAATCGTAGCAGGACAAGGGGAGATCTCCCGGTTTGGTTGTCGTGATCTCATCATGGCCGACGCGGTAGACATTCTTAATGTTGATGCTACGATCGCGGGTGGAATCACGGAGTGGCGCCGGATTGCCGGAATGGCCAGTATGACCAATGTGTCGATGGCTCACCATGAAGAACCGCAGGTTGCAGTGCACTTGCTCTCTTCGATTCCGCATGGCTTATACGTAGAAATCTTTCCAGATCCCAATAGAGATCCAATGTGGTTTGAATTGCCTGACAAGCATCCGGAGATCAAGAATGGCTGTATGCATGCGCCCAGGCAGCCGGGCATTGGCATTCCGCTGCGTGAGGAAGTTATTGAAAGGTATCGAGCGAACGGAGTAAGGGTTTGAGCAGGTCAGGCAATCGTGAAATTGCTCTTGGTATGAAAAATGTCTCGAAGCGTTTTCGCGGCGCCAAGTCAGTGCGGCGCGATGCTCTTCTGGATGATGACCACTGTGGTTGATGGTCCTCGTGTGGCAACCGGCCTCTGGAAGTCTCACTTCCCCAGATGTGGCACTCTTGATCGTGAACCGTCGCAAAATCTGAGAAGAGTCTGAAAAGGAGCAACCCGCGATGGCGTTCGGAAGATACTTTGAAGATTTTGAAGTCGGCCAGGTCTTCAAGCACTGGCCAGGCCGCACGATCACCGAAACCGACGATACGTGGTTCAGCCTGCTGACGATGAACCAACATCCGCTTCATATCGACGCCCACTATGCAAAGCAGACCCAACATGGCCAGAGGCTAGTTGTAGGTACGCTGGTGTTCAGCTTGGTTGTAGGGATGAGTGTTGCGGACGTCAGCGGACATGCCATTGCCAATCTAGAGTACCAAGAGATCAAGCATCTTGGCCCCGTCTTTCATGGAGACACCCTCTACGCCGAAAGTCGAGTGTTGAGCAAGACTGAATCGAAGTCCAAGCCAGACCGAGGCGTCGTCACGGTCGAAACATTCGGTGTTAATCAGAAACAAGAGAAGGTTTTGAGTCTGAGACGGAAGGTGCTCGTGCCAAAACGTCCACTGGATGAATCGCCGCGACACCACGATGGGTGAGGTCGTATGACAAAGTCCCAAGCCTTACCTCTCGAAGGAGTCAGGATTCTTGCGTTCTCTCAATTCGGCGCTGGACCCTTTGCAACCCTCAATCTTGCAGATTTGGGAGCAGAGGTGATCAAGATTGAGGATCCGAGCACAGGTGGCGAAGTATCGCGGTTTGTCCCTCCTCATCGAATTGAGGGAGACAGCTTGTACTTTCAGTCGTGGAACCGCAACAAGTTCAGCATCACGCTGAATCTTCGTAAGTCGCAAGGGCGAAAGGTGTTCCACGATCTAGTCCGGGTGTCAGATGTGGTCTTTAACAACTTGCGAGGCGATCAGCCTGCGAGGCTCGGGTTAACCTATGCCAGTTTGAGCGAATTGAATCCAAAGATTGTTTGTTGCTCTTTGAATGGCTTCGGGTCCAGCGGTCCAAGGTCAACCGACCCCGGCTACGACTATCTGATGCAAGCGTACACAGGGTATATGAGCATCACTGGGGACCCGGGCAGTCCTCCAGCAGCTTGTGGTGTGTCTTTCATCGATCATGCTGCAGGCTTTGCTGCGGCGCTCGGAATGATGGCGGCACTGTATTCTGTCCAGCGAACTGGTTTAGGACGTGACGTCGAAGTCAGTCTGCTGGATACGGCTTATTCGATGTTGACGTATCTAGCCATTTGGAATCTTAACCGTGGTTTTGAGCCCAAGAGATATGCAGGTTCGTCTCACCAGACTCTGGTTCCGGTTCAGACCTTTCGCACTCAGGACGGATTTATCACAATCTTCTGTGGAAAGGAGAAGTTCTGGGAGGAACTATGTGAGGCATTTGAAGATCCGAGCCTGGCTCAAGACGCTCGGTTTGCCTCGTTTGAGCTGCGTTTCCAGAATCGTAATGACGTCGTTCTTGCTGTTCAGAATCACTTTTTGAAAAAACCAACAGCCGAATGGCTTCGCATTCTCACTGGCAAGGTCCCCTGTGCTCCCGTGCAAAGCCTGTCTGAGGCCCTCTCAGATCCGGAGTTGAAGGAGCGAGGCACTGTTCTAGAAGTTGAGCATCCAGTATTTGGAACGGTCCGGGAAGTCAATACGCCTGTCCGACTTCCTACCTCTGAGAAAACCCATCGGCGTGCGCCGACGCTGGGTGAAGATACTGAAAGAATCCTCAAGGACTACCTTCACTGTTCTGACAATGAGATCGCAACACTAAAGCTCGAGGGAGCCATCTGAGATGGCTGAGTTGCCGTTTTGCTGCGCAACGCCTGAGCGTAGAGTGGAGGAGTGCTACGGCGTCTCAGTCCAGTTGTTTGCTTCCCAGTCAGGAGGATCGTGATGCCCACGATGACAATGAGTCAGGCTATTAATGAAGCCATCCGGGAGGAGATGCGCCTACAGGCCGAGCTCATTCTCCTGGGACAGGATATTGGAGCCTACGGAGGAACGTTCGGGGTCTACAAAGGGTTGTACGACGAATTCGGGCCAGAGCGAGTGCGAGACGGTCCGCTGTGCGAATCGGCCACTGTAGGTTTCGGGATTGGCCTGGCAATAAGTGGTATGCGTTGTATCGTTGAACTCGAGTTTATGGATTTCACAACAGTTGCCATGGACCAGATTGTAAACCAGGCGGCAAAGCTGCACTACTTCTTAGGCGGCCAAGTTACGGTACCTTTGGTGATTCGGACCCCCATTGTGAGCCGCATGGGCATGGGGCCGCAGCATTCGCAGAGTCTCGAAGCCTGGTTCATGCACGTGCCCGGTCTCAAGATCGCCATTCCATCAACCGCTCATGATGCCAAGGGCCTGATGAAAACAGCGCTGCGGGATCAAAATCCTGTGCTCTTCATCGAAAACGTGAAGCTCTACTCCACCAAGGATGAACTTCCCGAAGGAGAACACTTGATTCCGTTTGGCCAGGCTCGAATTCTGAGGGCGGGAAGGGATGTCACTTTGGTGGCGATCTCTGGAACAGTCCCCGACGCGCTGGCTGCGGCTTCGGAGTTAGACTCCCAAGGAATATCCGTAGAAGTTGTTGATCCGCGAACCTTGAATCCATTTGACACAAAATCGCTAGCAGACTCCCTGCGGAAAACCGGCCGCATGGTCATTGCTCACGATGCATACCGGACGTGCGGTATTGCGGCGGAGATTTCACAACGAATGATGGAGGAAGCCTTCGACTATCTAAACGCACCGATTGTTCGAGTGACAGGGTTGGACGTACCGATTCCTTCAGGGCCGCTGCATCTTAGCGTCGTTCCAGACAAGAGCAGAATTATCAAAGCCATTCAGAACATGATGAGGTAAGCCAGAATGACCGCAGATCTTTCCGTCGACCAACTCCTAGTATTACTCTGTTAAGTCCCTGATCGCGTGGCGCATACATCGCGCTTTAGCGACATAAGCCGCATGGGCAAGATGCCCATGCCACGTGGCACGGGCGTCCCGCCCGTGAAGATTGGCTTCACGACTTAACAAAGTAATACCAGTGCGCTATCATCTCATGGTCATGATTCGCGCGTTCGAAGAGAGTGCCATTGATCTCTTTGCAAAGGGGCTGATCACGGGGTCCACCCATCCCTCTTGTTCCAGCGGGTTGGAAGACAAAACTAATAATCATTAAAAGGAGGACTTGTTATGGTTACACTCGATGATGCGCGAAGGGTAATTGCCGCTTCCGAAAAGAAGGCAGTGGAAATTAGTCAACCTATGAACATAGCGGTGGCGGACGCTGGGGGGAATCTGGTCGCTCACGTGCGTATGGACGGCGCCTGGCTGGGCAGCATCGACATTTCCATTAAGAAGGCTTTTACCTCCCGGGCCTTCGATATCACTACCAAGGACCTGGCAACGCATAGCCAATCCGGCGGGCAATTTTTTGGGATTCATGCGTCCAACGATGGCCGGATCATGATCTTTGCCGGTGGCATTCCCCTCAAGCGAGGCGGCAAGGTAGTGGGCGCCATCGGCGTGAGTGGCGGTTCGGGCGAACAAGACCATGCCGTGGCAGAGGCTGGGGCTGCAGCCTTCTAAGCGGGAGTGATTTTCATCGCGCACGGCTCCCAGAAAGCCATAGTAGTAAGCTGCGGAGGTTCGTGCTGTAGCTGGCCACGGTGAGGTCGGCCGGGGTCAACGACCGGTCAATGTCCCCGGCTACAACAAATGTTCGTGAACTTATGCAACTTAGTACTAGCTGGTTGCTTTCTTGACGGGCACTATCCAGTCCTTGCTTCAGACCCTGCGCATCCCAGCCCGCTGGTGGCAGTCGCCTTCCTCGCCGAGTTTCTCGGCGGGATCGCCGCCCCGGCGAGAGATTCAAGAAATCAATTAGGAAAACCGCAACATTTGTGGGTCAACTGTAAACTCCTTTGATGGTCGCCTTCGGCCATCCCACTCACCATGCCATCGGGCCTAGGCGGTGGTGTCTGACTTTTCATGGAGGAATATGATAATGAGATTGATCACACTAATCCTGGTAGCACCGTTTGGGCTGCCGTCTTTAGTTCATGCAGACAGCGAGCTTCTCCGGCTCCAACAAGATGATAAACAGTGGGTGATGCCAGCGAAGAATTACGCAGGCACCCGCTACAGCTCACTGGATCAGATTACCACCGCAAACGTCAAGAATCTCAGGCCTGCCTGGACGTTCTCTACCGGGGTCTTGCGAGGTCATGAGGGTGCGCCTCTGGTGGTGGGCAGTACGATGTACGTCCATACCCCCTTCCCCAACACCGTGTATGCCCTTGACCTGGTGCGGGAGGGGGCTCCCATCAAGTGGAAATATGCTCCCAAGCAGGATCCAGAGGTAGTCCCGATCGCATGCTGCGATACGGTCAACCGGGGGCTTGCCTATGCCGAGGGCAAGCTCTTTCTTGCCCAGCTGGACACACATCTGGTTGCTCTGGACGCCGCAACGGGCAAGGAACTCTGGAAAGTTAAGCAGGGAGACCATAAGAACGGTCAGACTATCACCAGCGCTCCCCTGGTCATCAAGAACAAAGTGATTACCGGGATCAGCGGCGGTGAGTTCGGTGTCCGCGGGTTTTTGACGGCCAATGATATCAATACTGGCAAACAGATCTGGCGGATGTACAGCACAGGCCCTGAGGAAGAAGTCGGCTTTCCGGGATCCGTGGAGACATGGAAGGGCGAGGAATGGAAAAGAGGGGGCGGCACTACCTGGGGGTGGTACTCCTACGATCCCGCACTCGATCTTCTTTATTACGGCACTGGGAATCCTGGAAGCTGGAATCCCGATCAGCGGCCTGGCGATAACAAGTGGTCGATGACTATCTTTGCGCGGAATCCTGACACGGGAAAGGCGAAATGGGCCTACCAGAAAACCCCGCACGATGCTTGGGACTACGACGGGATCAATGAGAATGTCCTTGTCGATGTCAACATCCAAGGGAAAGTGAGAAAGGCCCTCGTTAACTTCGACCGCAATGGATTTGCCTATACGCTGGATCGCGAAACGGGTGAACTGCTCGGGGCCGAGCCCTTCGTACATGTCACCTGGGCGAAGGGAATAGATATGAGAACGGGGAGGCCCATTGAAGTTCCGGAGAAGAGAACTTCCTCGACGAGGAACACCAAGAACATCTGTCCCTCCGCCATGGGGGGAAAGAACCAGCAGCCTGTCGCATACTCCCCCAGAACCGGCCTCTTCTACGTACCCACCAACAACCTTTGCATGGACTATGAGGGAGTTGAAGTCAAATACCAGGCGGGTCAGCCGTTCGTTGGCGCGATCGTGGTGAGTTCTGCGGGGCCTGGTGGACACAGGGGTGAGTTCATTGCCTGGGATGCGAGCACTAATAAGAAGATGTGGGGCATCAAGGAGGATTTGGCTGCCTGGGGAGGCGCACTCGCCACGGCCGGCGACGTCGTCTTCTACGGAACCATGGAAGGATGGCTGAAGGCGGTCGATGCCAAAAGCGGCGATGTCCTGTGGAAGTTTAAGACCCCTTCCGGCATCATCGGCAATCCGATGACCTATGTGGGCCCTGACGGCAAGCAATATGTCGCCATTCTCTCTGGTATCGGTGGATGGTCAGGCATCGGAATTGCCGGCGGAATTGGTCCAGAGGATCCTACGGCTGGGCTAGGAGCGATCGGCGCTTTTAGTGACGTAGACAAATACAGTACCCTGGGTGGCGTATTGACAGTGTTCTCGCTCCCATGAAGCGTGAGAGGGGAAAGATGCACGAAGAAAAAACCCTTGGATCCTGAAACTCAAAAAGTTCCTGACCTATCCTAATTCAATTTTCAGGTATCACGTTTCACGCATCACGTCTGGTTAGACTTATGACCCAAAGACGACATGTGTGGATGCATGGATCGTTCCTTTTGGTGATTGGTATTCTCTGGACCGGCCGTGCCTGGGGAGAGGAGATGAAACAGTTTCGGGTGTGCGCCGATCCTGACAATCTCCCTTTTACCAACCGGCAGCTGGAAGGGTTTGAAAACAAACTCGCCGATCTGGTTGCCAAGGAAATGGAAACCTCTCCTTTCTATATCTGGTGGGGGCAACGGATTGGCTTCATCAGGAACACCATGAAGGCAACCCTGAAGGAAGCCCGATGTGACGTCGTGATGGGCGTTCCCAAAGGATACGATCTGGTTCGCTGGACCAAACCCTATTACCGCTCTTCCTATGTTTTTGTATATCGCAAAGACAAAGATCTTCAGGTCAAATCCCTGGATGATCCGATTCTCAGACGGCTCAAGATCGGCGTGCATTTGCTGGGCAACGACTATAGCAATCCGCCTGCCGTCCACGAGTTGGGGAGAAGGGGAATTGTGGATAATGTGGTCGGGTACAGCACCTTTTACTCCCAAGAGAATCCCCCCAGCAGGATCATCGAAGCTGTCGCCAATGGTGAGATTGAAGTGGCAATTGTCTGGGGACCGGTAGCGGGCTATTTTGTAAAGAAACAGAGTCTTCCGTTGGCGCTGGTGCCTGTCCCGTCGAGCGCAGGCGATCTGCCTCTTGGCTTCGATATCTGCATGGGGGTTAGACAGGGCGAAGAGAACTTGAAGACCCAATTAGAAGGGATACTCGACAGAAAGCAAGCTGAAATCAGAATGATCCTCGAGGACTATGGAGTGCCCCTTGTGGATGGCGAGAAGGATGCTCCGTGATGAGTAAGCCTGTCGGTTGTCGAGATCTCAAAAAACGGCGCCTAAGAGGAGGAGTGGGGGGAGTGGGGGTTGTCCTTGTGGCCTTTTTCTGGATACTCGGAGCCGTTGCTAACTTTCAGGGCTCTGGGGAAACCGCAGCTCAGGACTCTTCAGAGGTTTATAAACGCGTCTACAATGGCTGGAAATGGTGGCATGTGTACTGTTACAGATGTCACGGAGCTGATGCGCTTGGCAGCACTTTGGCGCCCAACTTGAGTGATCCTTCCAGGAAAATAACCTCCCAGGAGTTTCTCTATACTACTCGAAACGGGGCACCTCAGAAAGGGATGCCAGCCTGGAATCAATTGCTCGATGATAACCAAATCACAGACCTCTACACGTATGTCAGGGCAAGGACTGAGAGAGTGTTGCCTCCCGGGCGACCGGATGAGGTAGGCGCCAACGGTGGTCCATGGATCCCGCCAGAGGGTTGGCCCACAGCGCTCAGTCTTGCCGCCGTCCCGATCTCTCCTGAGAAAGCTCTGAAGACTACGGCCGTGCCGGCCTCTCCCGCGAAACCTTTGGAAGCGATGTCAGCTCCGCGGGTATATGTGACCAATGAGGCCTCGGGCGACGTGACTGTAATTGATTCGGCTACCGACCGTGTGCTCACTACAATTCCTGTGGGGAAGCGCCCCAGAGGGATCCAGGTAAGCCCGGACGGAAAGAGTGTGTATGTTGCCTTGAGCGGCTCGCCCTTTGCCGGTCCAGACGTAAGGAAGGAAACCCTTGTCCCCGCGAACAAAAAAGCGGACGGGATAGGCGTCATTGACCCCATTAAAAACAAACTCATCGGAATTCTATCCGGAGGATCTGATCCAGAGCAATTTGTCGTCAGTCGTGACGGAACCAGGCTGTACGTTGCCAACGAAGACGCATCATCGGCTAGTGTGGTCGATGTGGCGAGTGGCAAAGTGGTTCGAGCCATTCCTGTGGGGAAAGAACCTGAAGGTGTCGCCTTGAGCCCCGACGGGAAGATCGTCTATGTGACGGCCGAGAACAGCCAAAGTGTATCTGTCATTGAGACCGAAACGAACAAAGTTAGGGCGACCTTCAAGGTAGGGCCCGGACCTCGGGCGGCGGCTTTTGCGCCGGATGGCTCCCGCGCCTACGTCACATCCGAGATGGGCGCGACTGTTTCCGTTGTCGACACGGCTCAACATCGAGTGACTCACACCGTCAAACTGGAGGGTAACAACGTGAGACCGATGGGCGTTGCTGTTGCGCCCGATGGAAAGAGAGTTTATGTCACGACTGGTCACAGTGGCAAAGTCTTAGTTATCGACACTTCCACCCATCGTGTCGTGGCTTCCTTTGAAGTCGGCAAACGCCCGTGGGGAATTGCCATCACACCGGACGGAAAAAGAATTTATACCGCCAACGGGCTATCGGATGATGTGTCTGTGGTTGATGCTGTAACGCATAGGGTGATCGCCCGAATTAAGGTCGGAGAGCGACCGTGGGGCGTCGCGATTGCCCCATAAGGGTATTGGAGCTTTAACAATAGAATTGATTCGTGTTTGCTCAGATAATGTTTCGCTGTGGCTAGAAACCCTTATGGACAGAGGCTTAACAACGATTCAACCCACCACACGACGCATACCGGACGTGCGGCATTGCCGCGGAGATTTCACAACGAATGGTGGAGGAAGCCTTCGACTACCCAAACGCACCGATCGTTCGGGTTATAGGGCTGGACGTGCCCATTCCTTCAGGGCCGCTGCATTTCAGCGCAGTTCCAGACAAAAACAGAATTATCAAAGCCATTCAGGACATGATGAGGTAAGCCAGAATGACCACAGACCTTTCCGTCGACCAACTCCTAGCGCGCTACCACCTCATGGTTATGATTCGCGCTTTCGAAGAAAGTGCCATTGATCTATTCGCGAAGGGGCTGATCACCGGGTCTACCCACCCCTCGATAGGACAGGAGGCGATCGCGGTTGGCGCCTGTCTGGTCCTGGAACCATCGGACAAGATTCTCGCTACCTATCGAGGCCACGGTGAAGCGATAGCAAAGGGCAGCGATCCGAAGATTCTAATGGCTGAGCTGCTAACGAGAACAACTGGATGCTGCAAGGGACGCGGCGGGTCCATGCACCTATGTGATATTCAGAACGGAGTCTTAGGAACGAATGCCATCGTTGCTGCTCACATTCCAATAGCAGGTGGAGTGGCTCTCGCCAACATGCTGCGAAAGAACCAACAGGTTACTCTCTGCTTCTTTGGAGACGGAGCTAGTTGCGAAGGGGAGTTTTTTGAGTCCCTGAACATGGCCGCCTTGTGGAAACTGCCATTAGTGTTCATCTGTGAAAACAACGGCTATGCTATCTCAGTTCCAACTAAGCTCTCCCAGTCGACACCTGACATTTCCGACAGAGCCAAAGGATTCGGCATTCCGGTTCAAATCGTAGATGGAAACGACATTTTGGAAGTCCACGCAGCGGCCAAAGAGGCTATAACCCACGCGCGGAGCGACAAGGGACCGTTCATGATCGAGTGCAAGACGGTCCGATGGGAACGGCACAGCGCCTTTTCAGCCGGCAAGTATGCAAATCCAGAGGAAGCTCAACGTTGGAAGAAGGTGGATCCGATACCGCGGCTGGCAAAGGAGTTGTTGAACAGTGGTGTCACTCCTGAAGAGCTTCAGGCTCAAGAAGCCTCCGCTCGCAGAGTAATCCTTGAAGCGGTCGAGTTCGCAATGCAGTCTCCCTTGCCTTCCTCCGAGACCCTATACCAAGGAGTATTCGCCTAGACTAGCTAAGCTAGCTTAGCTAAGCTAGAGGACTGCCAGGCCCCAGGCGGTCGAACCTGTATCTTAAGAACGCATCGTGGCCCTGGGTGAACTCGTCTGGTTTCTGTAGACGATCTTACTACTCAGGATTCCGCCCTTCCTTTCGTAATGCAAAAGCAGCGCAGATACTGGTCCCGTACTGATCACTGTCTGCGCGATCCTAGCCGGCATAGAACCAACCATTGCCTCTCAAGGAGGTTTTCAACGCGACAAGCATGAACGAGCCCAATGAACGAATCCGAGAGACTAGTTCGGTGATTGTGTCGGTATCTCATCGGCTGAGTGCTTGTCCGTCCACAGGCATTGACCGGGTATTGGCACTGTTGCTGGCAGTGCTGATGGCTTATTGCGTACTTGGGGAGAAAGCTCTGTCCAAAGCACAGGAGAAGTTGCCGAAGAAGCCCAGGATTCTGTCTCGGACCAAAGTCTTCATCCACCCAGCCTCCGATATCAAAGACCCTGCCAACAGGAACGGTTTCAACCACGCTCCGAGTGTGACCCTTCTGCCGGACGGTCGCTTATTAGCAGTTTGGTTTTCCGGACCCTTCGAGGGATCATTGCGTCAATCGCTGATGGGATCCTATTCCTCCGATCACGGCTTCACATGGACAGCAGCACGAGTCGTGCAAGACTTCGGCGGCGGTTCTGATTTTGACCCGGCGTTCATCAGGAGCGGCAGCCGGAGCTTTCTTTTCTTCTCGGCGGGCATCAAGAAAGTCGCTGCCTGGGAGGAGATCCTCTATAAGCAGGTTAGTCCAAATGCCGAGGTAGGGGACAGCTCCATGAAAGTCTACAGCCGTTATACCGATGACTCGGGTCGAAACTGGTCCGATGCAGTAGTTGTTTATGGTGAGACGTCACACACCAGTCGAAGTAATGGCATCGAGCTCTCGACGGGTGAACTTCTTCTGCCAGTGCACCGACTTGGAACCAAGGCGGGCGGCGTGTTGAAGTCAGTCGATAAAGGTAGGACCTGGAAGCGTTTTGGCGTGATCGCGACACCCGCAGGCCAAGGAGGAGAGCCCTCAGTTGTGGAGTTGAAATCAGGGCGGATCATGATGGTGCTGCGCACGACGGACGGCTACCTTTGGCGTGCGTTTTCAGGGGACAAGGGAAAAACCTGGATGCTTCCAGAGAACACCGGCATGCGAGCGGGAGCGACCTCACATAGTCTTTTCAGGATGAAGGATGGGAGACTGGTTCTAACGCACAATCCTTCGACTCCGCCTCTGCGAACACCTCTGACACTGAGGCTATCTTCGGATGATGGGAACTCGTGGGGTGAGCCGGTAACGTTGGCTGAGGTCGCCCTTCCGATTACGGGCCGCACTCACCAAGTCGCCTATCCCTCGCTTGCGGAATTGCCAGGCAAGATGTTG
Organism: Acidobacteriota bacterium; assembly: GCA_022616615.1. Taxonomy (GTDB): domain Bacteria; phylum Acidobacteriota; class Terriglobia; order Versatilivoradales; family Versatilivoraceae; genus VFZK01. Next base: position 104,041 of record JAKEER010000513.1, read on the forward strand.
GTTGTGGTCTGGACCGAAATCTTCAGTCCTGATGAAGATCATGCCTATGGTGACATCCATTCAGCCCGACTTCAGGTTAACTGACCGATGGTGCATTAAAGGATGTCACTCATCCACTCATCCTGCTGTGGTCTCGTTTGTGTGGGGTATGCTTGGCGGTCTCATAGCTCTCGTTCTTTTGGGCCAAGATAGGGGGTTTGGACGGTTTCCAGGGAGCGCTGCCGAATCCGCAAGCTACTTTTCGCCTAAGTCATGGACCAAGAAATCACTTGGTACTGGATCGTCATTGATGTCGATCAATTCCTTGCAAGGCATGGTCGTGCAACCTCAGAACATGTCGGACAGTCCGGGTAGGGTTTCTGGGAGGACTACCACTCAAAAGACTGGTCACCGTCCCTTGGACGTTGACAGGAACAATGGCATTGGAACCAGTGATGAGCGGCAATTAGTCCGGATCAGTCGCATCAGCTCTGCAGGGCGTGGGTTCTCTTCGATTGCGCTTGCATTCAGCTTCGGCGACATGCCGACGGCGTGCGTTTTACCTGGAATACCGTGCCGCTGATGGAATTCCCACTTTGGCGAAGAGCCGATCGATACGGGGCTTTGGCGGGTTTTCTTAAAGCTATGACAGCCGTTTTGGAGCTCAAGGTTTACTCGAACGGTCGGGCGATGCGGGCCTGTCACACACCATTGCCCTCGTCATTATCTACCGGTCTGCTCGCTGGAATCGTCGCCAGTTATCTAACCTGCACCGAACCAGAAGAACAGTTGAATCGGATTCGTGCTCACGACTGAGAAATATGACGATGTAGCGTACCTTTTGAGTCTTTTCTATACGAGGGTGACGGGCAATTCCGCCCTTTTCAGGGCTAGTCAATTATCGAAGATCGATGGGTTGTCCGGAGGTGGCGGTAGGAGACCCAAACATAACCCTAAGCGGGAGCCCTCCTTCTCATCCTACTAATGGACGAAATCGAGGGCTCATTATAAAGGTTGGCAGAAATCGCAATCGATCTGGTTGGATAGCGGCGGATCCTCGGCTTCCCGTCCGGATTTCTGAAGTTTAGAGCACTTCCGCCACGGGCTCGCCCGTGTGGTCTTCTACCGAGTTAGCGATTTTAACCGGTCGGCCGATGGGGTGCATGTACTCTTTGTGCCAGTCGATCCCAAAGGCTTTGTAAACCGTGGCGAACAAGTCGCCAATGGTCACTCGTCGCCCATCGACCAGGTAGCCCCCCTTTTCATCGCTGGCTCCAACCACTTGGCCTCCGCGAATCCCGCCTCCTCCGAGAGCGATCGACCAGCAGGGAGACCAGTGATCGCGCCCACCGTCCGGGTTGTGATAAGGAGTGCGGCCGAATTCTCCCATGACCAGCACGAGGGTGGACTTCAGAAGGCCTCGTTGCTCTAGATCCTCGAGCAGTGCACATAGAGCCTGGTCCAGCAGCGGTACCAGCCGATCCCTGTGCAGTCGGTCATTATTGGCGTGCGTGTCCCAGGCGTTGCCTCCAAAACCGGATGCCGTCACAAAGCGGCTGCCCGCTTCGACGAGGCGGCGGGCCAGCAAAACACTCTGCCCGAATCCATGCCGTCCGTAGGTGTCTTTGGTCTTGTCCGATTCTTTGGAAAGATCGAACGCTTCGCGGACCACCGGAGACAAAATCATGTTTTGTGCCTGCTGAACGAAGGGATCTCCTCCTCCATGCTCGGCGATTTTGGATTTCGCGCGGTACTGTTGGTCAACGAAATTCAAGAGAGAGCGGCGGTCTTCCAGTCGCTCCATGGTCATCCCCTTGGGCAAACTCAGGTCCGGAAGCTTGAAATCCTTAGCGCTTGGATCGGGCACGACCAAGGGGTCGTATTCAGGTCCTAGAAAGGCTGCCTTGCCAAACTTCCGGTCGTTGGTCAACACATAAGGTGGTACGGCATTGCGCGGACCCATCTCCTTGGCAATGACGGATGCGAAGCTGGGAAACTCCATGGCCGGATTGGGTCGATGGCCGGTGAAAGCGTAGTTAATGGCCTGAGGATGCATATTTTCCTCTGTGAACATCGTCCGGATGATCGACAGCTTGTCCATTTTCTTGGACACCCGGGGTAGCAACTCCGAAACCTGAATGCCGGCAACATTAGTGGAAATGGGCCTGAACGGACTGTTGGGCTTCGGATCCCAAGTATCCATCTGACTGGGACCACCCTCCAGCCAGAGCAGGATGCAGGCCTGCGCTTTAGCCTTCGACGCGGTAGCCCCCGGCACAGCCGCCATTAGATCACTGGCACGCAGGTACTGGTCCAAGCTGATTCCCAATAGACTCAAGGAGCCAACGCGCAGAAAATCACGTCGTCGCAAGCCTTCCTCGCTACAGGTCAGACATCCAACTTTCTTCATGATTCCATCCTCCTGATCAGAGGGGTCTACGTTTTCAGCTGGTCAAAAATTCCTGGGAATTCAGGAGCGCCCAGAGCAGATCTTCCACCACTTGTCGGCGCGATTTCCCCTTATTCTCGTCGGCCAGCAGGGCCGACTCCAATCCCGTCATTTCTTCCTTCGACGGCAATCGTGAAACCGCCGCCAGATAGAATTCTTCAATAATCTGCCGATTCGAGGCGCCACTCTTGAGCAGTCGGCCGATGCGACCTCCCTCCCTGGTGAGCTTCTCCGTAAAGGTAACTCCGACCAATCGGTGTAGCGCCTGCCGAAGATTGGGTTCTGCGTTGCGGTCAGGCAACTGCTCGCGCGTAGGCCGCCCGTAAATGTCCAGAAACTGAGAAGCATACAGATCCGGCGCCTTCAAATTAATGGCCCGCGTTCCTGCGGGTGCCTGCCCTCCGCCAGACTGAAAGATTTCGGGGATTTCGGTCACCTGAGAAATAGCGTCCAGGAGAATTTCCGCATCGAGCTGGCGAGGCCTCCTACGAGAAAAATTGCTCCGGTCCTCTGCGTTGGTCTCATTGGGCACACTGGAAAGCTGGTACGTGCGCGAGTGCACGATCCGTCGAATCAGCTGTTTCAAATCATATCTCTGCCTTTGGAAGTCTTGCGCCAGGACTTTCAACAACTCGGGGTGAGTCGGCGGATTCGTGGAACGAAAATCATCCACCGGGTCGACGATCCCTCTCCCAAAAAAATAGCTCCACATGCGGTTGACCGCCGTCTCGGCAAACTCCGGCTGGGCGGTCATCCATTGACCCAAAGCAAGGCGAGGATCCTTGCGTTGTGAGACAGGCAATACCGTCCCGTCGAGAAATGTTGGCTCGACTTCCTTCTTGGTGCGCGGATGGACGATTTTCCCCATATCTGCGAGTCGCCAGAATCCATTGCGATCGTCCGCCACGATGAAGTCTCCATCATTAGCCACGTTCAGGAACCAGAAAAAGGTCAGCCGTCGGAAGAAAGCTGTCATGCCCCAGAACTGGTCCTGTGACCAGTTCTCGAAGGGATGATTGTGACACTGAGCACAATCTATCCGCCTGCCCAGAAACACTCGCACCTCTTCAGCCGCTGCATCCGGCGGCAAACGTGGCAGCAGCGCTTCCTGCATGTAATGCTTGGCCGCCGCGTCATAGCCCTGGGCCGCGATTCGCTCGCGGGCAATCTGATCATAAGGCTTGTTCTCCGCAATATTTCTATTCAACCACTCCCAATAGAACTGGCTGTCTTTGGTGCTTCCATTGGTTTGCGAGGCTATCCGAAAAAGGTCGGCAAAACGGAAGGTCCAGTAGTCCACATACTGGGGAGACGACAGCAGCTTCTCCAGCAGCTTCTCTCGCTTGTTGGGTTCCTGGTCGGCCAGAAACTCGCCTACTCGGCTTGCGGGCGGCAACAGGCCCGTCACATCCAGGCAAACTCGCCTCAAAAACTCTGCGTCGCTCGCAAGCTCGGAAGGCAATACTTGAAACCTACGCAGCTTGGCAAAGATAATCTCATCAATGAAGTTCTTGGTCTCAATTTTCGGGTAATTGACAATGCGTTCCGAGATGACGCCGAAGCTGGCACTCACATTGTATCCGGGAGCTCGGATCAGTACGGCCGTCTCACCTGTTTTAACAGCCTCCACCAAACCCTCCGATGAGACCTTCACGACTTCCGGATTGTTCGAAACATACAGCACCTGGTCGGTGATATCTTCCCAACGTCCGTTGGACAGATGCGCCGTGACTAGCAACTGTCGGCGTCCGGCAGAATCGAGAACCGTCTCCCGCGGCCACACCTCCACCCGCTCGATGCGTTCGGCTCCCTCGTTTTCCTCTCCATAGGGTGCCCCACTGAGAATCCACGCCATCAACGTTTGATACTCCGTCGAGCCAACCCCAAATCGCTCGCCCCCTCCGTGTGGCACACTGAAGGTAGGCTTTAGCAAGAGCAAGCTCTTTTGCGGCTCCTTCAAATCGATTCGTGGAATCTTCGGTCCGGAAGACTCAGTCGCGAAGACGTGGTACGTCCCTCCTTCCGAGATCCATTGGTAGTCCTCGCGCGGGTACACGCCATTAAGGGAGAGCTTGAATCCGCCACTTCCCTTGACACCGCCGTGGCAGTTACTTCCATTGCAGCCCCGCCTGGTAAAGATCGTCTCGACTTCACGGCGGAAGGTTGGCTGCCTTTCCTTCGCAGCATCCTCAACATGGATCGTTGTTTCAGCGCGGTACCCTTCCAGTTCCGCATTCAAAATCGTTGTGCCATTGGCCCGGGCCGTAACTCGACTTCCTGCGATCTGCGCCACTTGAGGATTTGCCAAAGAGATACGGCTCGCGGCCGTCACATCTTGTTCCATACTATCGGAATACTTCCCGATGACCACAAAGCGCTGCGCACCACGTGCCCCCCACAGCGTCACCTTTTCCGGAACCAGCCGCAAAGACAGCAAGGAACCTGCTCTGTCATTTCCAGTCGCAGCGGAGCTCAGAGAAGCGGCCTGTTGCGATTTGTCACCATCGACTCTTCCGCGACCTCCTGTCGCCTGACCGACAGCCAAACACAGAAGGTCGAAACTCAACACCCCGGTGACAGCTAATCCGAATATGCAAAGCATGTGACATACGGATTTCACTACGCCTGCTTCAGTCACTAGAGTTCTTGGGTCCATGGGCCTTTGACTCCCGATCAAACGAACAGCTTAGTCTGGCGTTTCAGCTCTCATCTCCCGAAGGCTTATTGGCGCGGTCTTCCTTTACCTCATGGCTGGCCGGTTCGTCCGGTTTCACGACCATCATAGGAAACTCCTGTACGGGCAACGCAGCACCGAGTATCCCGCCGACCACCGGCTTGGCCGTAAGCCGCACCATGTGCGGAACGCGGGTGACAGGCGCATCCGGGGCCGCGACAAACAAGACGGTAACCTCCTGCTGAGCAGGGCGGTACAGCTCCTTTTTACCTTCATCTAGGATGGCTGGTCTTTCCGGCTGGATCCCGGTAGCGGGGAACACTGCGACCCCAGGCGGTAGGCCTTCGAAATTGAGAGCGATCTCGCCATTGAAGCCTTCCTCCTGCTCGGTCAAAACGACGATCTTCTTGACTCCCCCAGCCACGAGATTGAGATGCTGCACCTCCGGCCCGTCCGTAATCGATCCGTCAAAGGTCCGCGCAAAAGAGGAAGCCACATCGATTCTCCCAACATGGGGAATTTGCGGTCGGACCGAGATGCGATAGCGAAAGTCGGGGCCACCATTTCGAGAGGTCACGTCCTCAACCTCTAACCGATATTCCCCACCGTGTTCAAAGTTGAAAATGACCTTGGAACGAATGACATTTGCCTTATACTCCCCACTCCCATAGGCGTAAACGTAAACATTGTTAAAAACTTCCTGATCGGATTCATCGAAAACTCCCACCCGCGGCGTAAAGAACGGGCCCGGCCTCTGCGGCGTCTGAATCTCGAAAGCCAGCCGCGTCCCATTTTTGACTTGGAACCTGAGCTTATCCACGTCCCCCGGCTGCTCAATCGTTCCCTCAATAAGGGCGGGGACTGCGATTTTCGGGACTTGTTTTGCTTCCCCCACCTCGTCATGCGACACCAATACCATTTCGGCGGTTGATTCTGCGGCAAGACCTTTGCCCTTTCCAGGTCCATTGCTTGTGGTTGTGGGGCCTTCACCGGTCGAGGCGACTCCCTGCGCCTCACGCCTCTCCGAGGGCTTCTCCAGCGGAACCACGACGGTCCTTGCCCTGAGTGCCTTCAGCCGATCGAGACCCAATTCGCGCGCGAAGTCACGTTCCTCCCAAGGTCCCTCAACTGGATGGGCCAGCGTGGCAGCCGCCAAAGAAAAATTACGCTGGGTGGCCGGCACAACCCGCAGTTGATAAGAGCAATCCGCACTGCCCTGTCCGAGAAAGGCGCCCACTTGAATGAGGAAGCGCCCCTTGCGCTCAAAACGGTATGTGAGACTAGGGTTCAGCTTCTTGGAGGCTCGGTTCGGCTCGTCGTTAAAGGCCAGCCGCCTGAGATCCAGCGAGCTAAACCAAGTTCCAGACGGTTCCCAGAGGGACAGCTGTGGATCAAAGCCACTCACATTGAGAATCTCAAAAAAAAGTTCCTGACCCTGCTGCGCCTCAAAGAAATAGGTGTCCACTTCTCCAGGCTTCCCGATTTTTCCACTGACCGCGACCGGGCCGGCCGGCAGACGCCGTGCCGCTAACGCCGCATCCTCCGGCAGGTCCTTTTCGAAGGTAAGCGGCTCCTCATGAACGACAAAAGATGAGGTATTGGAAACACCCCCCGGGGAAACGACTCGCAAGGAGTGACTCCCAATGCGAGCGTCCGCAGCCACTGCCAGTTCTACCACGGCACGGGACACGGTTCCTGCATTTACTGCCTCGCTACGCCTTGCCGGCTTAATGTCCTCGTCCCCGATCGGCTCAATTGTCTTGACTTCAGCTGTAATCGATGAGCAATCGACCAAGATGGCATAAGCCTCTTCGAGGCTGCGCCCCCGAACCTCAACCTGTAAACGTGCGCCGCGCGCCGCACCCAAGGGAGACAGAGAAAGGATTTGCGGTTCTGGCCTCGCCGTTGGTGCGGCCCGACCTGCTCCCGTCGATTCATTCTCGGCTGCAACCAACCGGTCGACAGCCATGAATACCGATGAGTAAAATACGAACGCCAACATCCAATGCAGCTTCATAGGCGCGCATCCCAAATATTCGCCCACACCCCGGAGAATCAATCACTTAATGGAAGGCCCGAGAGGTTGCTAGTCAGAGCCAAATGATTTCCTTTTGGTCTCGTGTGCATGCCAAACCTTACTTCGATGAAATGATTCTTGTCAAGAAAAGATATTCCTTATAAGAGACGAGTCTAGTCGATTCCTGACGCACGGTTTTCCCCAGTTCGAAATCTCCACTGCGGTGCAGAGTGCAAAGATTCGACATGGCTTGGGCACCCGGATCAGACCAAGGCCAAACGTCTTCCTGTGGAGATCAGAGCAATGTCTAAAAGCGCATCAGGATAGCCCCTCGTCTTGCGATGCAAGGCAAGTCATAACGTCCACTGGTTATTCTCCTGAAGCCCAGTATCTTCTCGAAGAATTCTGGCGGCGTGCCGTCCCAGCTTTTCCGTCAGTGCGGCTCACAAGGGCGAAACTACCAATATGTTGGCGACGCGGGCTTGTTCGACCCAGAGGTCTCAGAAGAGCTTTGTCCTCTTAACTGATGGATTACTTATAGTGAACATTTTTTCTTGACAAGAATCATTTTTCGAAATAGGTTTTTGCCATCCACACGGGACCAAAAGCAAATCACCTGATTCTCCGACTAGGATTCAACACTGTACGAATTGTGATGAACTTAGAAGCTGCTGAATGGTCTCCTCTGAAGCATCTTGAAAACTCAAGGAGGGAACTGTGAAGAAAACCAAAATCGTATGGTTGATTGTGGTCGCTTTAGTCTCTTTCTGTTTGAAACAACGTGTCGAGGCACAAGTGATCACTGGAACAATCGTCGGAACTGTTTTCGACCCTTCTTCAGCTGCGCTTCCGGGGGTTGAAGTGACCGTGACCAGTACTGAAACTGGCCTGTCCCGCACTGTACTGACGAATAGTACCGGAGAATACGTTGCTCCATCGTTGCCTCCTGGAACCTACAATATTGCGGCGGTCCTCAAGGGATTCAAGAAGGGAATTGTCCAGGATGCTAGATTGCGAGTTGACCAGACACTCCGGAAAGACATGGGTTTTGGAACTCGGGGAAGTGTCGCAGGAGGTCACGGTCCAGGCGGAAGTGCTGGCACTGGGAACCGAAAATCCTGCAATTGGGGAAGTCATATCGGATGAGCAAATTGTTGAATTGCCCTTGAATGGGCGCAGCTTCGTTCAGCTAGCAAATCTCTCAGCGGGAATTACCTCTCCAGGAAACGCCCAAGGCAAAACCAACGTGAGCGTGTTTGGCAGGTCTACCTCCTCCATTAGCATCTCTGGACAGAGAGAATTCTCGACTGACTATAGGTTCGACGGCATTCCGGCCAAGGATCGCATCTACGGGCCAGTCGGAATGCAGTTCGATGTGGACGCTATCTCCGAATTCAAAGTCCAGCGGGGGTACGCGTCCTCGGATATTGGCCTTTCGGGGCGGATCGATGTGATCACTAAATCAGGAACGAACGACTTTCACGGATCAGCCTGGGAATTCTTGCGGAACGAGAAGCTCGATGCTCGCAACACGTTTGCAAATGCAAAGCTTCCTTTGCGTCAGAACCAGTTTGGCGCGGCCGCTGGTGGTCCTCTTATTAAGAACAAGTTGTTCTATTTCGGGGATTATGAAGGATTGAGAATCCGCAGCTCTTCCCCTAGCCTGGGAAGAATCCCGACTGTCGAGAACCTGCAAGGCAACTTTGCTGGGGGCCCTCCAGTTGTAGATCCAGCCGCACGTCAACCATTTCCTGGGAACATCATACCATCCAATCGCATCTCAACATTCGCCGCGCAGTATAACAAGTTCATTCCACAGCCAAACGCCAGCGGAGCTATCAACCGCGTGATTTCAACTCGAACGATTCAAGACGAAGACAAATACAACGGTCGAGTCGACTACACGATATCCAGCAGCGACACCGTTTTTGGCAGATACACTCACGTCAATTCACGGGTGACTAGAGAGGGCTTTATTCCCCTTACAGGAATTGACTCGCCGTTATCAGCACGAAACGCAGTCGCAGGCTGGACCCATTTTTTCGCGCCAAACATGCTGAACAGCTTCAGATTTGGCCTGAATCGAGTCGATAACAATCCTTTCATTCCGGAGGGGGCTAAAGAGAATCCGTCATTCAAGCAAATGTTTGGATTGCAAAACCTTAACGAACTGCCCGAATGCAATGGGCTACCTGGAGTGAACATGGCAGGGTATAACGGTCTAGGCGCCGGTACCCTTTGTCTTTCTGAGCATACAAATGATCTTCATTTCATCGATGACTTCTCCTACACCAGAGGGCGGCATCGCTTAAGTACTGGTTTTGAAATCATTCGTGTCCGCATGCGCCAAATCATTGGCCTCGGGAACGTAGGAAGCTTTGCCTTCTCGGGGCAGTACACGGGAAACCCAGTAGCTGACTATCTTTTGGGAAATCCCAATTCAGCCTCCGGCCAAAACTTCACCAAGATCCCCTACCGTAAAGGAATTTGGCCAAGCTTCTACATCAACGATAACGTTCGTCTGACTTCAAAGTTGAATCTGACCGTCGGTCTTCGCTACGAATACATTCAACCCTTGGCCGACAAAGAGCGTTCTCTCGTCTCATTTGATCCCACAGTTCCTGGTGGCGGATACCTGTTCGAGGAGGGTTCAGGATTGGGTGATATTGGACGGCTGGTGAATCCGGGCCTTCTCCCCCCAGACAAAAACAACTGGGCTCCTCGATTTGGTCTCGCCTACTCGCCCGGCAAAGACGTGGCGCTTCGTGCGAGCTATGGAATTTTCTATCAGGAGCCGATTGGGAATAACCTAAACGCTCAGCAAAATGGACCACCTTATCGAGCCCAAGTTACCCTTCTCGGTGAGCTGAATAATCCGACGATTAACTTAGGCAAGGACTTGATCTTTCCACTTTTGCGGCCTCCATATCGAGGACCAAGCGTGGGCGTGTTCGGCCTCGATTTTACCTACCGGACTCCTTATCTCCAGAGTTGGACACTAAGCATTCAGAAGACCCTTCCTGCAGGTCTGCTTGCCGAAGGGGCGTATGTGGGCTCAAAAGGAACAAAGCTAGACAAATGGGTAGATCTTAATATCGCGGCGACGCCCCCGCCTCCTGGATTTACGGGAACACTGCAGAGTCGTCGCGCTTTTCCGGACTTTGGGACCGTCCTCTTTATCGCCGGCAGTGCCAAGTCCAACTACCACGGCCTCCAACTCACGCTCAAGAAAAGTTGGGGTGGGGGACTATCGTTTCTTACAAATTACACATTCAGTAAGTCCTTGGACACTGACTCGTGGGATGGAGTAAGAAGTTATATCCTAAGCGATCCAGGCAAAGCTCGCAGTTCCTTCGATCAGCGACAACGTTTCACGCTGAGCTGGGTCTATCAACTGCCAGTGCGTACCCTTGATAACAAGGTGGCCCGAACCTTGATTGCGGGGTGGCAGATAACGGGCATCACTCTCTTGCAGTCGGGATTTCCTTTCGCGCCCGTGACAGCCGTAGACTATTCAAACAGGCTTTTGACCTACGCACCAAGAATCCCAATTCGAACCTGTAATGGGAATTTGCCCGCGGATGAGCGTAAGCCCGAAAGATGGATTGAAACAAGCTGCTTTTCTTTACCCGCGCAAAACACGCTCGGTAACTCAGGCCTGAATATTCTTGAGACTGACGGAGTCATTAATCAGGACTTTGGATTGATGAAGAATTTTCAGTTAGCAGAACGGCTAAGAATGCAGTTTCGTTTCGAAGCTTTTAATCTGCTCAACCATGCAAATTATCGGGCACCCATCAACTCTCTGGAGAATCCCTCATTCGGTAGGGTATTGGGTGCCCTTCCTTCCCGAAATCTGCAGTTTGGTCTCAAGTTCAATTGGTGAAAGAGCAGACAAAACTTTGGAGCAGGCTTGAGTGCAGAATCCTGGAGGACTCAGAAGGAATGGTTATGGCAATTAAGGGTGTGCACCAGCTTTGACTCTGAGGGCCAACAATGGCTCAGAAGTTTTCATTGCCAACGGCAAGGGCACCCGCGCTGAAAGATCCCACGAGTGACGGGTTTTGGGGTGATCGAGATAGGAGACCGCGCCCGAGAAACAGAGATACTTTATGTTACTGGTTCCTGACGACGTTCAGCGGAAGGGTTACCTGAACTGCGGTGCTCGTGAGCTCAGGGCTGAGAAAATACGACGATGTACCGGGCCTGTTGAGTCTTTTGTATTCGAGGGCCATGGGGGATCCGGGCGTCAAAATAGAGCGAGTCCCCCTCCCTAACAGAGTAAGTCTTGTCACCAACCACATACTCCATCTCTCCTTCCAACATGTAGACGAATTGCTCGCCACGATGGTCCTGAAGGGTAAACTTAAAGGTCTTACCGTCGAGAGCGACAATCATCGGTTGCATGTCTCGTCGTCTTCGTCCTGGAGCGAGAAGTTCGTATTGGTAGTTCATGGCGCTGCGACGGCCTGTGGTGTTCTGACGTTTGTTCCTCGGAAAGAAAACCGTTCCCGCGTCTTCTTCGGAACCGAAGAATTCGCTAATCGGTACATCGAACGCCTCGGCAAGTTTGGCAAGCGTCGCTATCGATGGGGACACAAGAGCGTTTTCAATTTTCGACAACATTCCTCGGCTAAATCCAGCCAACTCACTCACTTGATGCAAAGTCATACTTCGCGATGCCCGCAAGGCCTTGATCCGTCGGGCAAGCTTGTGTTCCGTAACTTCAGTCATCGACAGCTCTCCTTCCTTCTAACTGAATTAAGTTGAATAATAGTTAACCTGGATCATGTTCGTCAAATTCTACATTCAACAAAGCCGCCACACAAAAATTACAACCGGTTCGTCAGTTCGATAGAGTGGTCTGACGAACTGGCAGGGTGCAAGGCTCAGATCAGTAATCGTCTAGTTAGTTTAGTTAGTTTCTGTCGCGAAACGGGTGAAAACGGCTCTGTGAGGCTGGCGGGAGCCTCGGCAGGTTGCGATTATCACAGTCGGCCCGCCTGAAAGCCAGAGCCAGCCGGGCGAGAGGTGTGAGAGCAGGTCGCATGGCGTTGCCAACAGACACGTCGGCACAGTGCGGAGCAACGACGGTTTCAAGACTGGAGATTATGCGGCGGCGGGACGTGGCGGTTTGCGTTTGGCACGCAACAGTGCCGCAATGCGCAGGAGATTGTTGGCCAGGACAGCAGCGCCAACGAAAAGCTCGAAGCGTTGTCGACCTTCAGCCAGGCAGCGCTTCATGCCGCGTCCCCGGAACAACACCGAGATACGGCCCTCGATGCCGGCGCGGAAGCGCTGGCCTTTTTTGAAGGCGGGGCTTTTCTCGATCGTTTCGCGTTGGGGAGTTTTCTTTCCCCCTCGCTGGGGGATGGAGATGACGGCGACGCCAGCCTGCTGACAGGCGGTGAGATTGTTGGGGCTGTAAAACCCGCGGTCGGCACCATAGAGTTCTGGGGCCTGGCCAAAGGTTTGCTGATGGCTCTGGAGCGAGGGTTCGACGTGGTGTTCGTCGGCCGGGTTTCCATCCAGTACGCGGTACTGAGTGATCAAGCCGCGGGCGCTTTCGGCCAGAAACACCTTGTGGCCGAACTCGATGGGCTTTTGAGTCTTGCCCCGTTTGATCAGGTCGGTGTGGCTTTCAAAGATGGAGTAGATTTTCTGATCGCTGGGGACTTGTTCGCCTTCCAGCACGCGGCGGCGGGTCTGATCCAGGACGCGGTCGCCCAGTTGACAGTAATGCTCGATCTCTTTCCGGAGCGCCTGGATGGCGAGGTCGTCGGTGAGAGACTTGCCACGGGCGTTTTGAGTTTGGGTGAGGACGCGGCGGGCATTGCTGACGACGCGTTGGCTGACACGCAGGAGGCGGCGGTATTGGGGGACCAGCTGGGATTGCCGCTGCTGGGCGCTCATCCGTTGGATCTGCTGCATGCGGCGGCGGGCCGAGCGGCAGTGATTGGTAAAGCCCCGAACGCCCCGGGGCAGCAGTGTATCGAGACGCCCGACCAGGCGGCTGAGGACGCGCACCGTGTCCCAGAGCAAGGTGCTGTCGGTGGGGTGATGGATGTCGGCTTCCACCACGGTGGTGTCGGTGCGCAGTTTCTTGCCGTCCTCCAGCCCGAGAGCGACCGCCGCCTCGACCACTAGCTGATTGACGACTTCCAGAGTGGCTGGGGTGAGCCGGACGAAGGCGCGGTGGAAGGCATCGTGTTTGGGGACGGGGCGGCTGAAGAACTGGGTGAACTGCCGCAAGGTGTAGCCATCGGCGATGCGTTCACGCAGTTCGCGATAGTCCCAGTTCTTGACACGCATCAGGGTCAGGGAGCGCAGCACTTGCGCGGCGTCGAGTCCGTTGCGGCCGGTGGCGGGGTTTTTCAGCCCGCGCTGGAGGTCCCGGCGCACGTGCTCGACCAGGGTCTGGTGTTGATCGATGAAGTCGGAGATCTGCTGGAGGAGGGGGTCGAGGGTGATGTTCTGGGCGCGGAACTCGAGATCGGCGAAGCTCCATTGGTGGGTAGTGGCTCGGGCCATGGAAGAATCTCCGGAGGCGTTGTTTTGAGTATTCCGAGAGCATTATAGAGCTATCGGAAACAGTTGACAACCGGAAACTGAGGCCCTACGCTGAGGCGCATGAACCGACGACCGTCATCGCTGGAGGCCCGGATTGAAACCGTCAAACAGGCGATCATCCGCCTGGGAGACCTGCGCCCGGGCAAACTCTCGCAGCAATACAATGTCTGTGGCAAAGCGGACTGTCGTTGCAAGGCCGATCCACCGCAAAAACATGGCCCGTACTACCAGCTCAGCTTCACCCGCAGCGGCAAGAGCTCGACTCAATTTGTGCGGCAAGAAGACCTAGCCGTGGTGCGGCAGCAGTTAAAAAATTACCAGCGCTTGCGGGAATTGATCGACCGCTGGATCACGTTGGGGATGGAACTGTCGCGTCTGAAACTGCCGTCAGCCCGACTGGGTGGCGTTTCCCGGAAACCTCCGCGTGCCCAACGCGTCGCGAAGCGTCGTTAGAAGGCGTCGATTTCAGAGACCTACAAAACTCTAAGAACCAGTCCCAGCAAGGGCTTCCGAGTTTCGCGACAGAAACTAGTTAAATGAAGAGATGAGAATTGATCGACTAGTGAAGGTGAGGGCGACTTGGAGCATGAACACGTACGGTCAGAATCTCTTATTTCCGCGCCGGCTAGAATTTTAGCGACCGGCAGAATATTTCTTATAATGAAAAATTTTTCTTGACAAGCATCAAACCAAAAACTATTGTAAGTCAAGAGTGATCAACAAAACAACTGTCATTATCCAACAATCCAACACCTGGACTTGGCGAAGCCGTGGTGCCGGTGACGCTTTTGATCCCAAAAATCAGGTTAGGAGGGGAAGTGAAAAAGTCAAATAGGGTACTGAGTGTGGCGCTGATGTTTCTCTGCTTTTTCCTAGTTGAAGTGGCGTTTGGGCAGGTAACGACAGGAACGATCGTGGGAACTCTCTTTGACCCATCGGCGGCTGCGTTGCCTGGAGTAGGAGTGACGGTTACGAACGTGGGAACCGGTGCCACAAGAGTGCTAACCACGACTGAGCTGGGGGAGTACACGGCTCCTTTGCTTCCACCCGGAATCTACAGGATTACGGCAGAGTTAAAGGGGTTCAAGAAGGCAACGGTGGAAGACCTCAGGCTCAGGGTAGATCAAGAGCTCCGGCGAAACATCACCATGGAAATCGGTGAGATAACCCAGGAATTGACTGTAAAGGCTGAAAGTGTGGCCGTCGGGACCGAAAATCCTGTACTGGGAGAGGTGATTTCTGATGAGCAGATCGTGGATCTGCCTCTAAATGGAAGGAGTTTTATCCAGTTGGCCGCCCTCTCGGCCGGAATAACATCTCCAGGAACCGCTCAGGGTGAAAGCGCCACCACCGCCTTCGCTCAAAGGAGTAGTGTAGCAGTCAGTATTTCAGGCCAACGCGAAAATACAACTGACTATCGCTTTGACGGAATCCCTAGTAAAGATCGAGTTATTGGTCCGGTTGGTATGCAGCCAGATGTGGATTCTATCGCCGAGTTTAAGATCCAGCGAGGCTATGCTTCGGCAGATGTCGCGACGTTCGGAAGGATCAATGTGGTGACTAAATCAGGGACCAATAATTTTCATGGTTCCGCCTGGGAGTTCCTCAGGAATGATAAATTTGACGCTCGCAACAGTTTTGCCTCTCGAAAATTGCCCTTCCGACAAAACCAATTTGGTGTTGCAGCCGGTGGCAGCATCATCAAGAATAAGCTTTTCTATTTCGGAGATTATGAAGGACTGCGAATTCGACGCACCTCCCCGGGGCTTGGCCGGGTGCCGATCCCGGAAAACTTACGAGGTAACTTTGCCGGTGCGGCCCCTATCATTGATCCGTTGACTGGCCAACCTTTTTCGGGAAACATCATCCCTACTGCACGAATTTCAAAATTTGCTCAAACTTACAATCAATTCATTCCAGCACCCAATGCCGCTGGAACGGCGAACCGGGCTATCGGAGTCAGATTTCTCCAAGATGACAATAAGTACAATATCAGGATTGACTATGCTCACTCGCAGAGTGACACGCTGTTTGGCAGGTACACCCATAATAATTCAGAGCAATTGAGCGAAGGTCTTGCGCCATTTAGCGGAAACCAAGCCCCCATTAGGGGCCGAAACGCTGTGTTGAGCTGGACCCACATTTTCAGCCCCAATCTTTTGAATAGCTTCAAGGTCGGGCTGAACCGAGTGCTGAATTTCCCCTACTTGCCCCAAGGGGCAGAAACGAATCAATCGTTTCGGACCCTATTTGGTTTTCAGAGCGTTAACGAACTCCCCCAGTGCAACGCGCTAGCCAACGTGGGGATGGCGGGATATAACACCTTTGGTGGCGGGTCGCTTTGCATAGTCTGGACGACCAACGACTATCATTTCGCTAACAACTTATCTTATACGCGAGGTCGGCACCGCATGAGCACGGGTTTTGAAATTGTCCGGACCTACGTGCGTCATGTGACTGGTGTATGGGGACAAGGAGTCTTTAGCTTCACGGGGCAGTATACTGGGAACCCAGTGGCAGACTATCTCTTAGGGATTCCGTTTTCAGCGACCGGTCAGGACTATGCACGCATTCCAGATCGGAGGGCCATTTGGCCCAGCTTCTACTTCAACGATGACATCCACGTAACCAAAAGCTTCAACTTGACCCTGGGCCTGCGCTACGACTACTTTCAGCCTTTGGCTGAGGACAATCACAAGCTGGTCTCCTTCGACCCCTTCGTCCAGGGTGGGGGATTTCTGTACGAGCCCGGATCCGGCCTGGACAGCATCGGTCGCATTGGCAGTAAGGGGCTATTTGTCCCAGACAAAAACAACTTTGCTCCCCGGCTTGGCATAGCCTGGAGTCCTAAGGAAAACTTGGCGATTCGTTCCAGCTATGGCATCTTTTATCAAGAAATCGGTGGCAACCGCTTGAATACCACGCTAACGGGACCTCCCTTCGTCCTAACTACCTCGCTTTTCGGCGAGGCTACTCGACCAACCGTGAATCTCGATCGTGATGTGATTTTCCCAAGGCAGTCCCCTCCCTTCCGAGGACCTGGTGTGTCTTCATTTGGCTTTAATCCGAATGTTCGAAACGCCTACCTTCAAGCATGGACAATGAGCGTCCAACAGACCTTTTCCAATAACTTCTTTGCAGAGGCCGCGTATATTGGTTCAAAAGGAACCAAACTGGACAAGCTCGAAGACCTCAATATCCCTGGTACTCCTCCCCCTCCGGGCTTTACGGGCAGCCTGCAAAGCCGCCGACCCTTTCCGGACTTCGGATTTGTACTCTACGCGGACAATGACGCCAACTCCAATTATCACGCTCTGCAGTTGACCTTGAAAAAAACGTCGAGCCGCGGGCTGTCTTTCCTTACGAATTACACCTTTAGCAAGTCTTTGGACGGGGACTCGTTTGACAACAAAGGTACTAGGAACTACATACCGGGCCAACCGGATAAGGCCCGAAGTGTCTTTGACCAGCGTCATCGTTTCTCTTTGAGTTGGGTTTACAACCTGCCAGCTCCTAGACCGAGCAACGTCGCGGCCAGCTTGCTGCTGGAAGGGTGGCAGATTTCCGGAATTACCACACTGCAATCAGGATTTCCGTTCCACCCGACAACATCGAGGGATTATTCGAATAGACTCACCACTTTTACGAATCTCCCCAACCGTATTTGTGATGGCAATCTCCCGTCGAGTCAGCGGAAGCCCGAGAAATGGTTCGATACTAGTTGCTTTGTCCCTCCTACACTTAATACGCTTGGCAACTCCGGGTTCCATATCCTGGACACTGACGGTGTCGTCAATCAGGATCTGGGCCTGATTAAGAACTTTGCGGTTCACGAGTCGCTTAAGGTGCAGTTCCGCGCAGAGTTCTTCAACCTGTTTAATCATCCAAATTTTGGTCGACCTAATAGCGGAGTGGAGTCCGCTTTGTTTGGCCGGGTATTGAGCACTCTGCCTGCCCGGATCATGCAATTTGGGTTAAAGTTCTACTGGTAGATTGAATTAGTTTTCGTGGTCCTGGATCGAACCCTGCTGTTGATTTGAGAAGGCTTGGCATCTGTAGAGATGTTGTTAGAACGAATCATCAGAAGAGTGGGATGAGAAGATCGCGACGCTATAAGAAGCATGTGGAACTCTTGCTTGACAAGGAATAAGATTGTGAGTTGGTGGGAAAGATCAAGAAAAGGGTAGGTGTAGAATGCTGGCGAGAATCAACTGGTACTGCTTACGCTTCACAGTTGTTGTACTGTTTGCTGGGGGCTTGCTGCAGGGCAGTGTCCCGGCTGCTGATGTCACGTTCAACAAAGATATCGTCCGAATCCTCCAAAGCCGTTGTCAGGCCTGCCATCGGCCAGGAGAAATTGGACCGATGCCATTGCTCACCTATCGCCAAGTGCGTCCGTGGGCAAAGGCTATCAGAGAGGTAGTGCTTACTAGGCGTATGCCCCCATGGTTTGCAGCACCTGAGCATGGGAAATTTGTGAATGACACATCTCTCTCCAAGGGTGAGATTGATAAACTTGCCACTTGGGTCAGCTCCGGAGCGCCAGAGGGAGACCCGAGCGACCTTCCCCCCGAAAAGGTATTTACGCACGGTTGGAACCTTGGCGTCCCGGATGTCGTTTTCGAGCTGCCTCAATACACAGTTCCAGCCTCAGGAGTCATTGAATATACCTCGTTCGTGATCCCAACTGGCTTCACCGAAGACAAGTGGGTTGAGCAATTGGAGTTGCGTCCCGGCGACCGCTCAGTCGTACATCACGCAGGTGTCACGATACGGGAAGTCGGTGACAGTTGGCTACGACAGGCGCCTATTGGGCAACCTTTTACAAAAACGGCATCGGAGGGCAAGAAAGCCAGAGATACCAGCGATAAAGCCAAAGAGCCCAGCGACGCACATTTCGGTCCAGAACTACTCATGGTCTATTTGCCGGGCGGCACAACCGAGCCGCCGGGTCCTGGGCGGGCTAAGCTCATTAAGGCTGGCTCGGATCTTATTTTCACGATTCACTACACGCCGAATGGGAAGCCCACTATAGATCGCACACGTTTGGGCTTGACTTTCGCCAAGGAACCACCCGCTGAGCGAGTGGTTACGTTTGCGGCAGTCAATCAAAAGTTGGCAATTCCGCCTGGTGATCCGAATTATCGTTTGGATACCCGCGCGATCCTTAGGGAACCGGCGAAGTTGATCGGCTTCTTCCCCCATATGCACCTTCGTGGGAAGGCGTTTGAATATCGCGTGGTCTCTCCAAGAGGCGAGTCGACAACTGTCTTGAAAGTACCCCGCTACGACTTCAACTGGCAGCTGTACTATAAGCTAGAAGAGCCTTTGCTGCTCGAGGCCGGAAGCCGCTTGGAAGCGACAGCATGGTATGACAACTCTCCGAACAACCCATTCAACCCCGATCCGAAGGTGGAAGTACGTTGGGGAGCCCAGACCTGGGATGAAATGATGGGGGCTGGTTTCGACTTGGCGATTAAGACACACCAAGATCCAACGTCGTTGTTCACCCGGAAAACAAAATACATTATCGAGCCTGAGGACGACGAACTGCAATGCCTTTCGGGAAGCCAATCTTGCACTGACGGCGGAAAGTAAGGCGTGTCGTGATCCGCTGCCTCGAAGTGTGCGCTTATGCTGCCGTTATAAGCAGGCCTCCCACAGCAAAAGGGGGAGTCGGCAAAGTCCGAACAGAAGACGGCACAATCATTCAGGAACTCTGGGGTAACCAAGAACCCTACGGTTCAAGGAAATCTTAGGATTCGGTTTCTTATACGTGTTTAGAGGGCGCTACCATCTTAGAATCAGTCATTTTGGCTCAAGGATTACAAGTGGCGTTGATAGTCGAAGCTCGCTGAGAGAAACCAATCTAATCCTTATTGTGCTCGCAAAGTTCCCATGAGAAGGGTCAAGTAATGTCTTCGGCACAGTCGCGTCGTGTAGGTCGCATCTTGCGGCCGCGGAGTCGAAAGGATGCTTCTACCGTCGCGTTTTTACTCATGATGTTGGTAGGACCGCAGACGACCGTCGATCCTCCTCCGACCCCAGTTGAGTTTGTATGTCCGATGGACCGAGACGTTCGCTCCAAAGACCCAGGTCCATGCTCGAAGTGCGGCATGAAGCTCATACCTAGCATTAAGGAGCAGCTGGAGTACCCGCTGCGTCTGTTGGCGACGCCACCTCAGATTCCTACTGGCAAACTAATCCGGCTCGAGTTTGAAG
The DNA here is from genome assembly GCA_022616615.1 of Acidobacteriota bacterium. Lineage (GTDB taxonomy): Bacteria > Acidobacteriota > Terriglobia > Versatilivoradales > Versatilivoraceae > VFZK01. The sequence goes on from JAKEER010000513.1 coordinate 123,952, forward strand.
TCTGCGATCCGAGCACCGGTAAGCCGGTAGACCAGTTCGAAATAGTCCATGAGAGGCGCTTTCACTTGTTCATCGTGAGCCAGGAACTCGATTTCTTCGAGCACGTCCATCCGGAACAGAGTGGCGAACGCTTCGTGCTTGACCTCACCCTCCCGAAGCCTGGCGTCTACAGAATGCTGGCTGACTTCTATCCCGTCGGCGGCGTGCCACAGTTTGTGCCCCTGACTGTGACGACAGCCGGATACGCCGCGCCGGTGACTGCAGCCGTGCTCCAGACTGACCTTGAGCCCAAGAAGGGCGAGAATATAGACGTCGAACTGACCATGGAGCCGCACCAACCGATTGCCGGCAAGAAGACGATGCTTTTCTTCAGGCTGAGGCCGACAGAACAACTCGAACCTTTTCTTGGTGCATGGGGACATCTGCTCGCCGCTAGCGACGATCTGATTGACTTGATCCATGCTCATCCATTTCTTGCGGACGGCAGCGGTCAGGTCCAGTTCAACGTTTTCTTTCCGAGGGAGTCAACGTATCGAATCTGGGTGCAGTTCCAGCGCTCCAGGAAGGTGAATACCGTTCATTTCACCTTTCCGGTTTCGCAGTTGAAATGAGCGATGCCGACGTGCCCGGGGGGTGCATAAGCAGACGCGTACGCTTCGGTAGACCTATCGCATCACGAAACCAGTATATGCACGCCGGGCCTTTTCGGTAGTCGCGGACCCAAACGAGGTTTCGCACGCCACCGTCAGGGAGGATAGCGCTGACTTGGATTGAGCCGCCTTCGATGACCTGGGCGGGGCGAATGCCGGCGGCTGTGAAGTCTCGCCGCAGTATGTAGCCGTTCGTAACGAGGAATCCGGGTGACGGCTTGTTGTATTGAGGTCTCTCCGCATCGGGCACCTCGGGAAGGTAAATGTCTTCGCCCCTTGGTGCTCCGCCCTCGACCCAATGTACGATCATTTCGATCTCTGAGAGCGTCAAACTCGCATCATCGCGGAACTCGCCGAATCCACGCACCGCGCCCCAAGGCGGCATGCGTCGCTCGCGAACTTCTTCACTGATCGCCTTCGCCCAAGGGCGAACCTGGTCATAGGCTACGAGCGGTATCGATGACTTCTCGCTGTGGCAGCTCAGGCACCTCCGATAAAAAATACGGGAGATTTCCTGAGTCCAGGTGAGCCTCGTCGTCACAGGCTCGTGCGCAATCACCGGAAGGCTACTCATCACAAGGATGAGGCTTGTTTTCACGAAGCAGCAGCGACGGTTCCACCTAAACATCTTCAGTCCTCGCGATGCCCGCAAGGCCTTGATCCGTCGCGCAAGCCTGTGTTCCGTAACCTCAGTCATCGACAGCTCTCCTTCCCTCCATCCGAACTAAGATGGATAATAGTCAACCCAGATCGTAATCGTCAAATCCTAAGACTCAGTCCAGATCGTAATCGTCAAATCCTAAGACTCAGTTGGAACGGAGCGTTGAGCCCAGCAACCAGCATTCACTTACTTGAAAACTCCACCAACCGGCATTGCGGCTTTGACATCTTTCAAACCAATTGAGAATGAGCCTGATCCCGAGATTACTTGATCATGAGTCTGTCTTGGAATCGTTGGCTTGATCGGATCGTACTTCTCCATGGTGATATGTCCAGAATGGACAAGAGAGTTGGCAAAACTTCCATGTCACGCTTGTGTGGTGGCCACAGATCTTGCCATAGATGTCTCTCGGCTATATACGGGATTGTTGACTTTTTCTAATACATATTTGATAAATGAGAATGAATAAAATCGAACCCCGGTCTCAAAAGTCAATTGGCTTCTCTTCATGGGAACACGGCGACCTTCCAGCAGCTCCGGTCTTCCGGGCACGTCATCTAATGATGCTCGTTGGCCCAGGATTGCTCATGGCGGGAGCGAATGTCGGAGGAGGCGAGTGGCTGCTCGGGCCATTGGTGTCGGCCCAATATGGCGGTCGCGTTCTCTGGCTGGCCACGCTAGCCATCCTATTTCAATTGTTTTATAACTTGGCCGTTATGCGTTATGCACTCTACACAGGCGAGTCAATTTTTGTCGGTTTCTTCCGAACACCACCGGGTCCAAGATTCTGGATAGTCTTGTACCTTGTATTCGATTTGGGTAGTTTTTGGCCTTTCCTAGCAGCCAATGCAGCTGTTCCCTTGGCTGCCGTGATTCTACATCGACTTCCTACAATCCAGGATGGCCCGCTAGTTCGCAGTCTGAGTTACACCGTCTTCTTGATATCCTTTATACCGCTGATTTTTGGCGGAAAGATTTACAACTCGTTGGAACGAGTGATGGTTACTAAACTGGTTCTGATATTGGGCTACTTGAGCTTTATCGCCTTGTTTTGGGTTAGCTGGGAAACGAAGTGGGAGATCTTTTCGGGCTTTTTTCGCTTCGGTGCGCTGCCTGATGGTGACTTTAGCTGGGCCACTCTGGCAGCCTTCGCGGCTATCGCAGGCGCGGGCGGCCTGTCCAATAGCACTTTCTCGAACTATACACGCGATAAAGGTTGGGGAATGGGTGCCCAAGTCGGAGCGATACCCAGTGCCGTGGGGGGCAAGACCATTCAACTTTCCCACTCCGGCAAGGTTTTTGACGTTACTCCTCAGAATCTCGCTCATTGGAAAGGCTGGCTGCGACACATCCTGCGCGATCAATTGCTTCTCTGGGCGCCAGCATCTGCTATTGGGATGGCTCTTCCCGCAATGATGTCTTACGAATTCATCCCAGGTATTAAGAATGTGGATGGGAACGCGGTGGCAGCCATGACAGCCCAGGCCATTTCTGACCGGCATGGCGAAGTCTTCTGGTTCCTCACCTTAATCTGCGGTTTCGTGATCATGTTCCCTACTCAGATTTCCAATGTGGACAGCATCAGCCGGCGATGGACAGATGTCATTTGGGTCGGTGCCAAGCGTCTGAGCCACCTGCAAGGAAACCAAGTGAGATCCGTCTACTACTCATTGCTCGGCGTATATGCGGTTTGGGGATTGGTGGCGCTGAAGCTGACACCCAATCCACTAGTGCTCGCCATTGCCACGGGCGTTATGGTCAACTTCGGTCTTGGACTTTCTTCCCTACATGTCTTGTTCGTGAACGCGGTACTCCTTCCTAAAGAATTGCGACCACCCTGGTTGATGAACGTCGGATTGGTTGGTTGTGCGATTTTCTATATTGGAATTTCTTGTATTGCCCTTCAGCAGGAGTGGCCAAGAATCTCTGCCTGGTTGAGCATTTGAGCGGTTCCAGGTTATATCCGGCGGTCAAGAATCTCGAACGGAACCCTACAATTGCGGTCTGCATTGCTGTAACGGTTGTGCCACAACTCCCGAAGCGTAGTGTCCCTCTGGCCGCCGAAACCTGGGCCATACTCTAGAAGAAGTGGCTACCGCAGCCAAACCAACACGATTTCTGGGACTGGTAGCTGGGCGGCTAGTAGCCGAGATCTATGGAACCCGAGACCGACTGCTAACCCAAAATTGACCAGCAATCAGAACTATTGGAGCTGCGCATCGCGAAGGAAAACCCGAGGTGGGCCATGACCGCATCGTGGGAGTCCTGGAAAATCCGGGCAAGCCTGTCAGACCAAACAGTGGGCAATCTCCACCATCACCATGCCATCACTCCGGCACCAACACACGAGCACACGACCAGCCTTGGACGAGTGTGACTCTCAACCAGACTACAACCTTTCATGGTATCGCCAACTTCCGGACATATAGAGGTGGATCACTCACAAGCCAAGCCTCTGAATGGTCAATGGATCTTGAAGAGACTAAACTAAGATCGAGTTCTTTTCCCGCATCGCTACTCAAGAGTGGAATTTTGAAGGTCAAGCCTTTGACCTTGGACAAATTCCAGGTTCGGTCACCCTCCTTTGCATAACCTGGAACAATTCGATAGTGACTGCGATCCTTTCCGTCAATCCGATAGAGAAGCCAGACTTCTGAAGGAAAGGCCTCTTCTTTCAGCCATACAGGGACTGCAATCTCATGACCGTCGTAGAGTTGGGTAGGCAAACTGACCCTTGCTCTCCAAGCATGACTGATGTCTTCCGGCTTGGTTAGTGATCTTACAAAGGAAATAGGATATGGGCTAATCTTCGAAAAATCCAGTGGCACTTTGTCGCTGGAGGAACCTTCGAAGACTTGGAACTCCTGAACAGTGAGATCGGCCGACTCGAGTCGGAGATATCGGGCTTTCAGACGCTGCATCTCCGCGTCCCAGAATCTTTCATTTGGATTCAGTCGTACTCTCGTCCAGACTTTTCCCTCACTGGATAGGCCGATCTCTACTTTGGTTGGCTTCTCCTTTACTGCAACTCGAATGCGACTCAGATTCACGACTCGCCCTAGATCAACTTGAAGACTACCATTTCCAATTACCAGTGGCGCGTGAACGATTCCTACCGGAACAATTGGAGGTGGCGTCGAGAGGTCTCCGTCGCTGAACCACCGCTGAGAGGCATAGACGCGCCCCATCCCTATTTCCCTGGCTGTTTCAATTTCTGGATAAGGATATGGATACTTGCGGTGAAACTCGGGCAGGCTGTATAGATTGCTCTCTCGCCACGCCGCTGGATAGGCAGTGGCTTTAACAAAGTCCACGAGGTGGCACAACTCTTGAATTCTCGACTCGCGCTCTTTGTCTGGCGACAGAGCAAGCAATCGCTGATACCATGGATTTGGATTCTTTGCTCCTTCAAATGCTATGGGTCTAACTCCTTGCGGCCCGCTTCGAGTTAGACTTCTGACATGGTATCTTTCACCAGGCATACCAAGCAATACTATGTTCCCTTGCGCGTCGCGGTCATAGTCGCATCCAATGATCACTTCTTCATTCAGAGAGGACTGGGTTTGAATAGAAATCAAACGTAACTCAAACGGATTCATCTGTATACGCACTGTCTCTCCGAATCGCCACAGAAACTCTCCATCAGACTTCGTGAGGATCCGCTCCGTTGGATAGACTTGCCTGACGAGAAAGTCATTTCTTCGGGCGCTGAGCCCTACGCTTTCATCCAAGGAAAAAGACTTTTCCTCGTTGGTTTGCCATCTAAGATGACGAAAGACCGCAAAGCCCCGATCTGTCTTACAATGAAATATGTCGCCATTTTCTTTTGACTGGTTCTCTTTAAAGAGATCGAGATTGGCGTCCCTTAATTTCAGCATTTTTCCAAGCCATCTCAAGTCTTCAGGAGGCTGACCGAAGATACGCCCATAAGTAATCGGGCTAATCACGGTTGCAGCTCCGAACAGATTTAGCACCCAATTATCCTTTGAGCGTTCCATTGCAGACGCACCTTGATAGAACGGGTTGTAAATCAGTTGCCAAAGTGGGCCGAATGTTTCCACGCCTCTCCAAGGCGTTCCAAAAAGGTCATAGACTCCGGAACTGGCTGTAACAACATCGCGTCCGTGAAGCACTGGTGCTGCTCCGGCTCCAGCATCAGGGATCAGCTCAGCGCGAACATTGTTCAGTTCGATGTCGGGATTGTATTTGCGGTAGTGGGTGGGGTGATGGTCAAACTGGGTATTCACCCAGAGCCAGCGGCTCACGAGGTTCGGGCTGAATGACTCGAGGCCAACCATGAGACCGGGAAGCTTAGCTCTGGCAGCTTCGATTGTTTCACGGAAGCTATCCCAAACTTGTTCACGGAGATAGACCTGGTATCCCCCTAATCCCCCGACAAACGCGTCAAAGATCACCATTTTGAAGCGGTAGCGTTCGATTAGATCTAACAAGGTCTTGCGATACGCTTCACGTGCGCGTGCACTTTGGACATCTTCGACCCTACCGATTCCATAGTACCCTTCGACCTTTGATCCTATCGATTCAATCGCTCTGGAAACCCTGTCAAAGCCATCGGGGAAAACTTGTGGATTAAGTCCCAGACGAAACGGATCATAGGTAACAAATGCGGTGATGTCAGGACCAACATGTCGAAACCCAAAGCCATAGGCTTCCTTGGCCTTGGCCAAGGCCTTTGTCAAGGTGATCATTTCATCTGTTCCCAGCGACCAATCAGTGTCGGCCGTAATGTTGTAGGCCCAATATCTATCCCACTGCGGGTCGCCCTGCTTCGTCTGTATCCAAGCAGGGGCGAGATAATTTCTTACAAAGCTCGAACCAGCCTCTCCCTCTCGCGCCACTCCGATGACGGCCTTCTTGCTAGTCCTCGTTTCGTTCGGCTTGATCACCCACCCTGGATTGTGCCCCAAGCGAAAGCCACTCCCATCTCTAGCGACACCCATACGGTAGTCGTAAAGCAACGCCTCCAACGCCGCAAACACAGAGCCTCGCTCGGTTATGGCGACGCCCTCTCCGTCCCCATAGGTTACTGAGCGTCTTTGAGGAATTTCAGCCTCAGTTTCAAATCTCAACTGGCGGTTCTGAGAGTCGAAGACTTCAACCTCTGTGATACTTGCTGAAATGTGTTGGTCTGTCCTAGAACTTGAGGGTCTTACGAGAATTCTTAAACGCTTGGTTACTGTCGGTTGGCTAGGTCGCAAAGTAAGAGATTCTGTACCGGTCCGCTCAAGACTCGCAATGGATTTCCACTGACCATTTTCAGCAAAAGTCTGCAGATCGAAATGATCAACCTGACTGGATTTGATAGGATCTACCGTGAGGGTGAGATGTCCGACTTCAATAGGTCGTGCAAAGCTGAGCATGAGCCAGTGAGAAGATGAAACTCGTTGAGAAACCCAAGAGGTATTCGGATCCCCGTCAATGGCATGCCACGCAGAAGTCTGGGGAACACTCGTCGTTGTTTCGCTGTCTGCCTCAGCCATTGTCTGCAGAGCTGCTACGATACTGTTTTTGTCAGAAGCTCTGTAGCGCAACACCAGAACGTCCACGTCTGCAAGGTTAACAGTGTTTTTCCCTAGATTCTTCACATCCAACCAGCTCCGTGCGAAAGGATCCTTGGGCGATAAGGTCCAGTGCCAAACACATCCTATTTGTCTTTTTTCATGCTCAAGATCAAAAGTGAGTGAATCCCCACTCCGATTCCATCCCTTGAGGATAAACTCTGAGAGTGTGAGCTGAATCTTTTCAGCTAAGGGATCTGGTGGCCCAAGATAGAGGTAGAAGCCGTCCGACAAAGAGAGTTCAAGGGATTGCTTCGTAAGATGATTCACCAAGCTGCCGGCAGCCAACCTGTTTTGCGACTGCGTGAACGTTAGGCTGAAAAAGTTGTTGCCTATTGAGACGGCCGTCTTGGATGGATCTTGTCCAGTGATATTGGCATGGTGGGGCACGGATGCTAAAGGCAGGGATATTGCCAGAAGTAGACTGCAGCACGCGATTCGAAACGCTTCCCACTCCTTTATTTCCTTGGTGTTACGACAGCGGCCGTGGATACCGGCCCAAACGCCACTTCCAGGCGAAGGCGGACGAGTGCTGTCATAGCGGGCACTGGCGTGTCTTGTGTTCCTCACGTTGGCTCCTAATTCGCACGTTCGCTTATGAGGTCGATTTGAAATTACCGCCTATGGAGTGAATTCTGAAAGGATGGCACTATGGCCATTGAGCGGGGTTTCTGAATCTTCTTGTACTGAGGACTTTGTGACTGCGCCGACCGCATTCATCGTGTGAATTCCTACTTTTGTGAGGCACATTGGTCCGAGCCACGAGTGGACGGTGAACTCTGCCAAAACATCAGAACTTTCCTGCATAGCTTGCGAGCGAACTCCTGGCCGTCTGATACTTATTGCGTGGCGTGACCTCTTGGAAACTGCTTCAGTCAGGCCGTTTCGGTTTTGCAGGCTTATTGTCCAAGGTGCTCATCAGCATCGACGGATAGGCATTGATCTGCCGCATGCTGATTCGTGGGCTATCCCAATTCGTGCCCGGCGTGAGCGGCCCCCGTCGACTGCCCCTCGGGACCAGACCAACCCGGACTAGAAGCCTCAGGTCCAACACCGTCCAGTCGATGTTGAGATATGGGCTTGGATATTTTCCAAGCCCGTCCCATGGCGAACGCCGACGAGCCCCCAGTATTCAGCTGGTTGGGCCGCTCTTTCTCTTGGAGGAATGCTGCACTACAAGAAATCACTGCACTACAAGAAATCGCTGCACTACAAGAAATCGCTGCACTACAAGAAATCGCACCACTACCAACCCAGCCGCAACCCAAACTGAATGATCCTTTGCGGGAGTGAGCTTAACACAACGCCAAAAGTCGGGTTTTCCACGATGCTACCTGGAACCCCGAAGTTCGTGTGATTGAACAAATTGAAGGTCTCAGCTCTGAACTGAAGATTCAGGGATTCGCGAAGTGCAAAGTTCTTCAAGAGACCAAGGTCCTGATTGATCAAGCCGTCTGTATCGAGGATCTGCCATCCTGAGTTACCCACGGTATTCAAAGCAGGAGCAGAAAAGCAGCTCGTATCGAACCACTTCTCAGGTTTCCGCTGGCCAGTTGGAAGGTTGCCATCACAGGTCCGATTCGGGAGTTGATTAAACGTTGAGGACCTATTGGAATAGTCCCTACTTGTTCTTACGGTAAAAGGAAATCCCGACTGAAGGGTCGTTATGCCCGTGACCTGCCAGCCACCGAGCACGGACTTCACCACCGAACCTTGAGGTTTGAACGGCAGGTCGTAGGCCCAACTAAAAACAAATCGCTGACGCTCGTCGAATTCACTCCGGGCCTTTCCGGGATGCCCAGTGACATAACACCTGCAGGCCTTGTTATCGAAAGAGTCTGTATCCAGGGATTTACTGTAGGTATAGCTACCGAGGAACGACAGTCCATGACTCAATTGCTTTCTTAGGCTCATCTGTAGAGAATTATAGGACGAAGTCCCCTTGTTGGCGCCAAACAGAATAAACCCATAGTTCGGGAACGGCCGACGGCTCTGAAGCGTTCCCGTAAACCCGGGCGGCGGCGGCGTCGCGGCTATGTTCAGGTCGTCCAACTTGTCCAATTTGGTTCCCTTCGATCCGACGTAGGCAGCCTCAAGGAACAGACTGCCTGGCAAAGTCCTCTGAACACTGAAGGTCCATGTCTGAAGATAGGGAGTTCGAGCCACTGGATCGTTACCAAAAGGAGATAAACCTTGGTAAGGTGGAGTCTGTTTTGGGAAAAGCCCATCTGTGTCGATGTGAATCGTTGGGGTCTTCGGATCGCCTACGATAGAAGTAGTCAGCACGAAGGGAGGTCCAGTCTGTTGGAGGTTCAGTCGGTTGCCGCCCATTTCCTGATAGAAAATGCCATAGCTAGCCCGGATGGCTGTGTTCTCTGAAGGACTATAGGCCAATCCAATGCGGGGCGCCCAATCGTTCTTGTCTGGATAGGCCAAGCCCGGAGGGCCGATCCGACCAAAATTCTCAAGGCCAGATCCCGGTTCGTAGAGAAATCCTCCGCCCGGAATTGTAGGATCGAAAGAGACTAGTGCATTCTGGTCCTCAGCAAGGGGCTGGAAATAGGACCATCTTAGGCCTAAGCTGAGGTTCAACTTGCTCGTGATTCGAATCTGGTCGTCGATAAAAAAACTGGGCCAAACGCCCCGCCGGTCCGGAATCCTGGCATAATTTCCGCCAGTGGCGTTAGCAGGAATACCCAGCAAATAATCGGCCACCGAGTTTCCCGTGTACTGGTTCGTGAAGTTGAAACTACCAGATCCCCAATTACCCACAAACTGGCGCATGAACACTTTCATAACTTCTGTACCTGCGCTGAGGCGATGTCTGCCCCGCGTGTAGCTCAATTCGTTGATGAAGTGAATATCCTGGTTCGTGAGTGCAATGCAATTCCCTATGCCGCTTGGCGCATTGAAGCCCAGTATGGTGTTGCTGGGAAGCTGGTTGCAGCTAGATAGGTCAAGCAGGTTGGTCAATCCCAATTCCTTCGGGAAATTTGGGTTGGTGGCTGCATCTGCTGGCGTCGCTGGAAAATTGAGCACTCGGTTCAGACCCACCTTGAAATTATTGAGCAGGTTAGGGCTAAAGACATGCGTCCAACTCGCGACAGCGTTTCGGCTCCGCAATGGTGCTCCGTTGTTGGCGGTAGGGAATAGCGTTTCGCTGACTATTTCTGAATTGACATGTGTGTACCTCCCAAAGAAAGTGTCGCTTTGCGAGAGAGCATAGTCAATCCGCACATTGTACTTTTGATCATCCTGCTTATACCGAACGTTTCTCCTCAGGTTTGCCGCACCGCTGGCGTTAGGTGGCAGAAAATATTCGTTGACGACCTTGGCATATTTCGAGATCCGCGTTGAAGGGATGATATTCCCTGGGAAAGGGGCTCCCGTTGACGGATCGATCACGGGACTGAGGCCGACAAAATTTCCTTGTAGCATTTCGGGGGTAGGCACCGTACCCAAAGTCGGGCTGCTCCGTCGGGTGTTTAGACCTTCGTAATCACCAAAAACGAACAACTTGTTCTTGACAATGGGCCCGCCCGCGCTCGCTCCATATTGGTTCTGCCGATAGGGTGGTTTACTCAAGGCAAAAGGGTTGCGAGCGTCAAATATATCGTTTCTAAGAAACTCCCACGCGGAACCGTGCAGTTGATTCGTTCCTGCCTTAGTAGCCACATTGATCCTTCCCGACAAGCCGATGCCCGCCGGGTTATAGCCTCTCTGGATATTGAACTCGGCGATGGAATCTACGTCCATCTGCATACCAACTGGACCGTAGACACGATCTTTGCTAGGAATTCCGTCAAAGCGGTAATCTGCAGTGGCCTCGCGCTGACCCGAAATGCTGATGGCCACACTTGGTCTTCGACCATAGGTTGTGGACACACTTGCGCCTTGAGCGGTTCCGGGAGAAGTTACCCCTGCAGAGAGAGTAGCCAGTTGGATGAAACTTCTTCCGTTTAACGGCATTTCGATGACTTGCTTATCTGCAATAATAGTGCCCAAAGAGGGAGTTTCCGTTCCCACTGCAACGGTGTCTGCCGTGACTGTTACCTCCTGAGTGGCTTCACCCACTTGCATCACGACGTCTCGCCGGAGTTCCTGGTCCACCCGGAGCGTGACATTATCGACAACGACCCGTTTGAAACCTGAAGCGGTGACGGTGATTTTGTACGCGGCAGGCAGAAGGGCAGGTACCGCGTACCAACCAGCCTCATTGGTCGTGACGGTGCGTGAGGTTCCTGTGTTAATGCTGACGACCGTTACTTCTGCGCCAGCGATTGATGCCATAGAAGGATCCATGATTGTTCCGACTATGGTTCCGGTAGTCGCTTGCCCCAAGCCAGGTTCAGCTGGCAGCAAGCACACGAGCAATAGGACGATCAGCCATACGAAGTTTGACTTTTTCATTTTACTATCCTCTCTCCGCCTACTGTTGGTACTTTTTTTGGTCATTCGACCAAAGTTTTGAAAGGGAACGTCTGGAGGATAGAGTTCATTTATAATTCCTGTCAAGAAAAAAGTTTCATTAAAGGTAATGCCTCAAATGGATGCCCCTCTTCCAATCGGCAGATGATTCTTTGAGCCTTGCCCCCGGACATCTTCGTTCGGAAGAGGGCCCCCACAGCTAGGACATACCCTGGATCCAGATGGGATGGTGAGGTGGTCGAAGCTCGCCTCAAAAATCTTTAAGAACTTCACATCTGCTGGAACCGACCTCCGTGGAGTAATGCTACACCAATCCTTTCCTAAGAGTACAATTGAGATCTAAACAGGGCGATCGACTAATGGTCGACACTGACCTGGCCCGGATGTCGGGATGGTTGATTGTTATTTTCTACTCTTGATAGGGAAATATTTCTTATAGAGAATCTTTTTTCTTGACGTGCATTTATGCAAGCACTAGCATCAGCGAACATCGCCGGAAAGGGGGTTTTTGATCAAAAGAATCAAGCGGGACTCGATCTGAGTGTGATTCCTCAGGACCGCGTATTGGAAAAAATCGATTAGAAGACCATCGCTCAGCGAAGTTGGATGAAATACTAGCACCAAATTCTGAGGGTCAAATTGATTGCTGAACCGGCCGTCATGACTGGCATCATTCTAGTCCTGCTTGGTGCATTTGCGAGCGGGTCATTTGGACTGATGCTGAAGTATTGTCAAAGCTGGAAGTGGGAACACATCTGGCTGGTGTATTCAGTGATCGGCATGTTGATTGTTCCTCTGGGGATGGGATATGCAACCATTGTAGGACTCCAGGACGTTCTCAAATCTGCGGATCAACGGACTTTGGGCCTAGTTTTTCTCTTTGGTTTGGGATGGGGGGTAGGAGCAGTGCTTTACGGAGTGGCCCTAAAAGCTGTAGGCCTCGCCTTGAGCTTCGCCGTCGTTATGGGACTGACCGCTGCCATTGGATCTTTGGCGCCACTTGTCCTGCTTCATGCTGCAGACGTGCCGACTCTAAGAGGATGCGTAATCATTGCCGGCGTCCTGTTGATGGTGGGCGGTGTTGCTCTTGCGGCATGGGCAGGGCATCTCAAAGAAAAAGGTCTCGGCAGATCAGGAGTTGCCACTGAAAGACGAAGCCGCGAAGCCTTCCGATGGGGATTGTCGGTGGCGGTTCTTTCGGGGATTCTTTCGCCTATGCTGAATCTGAGCTTTGCTTTTGGTGACCCTTTGATCTTACAAGCAATCCAAAGAGGCACAGATCCTGTTTTTGCAGCGAATGTCGTCTGGATTGTGGCGCTGGGTGCGGGAGTGCTAGTGAATGCAGCCTACTGCTGTTATCTCATCAGCCGCGAGAACTCTTGGAATGTGCTGTTGGAACAGAGATTTCATTATGGGCTTGCGTTGGCGATGGCGGTTCTGTGGTCTGCAGGCTACCTATTCTACGGCTTTGGAGCTTCCATGCTGGGCAGGTTGGCTGCGGTTGTTGGCTGGCCTTTAATGTCAGGTATGACCATCATTAGTGCCAATCTGTGGGGGCTATACTCCGGTGAATGGAGCAATACAGGCCGAACACCGGTTGTTGTCATGGGCTTCTCTATTCTCATCTTATGCGCTTCGATGGCGGTTGTCGCTTGGGGAGACACGTTGCGCTAAGTTTACTCGGAGGAGAAACTGCATGATTGTCGCTCATCATCATGTGAGCTTCACCGTTTCCAATCTGGAACGGAGTCAAGAGTTCTTCGAGAAGGTGCTCGGATTCAAAAGGGTTGCCGGTGGACGCTATGACTTTCCTTACATCGCAAGACAGGTGGGTTATCCAAATGCGGTCTTAGACATTGCTCTGATGACCCAGGCAGGAAGACCGCTTGAAGACACCGGCTTCATGATCGAACTGATCGAGTATGTTCATCCGAAATGTGATCCAACCGATACTGCCACTTGCCGCCCCGGCTCAGCACACCTCTGTTTTCTGGTGGATGACCTTCGTGCGGAATACGAACGGATGAAATCCATGGGGGTAGAATTCAATTCACCTCCCAACGAAGTGACTTATGGAGTCAACAAGGGCGCCCTTGCCGTTTATTTCAAAGGGCCCGATAACATTCGCCTCGAGATGATTCAACCACCGCCTAAGGATAGCTAAGATGAAAAAACGAATTGCGGTTGCTCGTCTGTTTCAAGAGACCAGCTCTTTCTCGCCACGCAAGACCACACTGGATGACTTCAGGCAATTTGGTCTGTACTACGGTGAAAAAGTATTGTCGCTAGGAAGAGAACTTAGGGACGAGATAGGCGGATTCTGCAATTTTGCGGAACAATCTGGAGAATACGAGTTGGTGCCTGTTCTCTGGGCCGTTGGCTGGACAGGAGGGGCGCTTACCTCGGAAACGTTTGATTTTCTTAAGCACGGACTAGTGAACGGTATCTCATCGACCGACCGACTCGATGGTGTGTTGCTTGCTCTCCATGGATCGATGGTAGCCGAAGGGATTCCCGACACAGAAGGTGACATTCTCGATTCCATTCGGCGAATTATAGGTACTAGTGTCCCGCTCGTTACTACTTTTGACCATCATGCCAATATGACACAAAGGATCGTGGACTCTGTGGACGGTCTCGTCGCCTACAACCAATGCCCACACGGCGATGTATATGAGACAGGGCTTGCCGGAGCGAGGATGATGGCAAGAATCCTGCGTGGTGAGATCCTTCCCACAATCGCCTTTCAGAAGATTCCCATGATTACACCAGCGGACAAGTTTGAAACCGAGAAGTTTCCGCTGAAACGATGGTTTGATATGGCACGCACCATGGAGGAAAGGTCGGAGGTTGTGGCTGTCGCCCAGTTCCCCGTCCAGCCCTGGTTAGATGTCCCGGAATATGGGTGGTCAGCTGTTGTGGTAACCGACAACGAGAAGCCGCTGGCTGATAAGTTGGCTGCAGACATCGCCCAAGCTGCTTGGGACCAGCGTAGAGAATTTGTGGTCAACAATCCTGCACCCGACGAGGCCGTTCGCATGGCCATCGAGGAGGAAGGCCCCATTGTGATCGCTGACGGTGCGGATGCTACCAACGGTGGCGCCCCGGGAGACAGCACCATTCTCCTCAAGGAGATGCTAAAGCAAAGGGTCGACAAGACAACGTTTCTCACCATGGTTGATCCGGCCGCAGTCCAAGCCGCCTTAGCGGTAGGTGTTGGCAATGCGCTCACTGTTGATTTAGGTGGGAAACTCGATCCGGCTAACAGCAGCCCAGTCAGACTGACGGGTAGAGTAACCGCTTGTTCTGATGGCAAGTTTAAGATTGTAGGAGGATCTCACCATGCGATTTCGGTAGATATGGGCAGAACCGTAGTTCTTCAGGCCGGCAAGATTCACATTGTGGTTAGTGAGAAGCTTAATCCGGGTCATGATCCCTTAGTTTACCGGCATATCGGGTTGGAACCCAAAGACGCGCACATCATTGTAGTCAAATGCGTTGTTGGCCATATGAACGCTTATTCCGCGATCATGAAAAAGACTATATGGACGGATTGTCCCGGGGCCACGCCATCCAATCTAGCGCGACTGAAGCACCGTTATGTGCAGCGGCCCTTGTATCCACTCGATCCTGAGATGGTTTGGACCCCAAAGATCGAAAGGGCAACTGCGGGCACCCACTAGTTCATGGCTTTTGTGAGATCCAATGCAAGCGGCGAACGGGTTCGCCAGAAATGCAGATATCCGATTGTGTTCATAACGAGTACCTCGCAGAAAAGCGCTGCAGGGACCACTTCGCCAACAATTTTAGGGCTTACTGAGGCAGTTCGCGATGAATCGGGAGAATCGAATCGAAGAAGGGCATTTAAGACGCGATCCTGTGCACAGGCTCGTGTGCCAGAGCACTCAAGATACAGGATGATGTTCACCAATCATCCACTTCGAGTGGATCCAAACATAGACCACTCCGAGCGGTTCACAAAATGAAGCCTCCGGTTTTGCCTGAGGTCCTTTGACTTTTCATGACCGGGGTACAGTTGAGTCCGCTTCACTCCCAGTGATTGAGTCGCAGAAAGGAATGGAAAGTACACCATGTCCATGTTTGCCGAGCAATTCAGGAAGCGTACACCACGATCCAAGCAACTCTATGAGGAGGCTCGGCGGTACCTTGCAGGAGGAGTGGGTGGCCGGGGCAAGTTTTTCAAGCCCTATCCTCTCTACTTTAAGCGCGCCTACGGCTGTCGCTTGGTGGACGTCGATGACAACGAGTATCTCGACGTAACGATGGGTGCTGGACCGAATCTTCTCGGACACAACTTGAAGGTCATAACCGAAGCCGTCAAGAAGCAGCTTGAGATCGCAACCCACGTGTTTTTCTCCACTCCACTGGAAGTAGAGCTAGCCAAAAAAATCAACCAACACATGCCTCATCTTGAGTTGCTGCGTTTCGCTAACAGTGGCAGCGAAGCAGTCCGTCAGACCATCAAAATTGCACGCGCCTATACGGGACGCGAGAAGATCGCGAAATTCGAAGGCGGCTTCCATGGATCAGACGATGCCTTCCTTGTTTCTTGTATGAGTCCGGAAATTAAGGGTCCCGACAATGCGCCTGAGCCTGTCCTTGACTATGCCGGTATACCGTCAATCGTTCTGGAGCAGACATTGGTGTTGCCTTTCAATAACACCGATGCATGCGTATCGTTAATTCGCAAGCACGGCAAAGAACTGGCGGCTCTAATTTTGGAACCAGTAGCCGCTACCCCGGGGGGTGGGGTTGTCATCGAGAAAGCGTTTCTGGAGGCAATTCGTGAAGAAACGGCGAGGGAAGGGATTCTGCTCATCTACGACGAGATTGTCACAGGCTTTCGTTTAGGACTCGGTGGCGCAGCAGGCCACTTCGGTATCACCCCCGACGTCGCCGCAATCGGCAAAGCTCTCGCCGGTGGTATTCCGATTGCGGCTTTTGGCGGCAAACGCGAGATCATGGAGGCGGTCGTGACCCCGACAGGTGATACTTCTGACCACAAGAACAAAATATTCCACTCAGGGACGTTTTCCGGTAATCCAGTAGCCATGGCTGCTGGCTTGGCAATGTTGGATGAAATCGAACGATTAAACCCATACCCCTATCTTCAAACCATCGGCGACCGCTTACGCGCGGGTCTGCGTGAGGTGTTCTCTCGATACAACCTGCCCGTTCAAGTTTCCGGCATCAGTTCCATCTTCAACTTCACAATTACTGATCGACCTGTGGTGACTAGGCGTGACGTCTTGCGGTCGAATACAGCGCTGCAGACTGAGTTCTGCTTAGGTCTGATTGCAAACGGTGTGCTGCAACCTGTTCGTCATGCTTCGTTCTTGAGTGCTGCGCATCAGGAGGCGGACATCGTGGAGTACTTGGAGAAGTCCAACCATGTGTTGATGACGATGAGAAAGGCCGGAAGTATCTAGAGACCCTGATTTCACATTCGGGAGATTCCAGTCGAAAACACATGCTCAGGTAATTTTCAAAACTCGAACCGCTTCCAGGTCGATGTAACGACGTTAGAACTTAAGAAATGCTAAAAAGGTTAAGTTTGTGATTTGACCGGTAAGATTCGACAGGGACTGTGTGAATAGGGTGGATAGGATGCAGGCAGCTATCATTCATGCTCCATTTGACATGCAGTTGGGATCTCGGCAAGTACCGCAGCCCGGGCCAGGAGAAGTACGAGTTTCCGTCAGGGTGGCTGGGATTTGTGCCAGTGATATGTACATCTATCTTGGGAAGAATCCTTATGCGAATTACCCGGTAGTGGCTGGACATGAAATCGCCGGCGTTGTCGACAGAGTGGGGAGTGGTGTAGTGGATCTGGAACCAGGAACCCGTGTGGTCGTGGAGCCATTCATAAGCTGTGGTTCATGTTTTCCCTGTCGGCTAGGCAGATCCAACTGTTGTGCGCGGCTCCAAATCATCGGAATTCATCGAGCGGGCGGATACGCCGAGCATTTGATTGCGCCGGCCAAAAACATTCATCGAGTGCTCGACGGCATGTCTTTCGCGACGGCTTCGTTTGCGGAGCCTGTAGCCATTGCCGTTCACGCCTGTCGCCGAGGGAATGTTTCGACCGGTGAATACGTGCTCATTCTTGGTTGTGGTCCCATCGGTTTGGCGCTAATCGAGGTCGCTAAGGCTCGCGGAGCCCGAGTGGTGGCCACAGATGTCCTGCATTCCCGACTCGAAATAGCCAGTCGGGTCGGTGCCGAGGTGGTCCAAGCAGATGACGAGATGGTCTCGACTATCCTGGATCAAACTCATGGCGAGGGAGCACCGGTTGTCATCGAAGCAACCGGTACCGTAAAAGCCATTGAACAAACGGTGAGTCTGGTGGCAGCGGCAGGGCGAATCGTTATCGTTGGACTCGTGAAAGAGGGAGCAATCGTCGGGTTTCCTGGCCTCGATTTGACGCGCAAGGAGATGACTATCGTTGGGTCCCGCGCTTCAGTGAACTGTTTTCCCGAGTCCCTTGAGCTGCTGGCCGGGGGTGCCATCACCTATCCGAGAGTGGCCACAAAATTCAAGATGTGGGAGGCTCCTCAAGTCTTCGCCCGATTGGCTGAGAATCCTCAATTTGTTCATAAGGGACTGTTGGTCCTGGAAGAAGAAATTTCAGGACGCTCTGCAGGAGAAGGCAACTTCAGCAATAAGGCTTCATGACCTTAAATTCACGGTGTCTTGCTGGTGAGTTACCACTCGAGGCATTGTGGACTCGTTCAATTCTTAATGGAAACTTCGACGAAACAGGAGACTTCGAAAATGGTAGAGCCAATCAAAACGGACCGTCGAAAATTCATAGAGCAAACTGGGATTGCGGCTGTCGCAGGATTTGTGAGTGTGGGTGCCAAAACCAAGACCGTGTCGCGTGATGCATCGCTGGCCAAAGGCG
>JAKEER010000065.1 GCA_022616615.1 Acidobacteriota bacterium
ATCCGTGAGTTGAGGGCAAAACTCGGACAACTGAATTTCGGTCCGAAATGCCAAGATCCGCTGGTCATTTCCGCCGGGGGAATGGAATTGCCTCTGGTTGACGTCCAGGATTT
This sequence comes from Acidobacteriota bacterium, assembly GCA_022616615.1. Lineage (GTDB taxonomy): Bacteria > Acidobacteriota > Terriglobia > Versatilivoradales > Versatilivoraceae > VFZK01. The sequence goes on from JAKEER010000065.1 coordinate 114, forward strand.
CATCAATTCTTTGGGTGGTGGCGGAGGGGGCTCCGACGGCGGGAATGACGTGGGCGGCTTCGGCGGTGGCTCGTCAGGCGGCCATTGGGAGTTTCACGATTTCGACGGTGCCGGCGGGCATCCGGGCGGCTGGGTATATGTATGTGAAAGTGGCTACGTTGATTGGGATGAAAATGGCTGCCAAAATGAGAACGAGAATTAGCGTTGCGTAAAGTCACCATACGTCGCTGGCGAACTTCTATGTCCAGAAATTGGTTTTGCCTTGCGGGGCTGCTTGCGGTATCTGCGACTGGCGAGATTGGCGCATCTGAGCAAAGCGCTGTTACCCGAGGAAGGTGGAGCCGAGAGTATTCGACTCCGGGTTCTACACTGGAAATTCGGGAGCTATCTCGTGAAAGAAGAAAGGAAGTTTCAGCCACCATGGTTACCTACGAGTTTGCGGCACAGGGGCTCCCCAAGAACCATTTCTATACGTTGGCGCTTTGGCCTTTGGGGAAGGAGGTCAGGCCAATCGTGACAGGCCTCGTAGTCGACGAGGACGGCAAATTCCGATGCTCGGATCAGACTCCTGACTCTAACCTCCAGGATTCTAGTTCTCCGCGCTGCAAGAGAAAGGGCGAACTCTTCAAACTTCTGGTTTTTGCAGCAAGGGGAGAGCCCACCTATGTAGCGGTGTTTTCTGCGGACAGACACTTCAAAGCTTTTTCCAAAGTTATTGCATTCCCCTTCGGTGTTCAGATTGAACGCGGTCACTGCAGCCTCTCTCTGGAGCGTGGCGATATTCCCGACCAAGAGATCGTGGCCTTTCTTGCTGGATTCGTGCCGCACGAAGAGCTACTGATTGAGACGCGATCGGGCGGAGAGTCTAATCGCCAAACAGCAAAGGCGGACCGCGATGGAAACGGAGTTTTGCTTCTTCGACCTGCCGTGATTGGCAAGACTTTTGGCGATGGTACGATTGCTGTCCGGGCGAGTTCCTGCCACGCTGTCGGAGAGTTCGATTGGGGTACCCGCGCATTCGAGGTTCAGTAGGATCGCCAGTGAATAACCATCTTGGGACAACTAAACACTTCTACTTCATCCGGCCGAAAGTAGTCTCGACATTTCTTCTCCTCATGGTTTTCAACCTCCTCTCGCCGCCAGCTGCCTCGGAACAGGATCGTGGTGTTATCCGCGATAAGCCCAAACTACTTTGGTCCGTGAGCCTGACGAATGACGCCGACTGGATGGAGGCTAAAAGGACTATCGACACAAATGCCTTTGGGTTTCCACGCGTTGCTCTGGCTGGAGCATCCGTTATTGTTTCGTTCCTGCACAGCGAGCATCCAGAACTACCACCAGGGTATGGAGGCTTGATGGAACCTCTACGACTCAAGGCCCTGGTGTTCTCGGCTAAAGACGGGAAAGCGAGAACGATACTTCACTGGCAGGCAAGGCGTGAAGATGCTTCATTGATGCCTGCCAACGATGGCGGTTTCGTCGTGCATGCCGGAGATGTCCTCATGCGCTACTCCCCAAGCCTGGAGTTAGTCAAGCGCACGGATCTTCCAAAGACCGAGCCAGCTTCGCACTACAGGTCGGCTTATTCCGCAGTTGAGATGCTGCCCGGGGGACAAGTCCTATTCTTGAGGAAATTCAAGGAAACGCCGACCCGGTTGGAGAGCGTCGGAACGTGGTTGGAAGTTAAGTCCTTTGACGAGATCACCGCGGAGGCAATCCCAGACTGGAGACCCGTCATTCCTTCGGCGGATACCCTCGTCAGAAGCGAGGTTTCTGTCGTCTATGTCCGGCAAAAGAGTAACTGGGACCCAATACTCAAGTCGCCCGGTGTGCATGCTTCGATGTTTGTGAACGAAAGAGCAATACTTCTCACGGGTCGCCGAAAGGTAATGGTAATCGACCGTTCCGGAAAGATTCTTTTTTCTGCGGACATGAACCAAATGGATCCGAAGATCAAAAAGCGCTCGCTGCGTGGCAATCGATTTGCGGTTTTTGACACGCGAGACACCAATCGGTTCTTCGGACGAGCGGGGATTTTTGAAGGACATTACTTTGCCAAGGTTTTTGATCTCAACGCCGCAGGGCCGGTGTCGGAAATCGACGTTGGGGTTCAAGACGCACGCGAAGTCGATCTTGCGCTCTCGGAAGATGGCTCTTATCTGGCTGTCCTCACAGGATCGACACTTTCGCTTTTCAGGCTTCCGGTGCCAAGTGCTCAATAGGCGAGACGCTCGCACGGTCAAAAAACGAACTCCGCAGTGCTCCCCTTCGTTCTGCGAGACTGTGGGCAAAATTGTGGCTGCGGAGGCGCTCTGAAACAGCGAGATTCAACAGGCTTCAACACTCGACGGGCAAAGCCTTCAACAGCAATCACCTGCGGACGACAAAAAACAACAAGGCTCAATAGGGGCTGGAATCTGGTTCGGGACCAGGAGGTCGGTGGTTCAAATCCACTCGCCCCGACCAAACTTTGGCTCGGTGAATGGGCATCGGCAAGCATGCGCGGTGGATCCCTCGGCTCCGCTGCCTTCGATTGCGCTCAGGGCAAGCGCGATTTCGCCTGCGGGCTCCCGCTTCGCTCACGCCCGCAAATCGCCATCCACTCGCCCCGACCATTTTGTTTCTCTGATCTTCCTGCCGATTTAAGCTGCTCGAACGGGGTGGCCCTCAGTGCGAAGCACGCGGGTCGGAAATGAAGGGGCGGGCCAGGGCAGCGGTGGCAAAGATGAGCGGATAGAGTTCCTCGAAATACCACAGGCGGGCAAAGTAAAAACCGATGGGCGACGGTGCGAGTACGGAGCCGTTGCCAGTTGCGTTCAGCAACCAGTCTGCGCCGCGGAGGATGGCTGCGCGCAGCTCGGCCGTTTCCTCGCCACGGCCAGCAAGTACGCCCAGCGCATCCAGCGCGAGGGCGGTTTCCTCGATGGACGAGGCGACCCTAGCAGCGCCTCCCCATCCCCCGTCTGCATTCTGCGAGGCCACTAGCCAGCGCAGAGCGCTGGTAATCATTCGCCGGCGCGCCGCGGGTTGC
>JAKEER010000514.1 GCA_022616615.1 Acidobacteriota bacterium
CTAGTGAAGTAAGTGACACGCTGTAGGGACGCGCCGCTGCGAACAGAAGTTACCCGATAAATGGAACACCGCCTCGGTGCCCACGAGATTCGAGGCAACTGAATATAGGAGCCGGCCTTTGGAGAGCGACAAGCCGGCATGGTTATCCTCAATTTCAACCGCTGACCTTCTCTGGTCAGGGGAATGTGACAAAGCCGGGCGGGCAAACTTCGCGACGAGCCAGTTCGTGGCAAAACCCTACAGCCAGTGCAGCCCGCACAAACACCGAGAGTCACTGTCCAGAGGCTAGCGCCCATGTCGGTTCAAGTAAAATCTTCACAACTCTTTCAGAATCTTTTCAAAGTGGCAGGAATAGAATCAGCGCAATTGGAGCTTTAGAGAGTGGAAGTTGCGTGGTCAGCTCTCCTTTGGCTGACAAGATGCATCTATTGAAAACGTGGCGCGTAGTGACCTAAATCTCGTTACGGGAGGGCGAGCTATGAACGCGAATGTCGACAAGAAAATGGCTGAGTATTTTGGCTTGATCGTTGAAGTGATTTGCGAAATGAGGCACTGTGCCTTGATCCGCTTCGGCGATCGCGAGTTCGTCGTGGATGCTTGCGATCTTGTCTCCGTTCGCCAGCTCTGCCGCGCGGCTTGAAGCCAGAGCTTGATGGGTGTTGTTGGGGCGCCTGAATCGTTCCGCGTATCAGGCGCTCCACACATTCCGGATGCGGTCTTTGGACCCCCACGAGATAACTTCTTCGACAACCTCGAGAAGCTCACCCCCGCGACCGATAAGAACAAAACCTTCCCTTCATCCCGCTCCATTCACCCCTCCCACTCTATCGGCTATACCTTCCTAACGCAGGTCCTGACGACTGGTTTTTACATTAGTGTGACAATTCCACAAGTTCAGGCTGCTAACTTCCTTACCGTTTTCCACGATAACTTCCTTCTGTTCTGATTATCATCAGTGCTATGAGAGTCGGCAGATTCTGGCTTTACGCTTTGATTGTTCTCCTGCTGAACAGCGCTTACCTTTGGCCGCTAGCCGAGCCCACGCTGTTTTACCTCGGAAATCTCGTGCTCCACATGGTACTGGGCCTCGGGCTTGCCGCTGCCTGTCTGCTGTATTTGCTGAGACATTTCAAGACTCTTTCGGCCGGCATGCGGCTGGGACTGATCATCTTCCTGCTGAGCGCCGTTCCCGGAATCGTGCTCATGAAGATTGGAGGCACGAAGCCCAATCGGTGGTTGCTGCACACTCACATCGCCTTGGCGATTCCGGCGGTGATTGTTTTGGGCTCTTCCTTTCTATCCGCAAGAAGGATTGGCTCCGGAATCGGGACTGGGTCTTCGCAACTGGCCTGGCGGAGCTGTCTCGTGGTGCTTCCCATGCTGGCCATTTTTCCCGCTGGGGTGAAGACCTATCAACACTATTTCCCATCGCCGGCAGATCGCATTCAGAACCCGAGAACGGCGCCAACGTCAATGAATGAAGAGGGCGCCGGTGAAAACAGCCCTTTCTTCCCGTCGTCAGCCAATACCACTAGCGGCGAGACCATTCCTGCGAATTTTTTCATGACATCGGAGACCTGCAAACGATGCCATGCAGACATCTACGAGCAGTGGAACTCTTCGATGCACCACTTTTCGTCGTTTAACAACCAGTGGTATCGGAAGTCCATCGAGTATATGCAGGATGTTGTGGGAACGAAGCCCTCGAAGTGGTGCGCCGGCTGTCACGACCACGCGGTCTTTTTTAACGGACGCTTTGACACGCCCATCAAGCAGCAGATTAATACCCCGGAAGCCCAAGCGGGTCTGGCGTGCACTTCCTGTCACTCCATAGTCCGGGTGAACGACAGCATGGGCAACGGCGGCTTTGTCATCGAGTACCCGGCACTGCACGACATGGCGGCTAGCCAGAACCGATTTCTGCAGTGGGCGCACGACTTCCTGGTTGAAGTTGATCCCGAGCCACACAAGAAGGTCTTCATGAAGCCCTTTCACCGGGAGGACGCCGCCGAGATGTGCTCTTCCTGCCATAAGGTGCACCTGGATGTTCCCGTTAATGCCTACCGGTGGATGCGCGGTTTCAACGATTACGACAACTGGCAGGCCAGTGGCGTCTCCGGCCAGGGAGCCCGCTCCTTCTATTACCCGAAGCAGTCCCAGAAATGCGTTGATTGCCATATGCCGCTGGTAGACTCCAACGACTTTGGCAACATCAACGGCAAAGTGCATTCACATCGCTTCCCGGCAGCCAACACAGCCGTGCCGTTTGCCAATCAGGATCAAAAGCAGTTGCAAACGGTCATCGACTTTCTGAAGAACAAGCACGTGACCGTGGACATTTTTGCCCTGAGTGCTGGCGAGGGTTCGGCTGAGGCTGGTAAGCCCTCCCTGGCCAGGCCTTCTGAGAGCCTGCAACTGTCTAGCTCGTTTGCCGTCGGGGAGGAATCTGAGTCGTTCGGCTCGGGAGGCGGCGCCTTTAATTTCGCGCCCACACAGATCGTGGCGCCGCTCGACAGGACCGATGCAGTAGTCCGCCGCGGCGACTCGGTTCGCATTGATGTGGTAGCCAGAACCCGTACGGTCGGACACTTCTTCCCCGGCGGAACGGTTGACGCCTTTGATGTCTGGCTGGAGCTGCAAGCTGTCGACGACAAGGGGCAGATTATTTTTTGGAGCGGGCAGGTGGAAAATGACGGAAAAGGTCCTGTTGAGCCTGGTGCTCACATGTACCGCTCTTACTTGCTGGACGAACATGGCAATTTCATCAACAAGCGCAACGCCTGGGCGGCCCGGTCGGTGCTCTATGTGCGGCTGATTCCGCCGGGAGCGGCTGATACTGTGCATTTCCGGCTGCGTGTTCCCGACAACAGCGGAGATCGCATCTTCCTGAAGGCGAAACTCAACTATCGCAAGTTCGCCTGGTGGAACACCCAATGGGCCTATGCGGGCATTCGCGATCCGCAACAAGGCGCCTTTGGTCTAGACAAGGGCTACGACGATGGCCACTGGATCTTTAAGGGCGACCTGTCCCAGGTCTCGGGCAAATTGAAGGAGATCCCGAATCTCCCAATTGTGACGATGGCCGAAGATGAAAAGCAGATTCGCGTCGTCGATCGGCAAGGCGCGATTCCGGAGCAGAAGTCGAAGTTTGAGAAAGATGACCTCCTTCGCTGGAACGACTATGGCATCGGACTCTTGTTGCAGGGCGATCTGAAGGCCGCCGAAGCCACGTTTCTTCGGGTGACCGAGATCGATCCGGCCTATGCAGATGGCTGGGTGAATGTCGGGCGCGCGCGCATTCAAGAGGGCAACACCGGCGGAGCGCAGCAGGTTCTGAAGAAGGCGCTTGATCTGGACGGAGAGTTGGCGAAAGCGCACTACTTCTATGCCCTCACTCTGAAGACCCAGGGCAAGTATGACGAAGCGCTCAGCCATCTGCGAAAAGCTTTGCAGAAGTACCCGCGCGACCGGGTGGTTCGCAACCAGGCAGGTCGCATTCTTTTCCTCAAGCGCCAGTATTCGGAAGCAATCCGCGAGTTTGAGGAAACGCTCCGAGTCGATCCCGAGGACCTGCAGGCCCACTACAATCTGATGTTATGTCATCAAGGTTTGGGAAACGGCGAACTGGCTGACCGTGAACGAAAGCTGTACCTGCGCTTCAAAGCGGATGAGTCGTCCCAGGCCATTACCGGTCCGGTTCGCCTGCGTCATCCAGAAGCAAACAACGAACGGCAGCCGATCCACGAGCACGTTTCGGTGCCCTTGGCGCCCTCGCCAAATAGGTCGTCTACCGGCTCGAAGAAACCGGGCGCACGGGAGTATGCTGGAGCGGCGGAATAACGCCTGCGGGGCAGCCAGGATTGACGCCGAACTGCACTGCAAGCCACAATGAGAGTAGCTTGCGAATGTTTTTGAGACATTGACATATGAATGAACTATTGAGCATCGAGCAAATTCAGTTGCGGTTCCAGGCGGAGTGGGTTTTGGTCGAAAGCCCTCAAACGAACGAGTCGCTCGAAGTACAGGGTGGCATCGTGCGATATCACAGCAAGGATCGCGACGAAGTCTACCGCAAAGCCGTGGAACTGAAGCCTGAGCGATTCGCCATGTTGTTTACGGGCAAGATCCCCGAGGGTACGGCAATCGTTCTATGACTTTTGTTTTTGACCCTGCCCAGGGACTCATCATTGTTCAGACTGAACTGGAAGGGCCATCTGGAGCTGCCATCCTGCGTCTGGCGCTGGACACGGGCGCAACGAGTACGCTCATCAATGCAGGCATGCTACTCGCCATTGGGTGCGATCCGGCCCTCTCTCCAGACCGGCTACAAGTCACCACAGGCAGTGGCGTGGGGTTTGTCCCACGCGCAGTTCTGAGAAGGATCGTAGCCTTGGGGAGGAACCGAGCTAGCTTTCCCGTGCTGTGTCACACATTGCCAACCAGTGCAGGAGTTGATGGACTGCTTGGGCTTGATTTTCTGCGTGACCACATTCTGACAATTGACTTCCAGGCTGGACTGATCACTCTCCAGTAACAACCCGCTTCGTTTGACCCATCAACTCAGCAGATTTCCAGGCAGTTCATGGAGAGAGACGGAATACGGTGAATGGCAACTAGAAAACTATCTCCTCTGCTCGCGATCTTCTTCTGCGCAACGTTGGTTGTTCTAGCCAGGCCGTTATCAAGTCTGGAAAACGCAGCAAAAGCGTTCCCTGTGCAGTTCGTTGACATCACCCGCCCAGCGGGCATTCGCTTCCAACACAACAACGGAGCTTTTGGGCAGAAGTACCTGCCCGAAACGATGGGCGCGGGTTGTGCCTTTCTCGATTACAACAACGACAGCTGGCAAGACATCCTGCTGGTCAATGGCATGGATTGGCCGGGCCACAAGCGCCGCACGTCATACCCAGCCCTCTATCGCAACAACAAGAACGGCACTTTCACGGATGTCACGCGGGAGGCTGGACTGGCCGTGGAAATCTACGGCATGGGAACCGCGATTGGCGATTGCGACAACGACGGCTGGGTGGACATTTTCATCAGTGCCCTCGGGCCAGACCGCCTGTTCAAGAACCTGGGCAACGGCAAGTTTGTCGATGTGACACAGAAAGCGGGCTTGAGTAACCCAGACTACGGCGCCAGCGCGGCCTGGCTGGATTATGACCGGGATGGGGATCTCGACCTGGTTGTGACTAATTACGTCCAGTGGTCGGTGGAAACAGACATCCGATGTTCTCTGGACGGCGTGAACAAATCGTACTGCACTCCGGAATCCTATAAAGGCGTCTCATCGCGGCTTTACCAGAATCAAGGCAAAGGCACGTTTGCCGATGTCACACAGAAAGCCGGTCTGCTCGACCCCACCGGCAAGGCTCTGGGTGTGGCAGTGTTCGACTCCAACAACGATGGCTGGCCCGATCTGCTGGTTGCCAATGACACCCAGCCCAACAGGCTTTACATGAACAACAAGAATGGAACGTTTGCCGAGCGCGGCGTTCAGGCTGGCATTGCCTTCAGCGAAGACGGTACCGTGCGCGGCGCGATGGGCGTGGACGCAGCAGACTACGATGGATCGGGTTTTGCCAGCCTGCTAATTGCCAATTTTTCCAATGAGATGTTGAACCTGTACCACAACGAGGGAAAAGGACTGTTTGTCGACGAAGCGCCAACTTCAACCGTCGGCCAAGCCAGCCTGCTAACGCTGGCTTTTGGCTGCTTCTTTTTTGATCTCGACTTAGACGGCCGAATGGACATTTTCGTCGCGAACGGCCACGTCGAAAACGACATTAATAAGGTTCAAAAGCGAGTGACCTATCCGCAACCGCCGCATTTGTTCCACAATCGCGGCAACAAGCAGTTTGCCGAGATCACCCAGCAAGTGGGCGCCAGTTTGAAAATTGCTCGCGTGGCCAGGGGAGCAGCTTACGGCGACATCGACAATGACGGCGATCTGGATGTGCTAGTGACCACGAACGGCGGCCCAGCCATCTTGTGGCGGAACGACGGCGGAAATGTGAACCAATACCTGAAAATCAAGCCGATCGGTACTCGGAGCAACCGCGACGGCATTGGCGCCCAGGTGCGTCTGAAGTTGCCTTCGGGAACGTTGTGGCAGCAAGTGAAAAGCGGCAGCAGCTACTGTTCGCAAAGTGAATTGCCGCTGACCTTTGGCCTCGGCAGGACAACCGCTGCGCCATCGCTTGAAGTCGTCTGGCCCAGCGGCGCCGTGGACAGGATATCCAACGTTTCTGCGAACCAGTTCCTCACAATCCAGGAAGGCACGAATCGGGCGGAGGCCTGGAGTGCGGCAAAGACGAAATGACGGCTTTAGCCGGAACCCACTTCGACCGTCCGTCCAAAAGTCTGGCCTCTCGCCTGTCCTCTCTTAGGCCTGCCTTAGGCCGGTTTTTATTCCTCCCGCCGCCTCATGCTAGAATGGCCGTTACCTACGGATTGTAGCTGGAGGATGAATGGCAGGTCGCACACACGACTCCTGCCCGCCATTAAAGCCATGGCTAGAGAAGTCGAACCTAAATATCTCTCTTCTCCCTCCGAAAGACTTGTATTCCCGAAGATGACCTACGAAGAATTCTTGAGTGCGGTGCCTGAAGATGTTCATGCAGAGTGGGTTGACGGTAAGGTGGTTCTGATGACGCCGGTGTCGCGAAAGCATCAAGAATTAAGCCGGTTTCTTCTGACTCTTCTTGCTCATTTCGCAGAGGCGTATGACCTTGGCACTGTCCTGTTCGAGCCCTTCCAAATGAAAACGGGTCGCCAGCTTCCGGGGCGAGCCCCTGACATTCTTTTCCTGGCTAAGGGGAACCTTAGCCGGCTTAAAAGTAACTATGTCGACGGGCCTGCAGACCTGGTGATCGAGATCATCAGCCCCGACAGCCGCTCCCGCGACCGCAAGGAAAAGTTCAAGGAATACGAGCTTGGAGGAGTGCGAGAGCATTGGATTTTAGATCCGGAACGTAAAAACGCCGAGCTCTACTGGCGGGACGAGCACGGCAAATTTCAGTCTCTCGCTCCTGACAAAGACGGCATTATTCGGAGCCTCATTTTGTCTGGCTTGTGGGTCGAAGAAAGCTGGTTTTGGCAGGAACCACATCCGCCATTGCTAAGCGTTCTCAGAAAGTGGAAACTGATATAGCCTGGCGAGATTATCTTCGTAGATTGGAAATCGGACGTTTTTCAACACGAATCATGACCAAACAAATCACAACGGATTCCTCCTTTCCAGCCCCTTCGGCACCGGCATTTCCCAAGATGACTTATGCTGAATTTCTGCGAATCATCCCCGACGATGTGCACGCGGAATGGGTGGATGGCGAGGTAGTCCTGATGACGCCCGTTTCCAGCGATCACAATGATCTGAGCGTATTCCTTCTAGCACTGCTCCGGCTCTACGCCGAAGCTCGGGACTTGGGGAAGGTCTTCTGCGAGCCCTTTCAGATGAAGATCGGACCGGATTTGCCTGGAAGGTCGCCAGACCTCTTGTTTGTCTCCAAGAAAAGGCTGAGCCACGTGAAGAAGGTCTATCTGCAAGGTCCTGCAGATCTGGCGGTTGAGATCATCAGTCCGGACAGCCGAGCTCGAGATCGAGGCGAAAAATTCTACGAATATGAGCAAGGCGGCGTACGAGAGTATTGGCTGCTCGATCCGGCGCGCAAGCAGGCAGAGTTCTACGAACTGGGCAAGAACGGAATCTACCGGCTGATGACCGTCGGCGAGGACGACATCTTTCGAAGCCAGGTGCTCAAGGGCCTTTGGCTGCAAGTCTCCTGGTTGTGGCAGAGCCCGTTGCCGCCGCTTATGACCGTTTTGAAGAGTTGGAAATTGATTTAGGTCCCGTCATTCCCGCGAACGCGGGAATCCAGAATCTCCTGGCCGGGGCTGGATTTCCGCGTTCGCGGGAATGACGCACTGAGGCAAAGTGGGTAGGCAGCCTGCTCGTCTGAGCCCCATTCCCATGTTTGGTTCGTTGCGATTGCCAAGAATTTTCTTTTCAAAAACACCCAGACTTCGATCCTCTCCTCCATGATCCATCCAAGAACCCGCGGCCTGGCCGCAAGACCCGCGCTACTCGGACTATTTCTCTCTGCCGCTTTGTTGCTCGGTCTGGGGGTGCGCCACGTCTATAGGCGCCTGGATGCCGCCACCCCACAGCAGAAGCCAACGGCTGGAAGCCCGCAAGAGCGGCTTCTCTATCACAACAACATTGCCATTGCCCTCATGGAGCAATTCAACTTTCGCGAGGCCCTGGCGGAGCTGGCGCGGTGCCTGAAGGCGGACTCGAAGTTCCTTCCGGCCTTCGTCAACTCGGGTCTGTCTCACTTCTATCTTCAGGAGTTTCCGCAGGCCGAGCAATTCCTCAAGAAGGCGGTCGCCCTAAACTCGACGCAGCCCAATGCCTTGTTCGCGCTGGGCATGATCTACCGCAATCAAAACCAGATGGACTTGGCGCTGGAATCATTCCAGAAAATTCTAGCCGCCGATCCTCAAGATTCACCCACGCTGTACCAGGCGGGCCAGATCTATTTGAAACAGCAAAAGTACGAGCAAGCCGTGAAAACGCTGCGAAAGGTCATCGAACTTTCGCCCTACGACATTGCCGCCCACTATAACTTGGCGACAGCGCTGATTCGCAAAGGCGATCAGGCTGACGGCCAGAAGATGATGGAGACCTTCACGCGGCTGCGAGAAAAGGGCGGTATCAGCAACACGGGCACGCAATACGGTGAGCAGGGAAAATACATGTTGGCGATTGGTGAGTATTCGGACATCAAAGATCTGGCGCCAGCTTCTTCTGCTACGCCGGCAAAACTGGTGCAGTTCATCGACGCCACCGAGGCTGCTGGCATCCGCTTTCAGCATGGGGCTTCGTCCCGCGCCAAGTCACCGTTAGAACCCGTGAAAGAAGACGAACTGGTTGCATCGCTGGGATCGGGCGCGGCCTTCTGGGATTACGACAATGACGGCCACCTCGATATCTATCTGGCCAACAGTTCGGCCTCCGGCGCCACTTCACGAGGGGCGCTGCTGCAAGGCGATGGGAAAGGCCGGTTCAACGATGTGACCGAGAAGTCGGGCATTCAAGCTCGCGGGCTGACCATGGCGGTTTACTGGGGAGATTTCAATAACGACGGCAAGGCAGATCTCTTTCTCACCCAGTACGAGACAAACCGCCTGTATCAGAACAACGGCGATGGCACGTTTAGCGATGTCACCACTAAAGCAGGATTTGCCGACGACCGTCACTGGCATCTATCAGCCGCTCTGGCCGATGTGGACCACGACGGAGATCTGGACATCTACGTTGGGAATTACGTCGACCCGAAACAAGCACTCAAGCCGGACTCTGCAGGCTTGGCTTGGCCAGACCTCAGCCAGATGCCGGGTGGCGCTTGCCACCTCTATCGCAACAACAGCGATGGGACATACACCGACATCGCCGAAGAAGCCAAAGTGAAAGTGCCTGCGGAGATCATCACGTCGGTAATCTTCACCGACTTCGACAATCGCCGCGATATTGACTTCTGGGTTGTCTCCCAAAACCACGGAAACCACCTCTACAGCAACCAGCGTGTCGGGACTTTTCAAGATCTGGCCAGTAAAGTTCCTGCGCTTTCTGAATTGAAGGGCACGGTCAGTGCCAGTGTGGGGGACTACAACAAAGACGGCTGGATGGATCTTGCGCTCGTCGACAGCACTGGTCAGGCAACACTTGTGACCAACTTGGGGGCCGACCGATTCCAAGCTGAGGCGCCGCTTTCGCCGCCGATCCACATGCGAGATGCACCGCGCGGCGCGGCGTCACAGTTCTTTGATTATGATAACGATGGAGACCTGGATCTGTTTATATTGCGCGGAGGCCGAGACTCCACGAGCTCCAAGGGGGTTGGTCCGGAGCTGTGGGAAAACCAGGAAGGCAAGTTCGTTTACGCGTCCGAGAAAGCCGGTCTCGCCCCGTTTCGGGGCAGACCCTACCGCAGCGCCACGTTTGGGGACTACGACAATGATGGCGACACCGACATCCTCGTGACCGTTAACGGCGGCAGCCCCGTGCTGCTCCGAAACGATGGTGGCAATCAGAACAACTGGATCAAAGTGCGGCTGCAGGGAACCAACAGCAACAAGTCGGGCATTGGAACCAAGGTTGAAGTCAAGTCGGGCGCTCTATGGCAGAAGGTTGAAATCAACGGCGGCAGTGGGTATCTCTCGCAGAGCCCGCCTGAAGTCATTTTCGGCCTGGGCCAGCGCAAGTCGGTCGATGCCTTGCGGCTCCTTTGGCCGGGCGGCGTGTTGCAGTCGGAGATCAACCTTCCAGTGAACCAGACAAAGCTGGTGCAAGAGCTGGATCGCAAGGGAACATCCTGTCCGCTGCTCTACACCTGGGACGGGCAGAAGTATCAGTTCGTCACCGATTTTCTCGGCGGTTGCGCCATTGGCTATCTGCTCGCGCCGGGAAGATACAACACGCCGGATACAGATGAGTACGTTCGAATCACCAGCGCGCAGCTAAAGGTGAAGGATGGGCAATACTCCCTGCGCATGAACAACCAGTTGGAGGAGGTTTTATACATTGACCAAACCGAGTTGGTTGCTGTGGATCATCCTAGCGGCCTGGATGTGTTCCCGAACGAACGGTTAATGCCGGGCCCGCCGTTTCCTGAGTTCAAGCTCTTCGCCGCACGCGATGCACGTCCGCCCAAAGCAGCGCGGGACGGGCAGGGCCGCGATGTCTTGCCGCTACTGGCAAAGGTCGACAGAAACACTCCACAGGACTTCAAGCTATTACCTTACAAAGGCTACGCTGAAGAGCACGAGCTGATCCTTGAGTTGGGTGAGGCGGTCAGAGCGCCGCAACTCCAGCTTCTGATGACAGCCTGGATCGATTACGCCGATTCCACCGCCAATTTCAAGGCGGCGCAGACGGGTGCGAAGCTCGTGCCGCCTTATCTTCAGGCGAAGAACCTGCTTGGACAATGGGAGACGGTAGTTCAGGGCATGGGATTCCCGGCCGGCCTGCCAAAAACCATGGTAGTAGATCTGACGGGAAAGATTCCCACAAGCAGCAGCCAGGTCCGCATCGTTACCAGCATGCGCATCTATTGGGACCAGATACTCGTCAATACGGTTTCGGATCCAGCGGATCGGCGGCTGCACCGGCTTTCGGCCTTGCGTGCCGATTTGCGCTACGCGGGCTTTCCCCGCGAATACAGTCCAGATGGAAAACGTCCGCTGATCTATGACTATGACTGGATCGATCCCATTGCGCCCTGGAAGAGCCATTCCGGCAATTACACGCGCTTCGGCGACGTGACGCCCTTGCTTGGATCCAAGGACGATCAGTACGTCATCATGCGGAATGGCGATGAAATCCAGATCGACTTTTCGGCGGCGTCGCTTCCTTCTCTACTCGCAGACTGGACACGGACGTTTTTCCTCTACGCCGATGGATTCGGAAAGGACATGGACCTCCATTCCGCCGCCTCCGACACGGTCACTCCATTGCCCTTTCATGGTATGTCGAAATATCCGTATCCGGCGATTGAGCACTACCCTGACACAGAGCCCCATCGACGTTATCAGCGGACGTACAACACGCGCCGTGTTCCAGAAGTTTTCAGCGAGCTGCGGGCCGCTCCCAGCAGGCCATAACCTGGGAGCGCGGGCGTCCCGCCCGCAACAGGAAGGAGGCTGTCGGAGACAGCCCTGCGAATTGGACGTTTTTCTGGCTCCTCTCCTGAGATCAGGAGGGGATGTGCCGCGCAGCGGCAGCGGTCGCGCAGCGGCACGGGGGTGGTCTGAGGATGCACCGAGAACCGTTATTTCAAGCGTTTCGTATCGAGGAAGAGCCTTTGCGGCACGAAACGTCCGATTGGAAGTTTCCGCAAGGTCCGGTCGCACCACCCCGGCGCTGGCTCCGGGACCGCCGTCCCTGTGCCAGCGCCCGCCCCTCCTCAGCCGAGGAGGGGAATCAAAATGTCCAATCTCCAAGGCAAGCCGGAGGCTTGTTGGATCAGTAGCCCGACCGTAAGGGAGGGCATCTTGGCCGGGGGTGACGCGTTCCCTTACGGTCGGGCTACTGAGAAAGCGTTCAATCCATTCTCTGAAACTGATCTTCCTATGGTTGAACTCAATTCTCAGATTCTTGATTCCATCGTCTCAAACGCCATTCAGGAAGATTTGGGATTCGGTGACATCACGACCCAGGCGGTGGTGAATCCCGCGCTGAAGGCCCGCGGAGAGTTCATTGCCAAGCAGGACTTCATTCTCGCGGGCTGGCCGGTGGTCGTGAGGACATTTCAGCAGATCTCGACGCAAATCGTCGTTGAAGGCTCCAGCCGGGATGGCGATGCCGTCGCCAGAGGCAGCGTCTTCGGAACCCTCTCTGGGCCTGCAATGCGGCTCCTGTCGGGCGAGCGCGTGGCGCTGAATTTCCTCCAGCGACTTTCCGGCATCGCGACCATCACCAAGCAGTTTGTGGAGGCTGTCTCCGGCACCAGAACGGCCATTTTGGATACTCGCAAGACCGCTCCTGGCCTGCGAGTGCTCGAAAAGTATGCCGTCCGGATGGGTGGCGGAAGAAACCACCGCTTTGGCTTGTCGGATGGAGTTCTCATCAAGGAGAACCACATTGCCCTTGCGGGAGGCATTGTGGAAGCAGTTCGCCGGGCGCGGTCAACCATCGATCACTTGAAGAAAATTGAAATTGAAGTGACCAACTTCGAGGAATTGGATCAGGCCTTGGGGGCGGGTGCAGACGCCATTCTTCTGGACAACATGACGCCTGCGCAGGTCAAAGAGTCTGTCCAACGAACGGGCGGCCGCGTTCCACTGGAGGTTTCGGGTGGCGTTCATCTTGGCAATGTCCGCGAATATGCGCTAGCCGGAGTCGATTTCATCTCGGTAGGAGCGCTCACGCATTCCTTCAAGTCGGCTGATATCAGCCTTGAGCTGACGTTGTAGCTCCGATGAAAATCCCGTTAAATTAGAAAAGGGGAGAGAAGGCGAAGCGACGGCGGTCGCGGAGCCTTCAGGGGGTTGTCTTGAGGTTGGGAATGGCAATAGACAACCCACTAGCGCTTCGCGACCGCTGTCGCTTCGCGCCGCACCGCGGCATGAAAGGCTCCTCTCAACATTGGACTCCGTCGTAAGGAACGCCCGCTGTGGCGTTCCTCGTTCCGGTTTCGCGAATCGTTACAGGCAACGGCGGTTGTTCCCTACGGCATTTTATGTCCGAAGACTTCCTGTTCCCTGATTTGATTTACCCGCACCTTAGACCACACTGTTTTGGAAAAACAATTCATCACTTCCTAGAAACCGGTTCCACGAATGATGCCGCTCGTTCCTTTGCCGAGCAGGGCGCTGCCGAGGGAACGGTGGTGCTGGCAGAAGAGCAGACAGCGGGCCGGGGACGCCTGGGGCGCACGTGGTTCTCAGAAAAAAGCGCTGGCATTTACGCGTCAGTGGTCCTCCGGCCCCTCCTAAAGCCGCGGCACGCGGCTGTCCTTACCTTGGGGGCAGCGGTGGCTGCCAGCGAGGCTATTGAGCGAGTGTGCGGGTTGGCAGCCGACATCAAGTGGCCGAACGACCTTTTGCTCAATGGCCGCAAGTGTTGCGGTATCCTGTCGGAGATGCAGGCGGAAGGAGACGAGATCCGGCACGTCATCGTGGGCATCGGGATTAACGTCAATCAGGCAGCGTTCCCAGAGGATTTGAAAGAGCGGGCTTCTTCGCTGCGACTCGAAGGCAAGCAGCGCTACTCGCGAGTCGAAGTGCTGTGTGGGTTGCTAAAGAGTTTTGAATTGGTTTATGACGAATTGCAGGCCGGGAACCGTGCGGGCGTTTTGCAACGCTGGGCCGAGCGTTCCTCGTTCGCCTTCGGCAAGCAGGTGTCGGTTGATCTGGGGACAAGACAGATTCACGGTCAGACCGCCGGTCTGGAGGAGACGGGGAGTCTCAAAGTGAAGCTAGCGGACGGCCGCGTAGAGGAAGTGATGAGTGGCGACATCGTGGCCTGGAGGTAAGCATGCTGCTGGTGATCGACATTGGCAATACCAATACGGTACTGGGAGTGTTCGACGGCAGCCGCCTGGTGGTTGACTGGCGGCTGGAAACGAAGCAGCGGCAGACAGCCGACGAATACGGCATCCTGGCGCGAAATCTCTTTGCTCTGGCCGGAATGGAGGTTTCCAGAATCCAGCACATCGTCATCGCGTCTGTCGTCCCGCCACTCAATTCGGTTCTGGAACAGATGGCATTGAAGTATTTCAAGCTCAAACCCCTGTTTGTTGAACCGGGGGTGAAGACGGGAATGCCGGTGCTGTACGACTCGCCCGCAGACGTCGGCGCCGACCGAATCGTCAACGCGGTCGCGGCTTACGAAAAATACGGCGGCCCGGCTATCGTCGTTGACTTCGGCACCGCCACAACCTTCGATGCGATCTCGGCGAAAGGCGAGTACCTCGGCGGCGTCATCACCCCCGGTCCTGGCATTTCCGCCGAGGCGCTGTTTACCCGCACGGCCCGACTGCCGCGAGTTGAGATCAAGGCGCCCGCGAAGGTGATTGGAACTTCGACCGTGGGCAGCATTCAGTCAGGCCTTTATTATGGCTATATCGGATTGATCGATGGCATTCTCGAACGGATGATTCCCGAACTGGGTCCCAAGACAAAAGTCGTTGCCACGGGAGGCTATGCTTCGCTGATCGGCACGGGATCTTCGCGGATTCAGGAGATTGATCCCAATCTCACTTTGGAAGGTCTGCGGCTCATTTATGAGAGAAACAAGGGGTGAAGGGGTGAAGGGGTGAAGGGGTGATGGGGTGAAAGGGTGAGAGGGTGGCGGGGTGGCGGGGTGAAAGCTAGTGCCAAAACCGTGTTAAGCCCGCTTCTCCAAATAGTCAATAGAAAATAGCAGATGGCCAATAGCCAATCGCCTTCGGCCGGCTACTCACGGCTTCACAATGACCCTTGTCACCTTCGCGCCTTCACACTTCACTCAATCACCCCTTCATGGACCTATGGAGAACTACTTCAACTACTACACCGAAATCGAAGAGCGCTTCCAGCAGTGTCGCGGGACGCTGACGCTGCTTTCACCGCTGGATTGGGCTTTGATCGAGTCGTTCCAGCAGGCAGGCATTCCGCTCGAGATCGTTCTGCGCGGCATCGATGTGACGTTTGCCAAGCACGCTAAGCGGCCCAGTAAGACTCAAAAAGTGAACTCTCTTTCCTACTGTTCTCAGGCGGTTCTCAGCGAGTTTGAACGGTTCCAGGAAGGCGCGGCTGGAAGGCACGAAGCTCAGGAATCGCAGAACGCCAGTGATCAGAAAGAACGCGACAATCTCATTCAGATGATGGAACGCACGGCCGCGCAGTTAAGCCAAGTTCCTGCAAGGGTCCAGCAGGCAGGACTCTCGCTCCCACAGGGTTTTTTTGAAACTGTGGCGGGCGCGCTGCGATCTCTGACGCAAGAGGTTTCGGCGGCATCCAAATTGGACTTTGAGCAGCTCGAAGCACGGCTGTCAATGTTGGAGGAAAAAATTCTGGCTGTTCTAGTGGCGGCACTCAACGATGAGACGTTACTGTCGGTGCGAAGCGAAGTGAGCCAGGAGCTAAACCGTCACCGGCGCGGGCTAAAGGCCGAGCATCTAGCGATGCTGGAAAGGAAGATGATGAGCAAGAAGTTGTTGGAAAGATACGGCGTCCCACGGCTTAGTCTGTTCTATATGCCATTGAACTAAAACAAACAGGCGCCATTCTAGATTACTATGTTAAATCATTCGACGATTCCTCGGGTGGCGCCTGCATGGCGTAGGTTGCCATGTGGGCGTACGCTCCGCATACATCGCAAAAAGCACGATGTATGCGCCACCCAGA
>JAKEER010000515.1 GCA_022616615.1 Acidobacteriota bacterium
AACCCAACCTTTCTTAGGTCATACGTTTCTGACCCATCCAAACCCTTGCCAGCAGCAGGTTTTCGCCCTTTTTCTGAAACTATCTTGTAAACTCCCGCTAGTCGGCGACTAGCAGGCCGTTGCACGACCACGTGAACCGGCACATCTTCCGCCATCCAGTGGGTTGGCCGGTGCCGATTTCTCCAAGATGAAAGATCACGCGGGGGTTCTGGGTGCGGGCGCCCTGGCATGGGAATTTCTGCAAGGTGCTATGGCCGGAAGGATCCACTGAGCTCAGCCTAAAGGGTTCGTTCCCAGCTGTCGCTTACGTCCCCGTTTCGGCGCTCATTGGCGGTTGGACCGTTTCGCGATGGGATCGATCAGGTCGTAATGCTTAGTTAAGTTACCACTGGCGCAAGGGCGTGGCGAGAGTGAGCAATTGCCACCGACTGACGCCGGTGGTTGGGTACGCCCGACCTTGTAGGTCTCTAGCCAGTGCAAGTCCGGTCCCCCGTCGATCGAATCAAGTCATCAAGTCCCACATTAGCATTGACGTACGCGTTGACTCACCTCTATAATCGTCGGTTTTCATTGTTGTTTTCAGTGCTGTCAGTGCTGATAATTCGTTTGAAATGAGTGTCAAAAGTTTAGATACGCTCGACTACGGCAACCTGAAGCAGATTGTCAGCCGTTTTGCCGAGTGCCCGGCAGGACGCCGTGCGGTCGAAGGCCTGGTCCCACTTGCGCTAAAAGCCGAAATTGCAAGGGAATTGGAAGTGACCGCGGAGTGCCTGAGGCTCCTCGAAGCAGGGGTTCGTTTGCAGTTTCAAGATCTGGTCGACTACGCATCGATCTTTGAGAAGATGTCGGTTGCAGAACTTGCCTTGGAACCGCAGGAAATCTTGCACATTGAACGACTGCTGGGGTGCGTCCAATCGACACGAAAGTCATTGGGAGCTTTGGCAGCAGAAGCCCCGTTGGTCTCCGGGCTTGGACGGGGTCTGCCCGATGTTGGAATGTTGCTTTCGGCTCTCAAGGACAAGATTGGTCCGAGCGGGGGAGTGGAAGACCACGCCAGTCCTCAGCTTAAGCGTATTCGAAATGAAATCAACATCTTGAGGAACCGGCTCTACCAGACTTTGGGGAGGATTCTGGACCGGCATTCGTCCTCTCGGGCCATTCAGGACGAGGTGATTACACTGCGCAACGAGCGGTTCGTAATTCCTGTTAGGGTGGAAAATCGGAAAGAGCTAGCGGGTGTCGTGCACGGAACGAGTTCTAGCGGCGCTACGCTCTTTCTTGAACCCTTGGAAACTTTGGAACTGAACAACGAATTGGTTCGTCTTAAAGAACGGGCGGAGGAAGAGGTCCAGAACATTCTGCGCGGCCTGACCGAACGGATTCGAGAGCGTCTGGAAGACCTTCGGTCGGCTGTGGAAACGCTGGGATATCTAGATTTTAGCTTTGCCAAGGCCCGGTTTTCCAAAACGTTCCATTGCGCGATTCCTGCGGTCAACGACGAAGGGCTGCTTTCGATTGCTGATGGGCGTCATCCCATACTGGAAAGCACCTTGAGGCTCCAGCAGAAGTACGTAGTCCCGATTTCCGTCGATCTGGATCAGCAGCGTCATGTTTTGGTCATCAGCGGTCCGAACACCGGTGGCAAGACGGTGGCTCTCAAAACCGTGGGCTTGTTAACTTTGATGGCACTTTCAGGCTTGCCTGTCCCTGCGGCTTCTGCCAACGTTTGCGTTCTCAAGGAGGTATTTACAGACATCGGAGACCGCCAGTCGATTGCGGAGAATCTCAGCACGTTCTCTTCGCACCTCGTCAACATCAGGGAGATTCTGGAAACTGTCGCAGCGCCGGCGCTTGTCCTGATGGATGAATTGGGAACGGGCACCGATCCTGAGGAAGGCTCTGCACTGGGGGTCGCCATTGTCGAAAGCTTGAGGCGCAAGGGAGTGATGGCCGTGGTGACAACGCACCACAATGGCTTGAAGATGTACGGCGCAACAACTCCAGGCGTGGCCAACGCGAGTGTCGAGTTTGATGAAGCGAGCTTACGTCCCACTTTTCGGCTGATTCATGGGGTGGCGGGCAACAGCAGCGGCATTGAAATCGCCAACAAGTTGGGACTGGACGAGACCCTTATTGCTCATGCTCGCCAGTTGGTTTCAGAAGAGCACAAGCAGGTGGAGCAATTTTCCCGGCATCTGCGGGAGCAAATGGATCAGAACATAAAACTCCGCTCTCAACTTCAACAAGAGTTGAGAAGCGTTGAGGCGCGGCGCAGGGAGCTTGAAGACAAGGCGACCCGGCTGGAAGCGAAGCGCCAGAGAGAACTGGAACAGGCGCGGCAGCAGGCTTTTGAAGGGTTTGAAAAGGAATCGCGGAAGCTCCTGAACGAAGTTCGCGACAAGTATCTGTCGGTGCGGGCGCGCCGCGAGCTGGAGAAGAAGGGCGGCCAGTTGCGCGAGGCCGTGAACCGCGAACTTGCCTCTGTGGCAGAACCACAACCAGCAGCTGAAGGCGCCGGGCGAGCGGCGAAGCTTGGTTTGCTTATTTTGGTTGGTTCAAAGGTGCAGGTGAAGCGCTTTGGTCAGGAAGGCACTGTTGTTGCTCCGCATGGCGAAGGGCAGTGGGAAGTGGTCGTGGGCAATTTCAAGTGTGTCGTCGATGCCAGAGAACTGAGTCCCACGGGAGCTTCGTTGCCCCCACAGGAGCGCCTTGCGCAAACCGCGGCTCGTGTTACAGTCCAGATCAACAGCCCCGAGTTGCAGTCCACCGAAATTAACCTCGTGGGCTGCACGGTTGACGAGGCAATCCATCGCGTGGACAAATTTCTGGATACGGCTTTCCTGGCGGCTGTTTCCCAGGTTCGCTTGATTCATGGGACGGGAATGGGAGTGCTTCGCAAAGCCCTCTCCGAATGGCTTTCCAACCAGCCGTATGTCGACAAGTTTCACGCTGCGGAGAGCGGCCAGGGCGGCAACGGAGTGACGGTGGTTTCTCTTAAGGCTTGAAAACCGAGTGATCCGTCCCCTCCTGGGGCAAGGAGGGAAGCGTAATTCTCAATGGGACCACGACATGAAATTTGGCGACACTTTCGTTGAACAACTGAAGAACAGCATCGACATTGTTCATGTCGTCCAGGGGTATGTGCGCCTGCGGAAGTCAGGATCGAGCTTCATTGGGCTTTGCCCGTTTCACCAGGAAAAAACGCCCTCCTTTCACGTCCGGCAAAGTCCGGCCTACTACTACTGCTTCGGCTGCCAGGCCAAAGGCGATGCGATTAGCTTCATTCAAAGCATCGAACGCATCACGTTTCCGGAGACGGTGAAGTTCCTGGCCGAGAAGTACGGGATACCGCTGCCTAAGGTAGATCCCGGACCAGAGGCTGACCAGACGGCCAAGGAGCGGCAAACCCTGCTCGAGATTCACGAAAAGGCCGCTGGAATCTTCCGATCGCAGTTGACCAGCAGTGGTGAGGGCAAACAGGCGCTGTCTTACTTGAAGGAGCGCGGCCTTTCAGATGTAACCATCGAGAAATTCGGGCTCGGCTATGCTCCAGGCTTTTCAGACAACTTGGTTCGCCGGCTGAGTGGAGACTTCTCCAGCGAGTTGCTGCTCAAGAGCGGCTTGGTTCAGACTGGCGATTCCGGGCGCTCTTACGACCGTTTTCGCCGGCGCGTGATTTTTCCCATCCGCAACGAATCGGGAAAGGTCATCGCCTTTGGAGGACGAATCTTTGGCGAAGGGCAGCCCAAGTATCTGAACTCTCCGGAAACCCCCATCTACTCCAAGAGCCGCGCTCTCTACGCTCTCGACCAGGCGCGCGACAGCGTTCGGCGGAAGAATTTTGCAGTTCTTGTCGAAGGGTATATGGACTGCATTGCCTTGCATCAAGCCGGCATTGATAACGCCATTGCTTCCTGCGGAACGAGCCTCACCGAGCTGCAGGCCAAGCTGCTTGCGCGTTTCTCGGATCGCATTGTCGTCAACTTCGATCCGGATACAGCTGGCTCGGCAGCCACATTGCGTTCGCTCGACATTTTCCTGGAGAACAGTTTCAAGATTCGCGTGCTTGCGCTGCCGGGAGGCGACGATCCAGACGCCTTCGTCAAGCGGCACGGTTCCACGGCCTATGTAAAGCTCCTTGATGAGGCTCCAGCCTACTTTGACTATCTTTTGCAGAAGTCACGCAAGGACAATGACCTCAGAACGGTTGAAGGCAAGATCCAAGCAGTCAATCAAGTCCTGCCCTACCTGGCCAGGATAGCAAACAGGATGGAGCGAGTGGAACAGACGCGGCAAGTTGCAGAATTCTTTGGTTTTGAAGAATCCATCATCAGGGAGGAACTGAAAAAAGCAGCAAACCCAAAGCAGGAAAAGTTGGAAATCAACCGGTCCCGAATCCGAACAAAGCTGACGACCTCCGAAAAACATATATTGAAAGCCATCCTGGACAATCCCCAGACGGCTCGGGAGGTCATAGAACAGCTGGCTGCATCGGAAGACTATCTGGGGCTGGACTCGGAAAGCATCTTTCGCGAAGCAATCGCAATCTTTAAGCAAGAGGGCCGAATCGACCCGGGCCGCCTCCTCGAGAGGCTGGGCAATGACCGGGACAAAGACTTCGTCAATCAGGCCCTTTTCTCGGAGCTGGACATGGATCAGGCCATTCGATGTCTTGAGGGAATGCGGCGGCAAAAAGCCAAGCTGGAAATTGACCAGCTTCAAAAGGAAATCCGTCAAGCCGAGCTTTCTCAGAACTTCGAATTGCTGGCCAGCTTGCACTCCCGCAAGGTAGCGCTGAAACGATCGGTTGCGATTTAGTGTCATCTTTAATTTTTGGATGCGCTGTTTTCGAGCGCACCCGGCGACCGGCAACCCGCTCGATTGGCGGGGAATGAGATTTCTGAAGTTTCACAAACCACAAACAAGGATTACAACGACAATGTCTAACATTGAGGACAACGAGGGATTGGAAAGTATTGAGAGAAGCTTAACTCTCGGCTTGGACGACAAGTACGACGAAGTGAAGCAGCTCATGGACATGGGCAAGGAGAAGGGGTACCTGCTCTACGATGAGGTCAACGATCTGCTTCCAGGCGACGTTACTTCGTCCGAGGAAATGGACGACATGTTTTCCATGTTCCGCGCCCAGGGGATTGAAGTGATCGACGGCGAGCCCAAGGCAGCGGGGGCCGAAAAGCTGGGCTTGGAAAAGGAAGCGGGCGAGGACGTGGAGCTGGACCTGACCCCCGGCGCGCTGGACAAAACCAACGATCCGGTGAGGCTATATCTCCGCGAGATGGGAACGGTCCCGTTGCTGACTCGCGAGGGCGAAGTGGAAATCGCCAAGCGCATTGAGCGCGGCCAATTGAACGTGCTGAAGGCCGTGTCTCGGTCTCCGATTGTGATCAAGGAAGTGATTAACCTCGGCGACCAACTGGAGCGTGGCGAGCGTTCCATCAACGACGTGATTGTCTTCAACGAAGACATGATGACCGAAGAGAAAGTGGAGGACCGCCTCAAGGAAACGGTGCAGTCCATTGAAGACATCCAAAAGATGTTTAAGAAGCAGAACCAGCTGGTGCAGAAGTTCCTGAACACGCCGAAGACCAAGCAGGCGAAAGCACACCGCAAGCTGCGGTTTGCACTGGCGCGGCAGCGGGTGGCGATTTCCCAAGCCATTCGCAACATCGACTTCACTTTTTCTGAGCGCAACCGTCTGATTGACCAGATCCGACGCCAATACGAGGCCTACCGTCCGCTGGATAAGGAGCAGGCCCGGCTGGAGAAGAAGGTTGAGCACTCAAAGGGCAAGAACATCAACCAACTGAAGAAAGATCTGCGCAGCATCAAAGAGAAAATTGCCACTATCGAAGAAGACACGCAGACCAAGGGAGTCGATCTGAAGCGCACGCTGCAGACCATTGACCGGGGCGACCACTCCGCCAATTACGCCAAGCGCGAGCTAGTGGAGGCCAATCTTCGCCTGGTGGTGTCGATTGCCAAGAAGTACACCAACCGCGGGCTGCAGTTTCTGGACCTGATCCAGGAAGGAAACATCGGTTTGATGAAGGCTGTGGACAAGTTTGAGTACCGGCGCGGTTACAAGTTCTCCACTTACGCCACCTGGTGGATCCGTCAGGCAATCACGCGCGCCATTGCCGACCAGGCGAGGACGATCCGCATCCCGGTCCACATGATCGAGACCATTAATAAGCTAATCCGGACCTCGCGCAGCCTGGTTCAGGAGTACGGCCGCGAACCTACGTCGGAAGAAATTGCAGTCCGCATGGACATCCCCGTCCAAAAGGTGCGAAAAGTCTTCAAGATCGCACAGGAGCCCATTTCGCTCGAAACACCCATTGGTGAAGAGGAAGATTCGCATCTGGGCGATTTCATCGAAGACCGGCAGGTGGTCTCACCCGCCGAGGCCGTCATCAACATCAATCTGAAGGAGATGACGGAGTCGGTGTTGAAGACGCTGACTCCACGCGAAGAAAAGGTCATCAAGATGCGTTTCGGTCTGGACAACGGCAGCGACCATACGCTGGAAGAGGTCGGTCAGAATTTCGCGGTCACCCGCGAACGCATTCGTCAAATTGAAGCCAAGGCTCTCCGCAAGCTGCGGCATCCCTCGCGCAGTCGCAAGTTGCGTCCCTTCCTCGACGGCTCCAGTCGCGACTGAAGGACTCTGGTCGGTTCTGCCGGAGATTCTGGCGCCGGCAGAACCGCATTCCCCCCGCTTCCCTGAATCCTCGTCGTCCTGGTGCTCGCCCTCGGTGAAAAGCCGAGTACGACGACGAGGACGAGAACGACGATCACCGTCTTTCGGCCCGTCGCTGCAGTGCAACACTTTCCGCCTACCTCTCCCTCCTCTCCCTGCGTCACCAAGAAACACCGGCCGGCCATGATGTATACTTGGCAAGATTGTCCCACCGAAGATTCCGAAGGAATGAAAGGAGAATGCCATGCCAAAGTTTGTTATCGAGAGAGACATCCCTGGCCTCGGAAAACTGACTCCGCAGGAACTACAAGGCATTTCGCAAAAGTCATGTAATGTTCTGGCGCAGATGGGACCTCAGATCCAATGGCTGGAGAGCTACGTGACCGCCGACAGGCTCTACTGCGTTTACATTGCGCCGAGCCGGGAGGCAGTTCAAGAGCATGCCCAGCTTGGAGGCTTTCCAGCGGATCGCATTTCCGAGGTGAAATCCGTGATTGATCCGACGACAGCGGAAGGAACCTCGGCCGCCAGCGCTGGACGATGAGGCCGCAGAACAGTGCGCCCGGCAAAGCGTCTGGAGTATTCAGCAGACACCTGGAAACGGAGCGGCTGGTCCTGCGCATGTTCCGTGAGTCGGACTTGGACGCCTACGCAGAGATGTGCGCCGACGGGGAAGTGATGCGCTACCTCGGCAAGCCAATGTCGCGCGCCGAAGCCTGGAGGCACATGGCAATGGTGCTCGGCCATTGGCAACTTCGTGGATTCGGTCTATGGGCGGTTGAAGAGCGCGCGACGGGTGCCATGGTTGGGCGAGTTGGCTGCTGGCAGCCTGAAGGCTGGCCCGGAGAGGAGATTGGCTGGACACTGCGGCGGTGTTATTGGGGAAGGGGAATCGCCTTGGAAGCAGCCCGAGCCGCGCTGGGTTATGCCTTTCTGGAGTTGCGATGGCCTCGCGCCATCAGCCTCATTGATCCTGCGAATGCTGCTTCAATTCGTGTGGCCGAAAAGCTGGGCGAGCGGCTTCAGGACCGACTCGAAATCGGGGGAATAGAGCTTTTGGTTTATAGCGTTCTCCGAGAAGAATGGCAGCCGATGCGATGACCTGAAGGATTCCCAGGGTCCCGTCAAAGTCCCAAGCCGTCCCTTATGGTCGGGCTACTGAACAGGCCAGAGCTCAAATCAGTAGCCCGCGCGTCAGCAAGGGCTCTGCCTCGACTCAACGCCTTACGGGAGTTTGACGGGACCCCGGAAGGATTCTGCGCCCAAGCCAGTCGAGTGAATCGGGTGTATTAGCGGTGTGCCGGCGTGGTTCGAATCCGTTGCAACTTTCCAAGCCGTGGCATCGAAGGCATGACTAACCACCCCCGCCGAGGCTCTGGCCTCGGCATCCCCTCCTCAGCTGAGGAGGGGACTTGAGTGGCTCCCCCGTGTCCAGAGCCAAAGTGGCTCAGCCCGCCTCGACAAAGCAAAAACTGCGTGCTATAGTCGTGCCGTTTTCCGCGGGCCCATAGCTCAGTTGGTTAGAGCCTCCGGCTCATAACCGGACAGTCCTAGGTTCGAGTCCTAGTGGGCCCACCATCCTCCTGGATCCTCCTCTTTAGAATGCATCCTGAAGTCGAAAAACTCCTCAAGCTGCAGGAAACCGATCTGCAGGTCCAGTACTACAGTGGCAGAATCGAACTTCTTCCCAAGCAATTGGCTGAACTGGAAGCCAAGCTGAACGGGACGCTCCAGTCGCTCGAATCTAACAAGCAGAAAATCGTCAAAGCAGCTTCAGACAAAAAAAAAATGGAAGGCAACATTCAGGATCTTGAGCAGAAGAACTCCAAGTATCGCGGCCAGTTGACCGACGTGAAAACCAATGAGCAGTATAAGGCATTGCTCCACGAAATTGAGTTCAACGAGAAAGAAGTCCGGAAGATCGAAGACGGCATTCTGGCGCTGATGGAGCAGGAGGAAGAGCTTCGCAAGGAGTCGCAGGCCATCCAGCAGCAACTGCAGAAGGAAAAGGCGCTGGTTGTATCCGAGAAGACGGCTGCGGAAGCCGAGGTTGCTAGGGACGGCGAGATCTTGTCCGAATTGCAGAGCCAGCGGGAAGCTGTGATGCGGTCAGTGGATCCTGCGGTCCTCCAAACCTATCGGCAGATTGCCAAGTTTCGCAAAGGTTTGGCCCTGGCCCGCGCCACCCAGGACTCTTGCCAGGCCTGCCATGTCCGCATTCGGCCTCACGTTGTCAGCCAGGTGATGTCCGGAGATTTGATCATTACCTGCGACAGTTGCAGCCGCATCCTCTACTGGAAGCCGGATGCTCCTTACGAAGCCACTTCGTAGTCCTGCCCTTTTCGAAATCCTCGGAAAATCCCCCTCAAGAATCTCAAAGAAAGGGGGAAGGAAGGCGAAGCCTTCAGGGAATTGTGTTAGTGGGTTCGGGAAAGCCGAACGGACAACCCCCTGGCGCTCCGTGCCGCCCCCTTTGCTAAGGGGGAATATTTCATCCAACATGGCGCCGCAACGCGGCATGAAAAGCTCCCTTTATGAAACGATGTGTCGCCTACATTGACGGCGGGTCGCGGGGCAACCCGGGAATTGCCGGGTACGGAGTGGTCGTACAGGAGGAGAATGGCAAGCCTGTCACCAGTCTCTCCCAGAATCTGGGGATTGGCACAAATAATTTTGCCGAGTATTCTGCGCTGATCGGAGCCCTGGAGTACGCGCGGGCTCACGGCTATGATGGGATGCGCGTCTATGCGGATTCGGAGTTGATGGTGCGCCAGATCAACGGGGTTTACAAAGTCAAGAGCGTGGATCTCAAGCCTCTCCATCACCAGGCCAAGGCGCTGATCTCCAAGCTGAAATCCTTCTCCATTCACCACGTTCCGCGCGAACAAAACCGCGAAGCGGACCTTCTGGCTAATCTGGCCATGGACAATGTGCCGGCAGCCGCAGCTTCGAAGAAAGTCGTTGCCGCTTCTCAGCGAGTCTCGGCTATCTATCGCGGCGGCTGCTTTCATCCGCTGGAACCGTTCGATCTTCCCGAAAACACCCGAGTTCATCTGCAAGTCAAGACTACCGAAGATGGCGAGGAAGCCGGGTCCCAGCCTTTAGCCTGAAGTCCGATTAAGAACAGTTCTAGGCCCTGCCTTCGCTTTTGAGCGACCTCCTGGTTCAGAAGCGGGCCACCCTCAAAATCTCACCGTGGTGAACTCTAACCTTTGCTACAATCGCAAACTCGTGAACACAGTGCTTCAATTAGGTTCGACTTGAATTTCAGATCATAGGAGAGCTGTCCATGCCAGCCGCCGCAGCTAAAGCTAAAGTCCAAGGCAAGAATCAGATTCCGCAACCCCACAACTGGAGAACCACGGACGAGGATGAAGTCAATCGCCGGCGGTTGCGCGCGGAGTCTGAATCCTTCCGAATTGTGAATGAAGACGCCAGTCATCCGATCTTCTCTACTTTCCGGGTTGGCTCCGGCAGCGGGTTGAGCTATTCGGTTGAGATTCGCAGCTTGCTACAGAGGAAGTTTTCCTGCGCGTGCGTCGATTTCCAAATCAACGGGCTGGGAACCTGCAAGCACATTGAGGCAGTGCTGCTCTATCTGAGAGCTCGGCATCGTTCGGTGCTCAAACAGGCGCGCCCGGTGGCCTCGAACCGGATCGACATCGTAGTGGACCGATTGACGGGAACGCTGCGAGTCGAGTCTGAGACAGAGCCGCTTCCCACCGAGCTGGCCGGTTTGTTCGATGGGAAGGGTCTGCTAAAAACCACGGACGTTGAATGGGCGCTCGACATCTGCCGCCAATCTGGCAACGGCCTGTTGCGTGTTTCTCAAGATGTGGGTCCTTGGATGGAGTCCAGGCGCCAGTTGGAAGAGCGAACCCTGTTGCTGCGCGAGTATGAGCAGCGGGTTCAATCTGGAGAATGGCCGCAGCAGGAGACCCAGGTGCCACTTTTCCCGTATCAGCGCGAAGGCATGCTGCATCTGGCTTTCAAGGAGCGGGCCTTGCTGGCAGACGAGATGGGACTCGGGAAAACGATCCAGGCCATCGCAGCGTGCGCAGTGCTTCACCGGCTGGGCAAGGCCAGCCACGTGCTGGTCGTCACGCCCGCTTCGTTGAAGACGGAGTGGGAAGAACAGATTCAACGGTTCACCGATCTTTCCTATCAGTTGATTTTTGGCGCGAGAAAAGGCCGTTTAGCCTCGTACAGCGCGGCTCCGTTCTTCACATTGGTCAATTACGAGCAGATGTTGGCCGACGCGCTGGAGGTGAATCAGCGCCTGAAGCCTGATGTCATTGTTCTCGACGAAGCGCAGCGCATCAAGAATTGGAACACCAAGACGGCTCAGGCCGTCAAACGGCTGAAGAGCCGCTATGCCTTTGTGCTCACGGGAACACCCATTGAGAATCGGATCGATGAGCTCTTCTCGATTATGGGCTTCTTGAATCCGGCAGTTCTGGGTTCGCTGTTTCGATTCAATCGGGATTTCTACGAACTGGACGACCGCGGCAGGCCGTGCGGTTACCGCAACCTCGAGCAACTGCATGGCCGCATCAAGGCGCTGATGCTCCGGCGGCGCAAGGCTGACGTGGAGACAGAACTGCCCGAACGGACGGATCGCAACTTTTTCGTCCCGCTCAGTCTGGAGCAGGCTGGCAGCTATGAAGCGCATGAGGCGCAGGTTGCCAAGCTGGTGAGCATTGCCAGCCGGAGGCCCCTCACGCAGCAAGAGCAGGACAAGCTAATGCGCGAGCTGGCGATGATGCGCATGATTTGTGATACGAACTTTATTCTGGACCCGGAAGACCGCGTCTGCCCTAAGCTGTCTGAGTTGGAAAAGATTTTAGAAGAGTGCCGTGACAATGCCGGAGTGAAGGTGCTGGTTTTCTCTGAGTGGGAACGAATGCTGGAGCTGGTTCGGGAACTTTGCGAGCGGCTCAGTCTCGGCTATGCCTATCACAGTGGTTCGGTGCCGCAGAAGCGGCGCCGCGCCGAGATCTTGCTCTTCAAGCAAGATCCGGCATGCCGGGTTTTCCTGACTACCGATTCGGGCGGCACAGGGCTGAACTTGCAGAACGCCAGTGTGGTCATCAATTGCGACCTTCCCTGGAACCCAGCCCGGCTCGAGCAGCGCATCGCGCGCGCCTGGCGCAAGCATCAGGTGCGTCCGGTCACCGTCATTAACCTTGTTTCCGAGAACACAATCGAGCATCGCATGCTGGGAACGCTGGCTTCCAAGCAGGCGCTGGCCGATGGCGTGCTCGAATTGAAGGGCCGGCTGGACGAAATCCAGTTCCGGGGCGGCCGCCAGCAGATGATTGCGCGCTTGCAGCAACTGGTCAGTTCGTCGCCAGCGCAGCCGGCCCCCCCGCCCGCGCGAAAAGTTCTGCCGGCCGACCGCGCACTGGCCTTCAGCCAGCGCGCGTCTGAGAAACTTGGCTCGGCACTGCTCCGTTGCGAGGAGCATTATCCCCGCGAGGGCAGCCACTCCGTGCTGGTTACGGTAGTTGAACGAGACGCGCCGCTGTGGCAAGAACGGCTGCGGGGCGCGTATGAAGAGCTCTTTGGCAATGGGCAGGCGGACCCGCTTGCGCCGGTGCAGTTCGAAGTGATCGATCGGGCAACAGCCGATGCATTGGAGCGTTTGGTTGGTGCTGGACTGGTGACTCGGTCGACGCGAGGGATTCGAGGACTCCACCCAACTAGCGAAGCAGTTAATCCCACTGCGTTGACCGCCGAGCAACAGGCGAGAGTTCAGGAGCACCGGCAACAGGCGGCCCGTAAGGTGAAGATGGCGCGCCTGCTGATTGGAGGGGACCTGCCGGAAGAAGCTAGAGAACCTCTTTCAACGGCCGTGCTCTCGCTGGGTCGGGCTCTGGCGGTGGAGCAACGGTTCGCTGAACCCGAACAACTGCCCGCAGTGCTAATGGCTCCCCTGGCCTATCGCTGGGGGAATCATCTTTCAGCTCTTCGAAGTTTCGTTTCTTCTGTCGAGGGTCCGCTCGACGAAGTGCTGGCTGTTGTCGAAACCCTTCTGGCAATCCCGGCGCCGCAGAGCTGAGGAAAATCTTGAAGGTGGGCGCCGCTCTCCGAGCGGCGATCTGTCATAGATCAGCGACGAAGACTTTCCCGGTCGCCGCTGAGGACAGCGGCTCCCACCTTCTGTTCTCTCATGCCTGTGCGGCGCCACGGCGGATGTGAGTATTCGCCGGGTGATGGAGCTTGCCAGAGCTGGTTCCGACCTTACCCAATGAATTCCAGCTCTCGCACTGATTCGATCAACCGGTACTCTCTAGCCAACTGGTAGAACAGACGCAACCCCTTCAGGTTTTCTTCATCCAGCGAGTAGTCGATGTTCTCGGTAATATACGAGCGAATCAAGTCCGCTGGAAGTTCTAGCTGCCGGGTTTGTTCTTCCACAATCTCCTCGCTGCGTGCTTTGCCATACTCGAACGATCTCTGAAACGCTGCTGCATCAGGCAGACCTACTGATCCGCGAACGCCCCAAAATGCGAAGACAAACGGCTTGCCGGTCAGTGCCCGCCATTCTTCGGCCAGATCGTAGCCGAACAGCTTGCCAGAATCGGACTTCAGAGCGGCATCGCCGATGATGAGGGCGGCGTCGTGCCGCCTCAGCATGGCATTTAAGTCAGGCCCGTGAGACTCGATGGCCGGAGCGATCTTGAACCGCGCGCGCAACAGGATTTGCAGAAGACAAACGGAAGTCCGCGAGGAGCTGTCTGCAGCAATCGTTCTGATCTGCTCCGCCGGCACTCGGCTCAATAGCAGCACGCTCTTGACTTGATGCTTTGAGGCTACCGATAGTTTGGGAACGATCTTGAGTCCGCCGATTCGCTGATACTCGATGGCTGGGATCAATCCGACATCCACGTCGCCCTTTGCCAGCAGGTCGGCGCAGCGCGAAGGTGGTGAGAAGTCCAGGTCGAAGAGGCCGCGCTCGCTGCCACGCAGGAATCCCCAGGATAGGGGCAGCGCGTTGAGGTAATAGACAATGGAAAGTCTTGGTTTGCTCAATCGATTTCTTTGACTTCCAGCCGTCAGGGCACACATTGAATGCCAGGGCGGATGAAATGGTAGGGCGGGCTGTCCTCAGCCCGCCGCGTGGAAGATACCAACAACGGTGCGGTGCGGACACCGCGCCCTGCCAGATTGAAGTCCGTTTTCACCCAAGATGCTCTCGAAAGAACCGCAGCATCCGCTCCCAGGATTTTTTGGCGCAAGCTTCGTTGTAAACATCGGGCCGCGTATCGTTGAAGAAGGCGTGGTTGACACCCGGATAAATATGAAACTCCGCCTGCTTGCCAGCGCTCTTTAGCTGCGCTTCCAGTTTGCGTGCTGCTTCCGGAGTGACAGAGCCATCCCTCTCACCGAAGAATCCAAGCACCGGCGCCTGGAGATTGGCAATGGCTGGATGGACGTTCGGATGAATACCATAGTAAATGACGCAGGCGCCCACGGAAGAGTTGGCGCACGCTGCATACAGCGAAAGCTGGCCTCCCATGCAGAATCCCACTGTTCCCACTTTCTTTCCGGCGGTCTCTTCGAGCGCGAGCACAAACTGAATGGCGCCACGCAGGTCCTTCTCTACACGGTCGATGTTCAGGGCCATAAACAGCTTTCCAGCTTCGTCAGGACTCCGGGTCGTCTTGCCGTAATAAAGGTCTGGCGCCAGCGCCACAAAACCCTCGCGCGCAAAGCGGTCGGCGACATCCTTGATGTGCTCCACCAGGCCCCACCATTCCTGAATCACAACGACGCCGGGGCCCTTTCCAGACGCCGGTGTAGAAAGGTACCCGCTGGAAGTGCTCCCATTGCTGGAAAACTCCACCATCTTGCCGGCCATATCTTCCTCCTCGCAAGGCCACAATTCTTGAAAACCAGCCTATATTGCCACGTTTGGCGGAGATTCGATAGGCGCAGTCTGGGGTGACAGTAGTTCCCCGAACCCGGCTGTTCATCGAAATCTCCGGCCCATGACTGCAAAAAGTGCAAGGAAATCGGATCGAAGCAATAAGCGTTGCGGACTCACCTTCGATCCACTGAGTTTGGAGAACTCGGCAGATTCTGGCGTTTACTGTGCCAAGCAACAATTGCTGGCCAGTGGGCGCCAATGGTCACGACAAATCGATTCCAGCAAATCTTCAGATGATGCTCCCGTCTGGGATAATGGCTCCTTTCGGGATCACTACAATTCGATCACGCACGTAAAAGCCGTCACCGTCAAAATTGAGGTGGTTACCCGCATTCCTTATTACAACATTGCTTCCCACTCGGGCATTCCTATCAATAATAGCGTTCGCAACCGAAGCGTTCCTCGCAATCCCTATATTGGGAATACCCTGACGGCCATTCTCATTCATTTCTTGAGACGTCTCATATTTGCTCGCCCCGATAACGTAGGAATGGCTAATGGTTGTACCCTCTCCAATGCGAGTGCGGGAACCAATGATTGAGTGAGTGATCTCAGCACCGTCAAGAAAGCAGCCGTCGGAAATGACACAATGGTCCACCTGGCAGTTGTTGATCCTGGAGGCGGGCAAGCATCGAGAACGGGTATAAATCGGGTTCGAGGCATCATAAAGATTGAATTGGGGCAGGCTCGAGGTGAGATCCAGATTTGCCTGATAAAAGGAACGAACCGTTCCGATGTCGGCCCAGTAGCCGGAAAAATGATAGGCCATCATTCGGTACTG
Source organism: Acidobacteriota bacterium (assembly GCA_022616615.1). GTDB lineage: Bacteria > Acidobacteriota > Terriglobia > Versatilivoradales > Versatilivoraceae > VFZK01. The sequence continues at coordinate 15,436 of JAKEER010000515.1, forward strand.
GTTAACTGTCAGTGGAAAGATATGCTGAGCAAAATCATGTTCGCTCGTCGATTGAACAAGTTCAATCAGGAGCCTCTTACTGAAAACGTAAATACCCATCGAGGCAAGGTAACCTTTACCGTCCGGGAATTGTTTGAAATCACGCTCTCGCCTTAAATCAGTCTCCAGGCTGGGTAGCTGATCTTCCGAAGGCTTTTCTTGGAAGAAGGAAATCTGGTTGTTGTCATCGACCTTGACGATCCCAAACCGAGAAGCCTCGCTGGCGGTCACCGGAATGATGCACACGGTGATATCGGCCTCACTCTGGAGATGAAAATCAATCAGCTTTCGATAATCCATGTGATAGAGCTGGTCACCGTATAAGATCAGAACATGTGAGGCATCAATGCCTTCGAAGTGGCGAATGCATTGTCGGACAGCATCAGCGGTTCCTTGATACCAGCTCATGTTCTCGGGCGTTTGTTCAGCAGCCAGAATATTTATGAACCCTTGGGAGAAATGATCGAGGTCGTAGGTCCGAGCCACGTGAGTGTTGAAGGAAACAGAGTTGAACTGAGATGTCACCAAGACTTTGCGAATGCCCGAATTGATACAATTACTGAGAGCAATATCGATGATGCGGTACTTCCCGGCCAGGGGGACGGCAGGCTCGGCTCTAAACTTGGTTAGAGGAAACAATCCTTCGCCCGCCCCGCCCCCCAAGACGATCCCCACCACATCAGTAAGATTCGCACTCATAGGCCGGCTACCTTGGCTGGTTCTTCGAAATGAGAGTGAATCGACAGCTTTGAAGCGATGAATTATATGTCCAAAGTGCTTGGCTGTCAGGTCCACACAGCGACTGCCCAGGGTTCCGTCAAAGTCGTGAGCCCTCCCTTACGGTCGGGCTACTGAACAGGTCGGAGGCTCAAGTCAGTAGCCCGCGCGTCAGCAAGGGCTCTGCCGC
>JAKEER010000516.1 GCA_022616615.1 Acidobacteriota bacterium
CGGCCTGGCTGTTTCTCGGCGAGAGCGGCGTCGGCAAGACCACGATGGCGCAGGCCCTCGCCGCCGAGATCGGCGCCGAGGTCCACCATATTCCCAGCCGCAACTGCGACCTTGAGAACGTGGAGAGCGTGGTGCGCTGGTGCCACTACGTTCCATTGGGCGGACGCTTCCACCTGGTACTGGTGGACGAAGCCGACCAAATGACACTGGCCGCGCAACACGCGTTCCTGTCGAAGCTCGATTCTACGGCCACCCCGCCGGATACCATCTTCGTGTTCACGGCCAACGCGACGCAGTACCTCGAGGACCGCTTTCTCTCGCGGTGCCGCCTGCTGGAATTCTCCGGCCACAATATCGGGCGGGAGCTCCCCGCCTACCTCGCGCAGGTCTGGAAGAAAGAAACCCGCCGCAGAAATGGCCTGGACTTTCGGCGCCTGGCCAAAGACGCCAACCACAACGTGCGCGACGCCCTGAGCCGCCTGGAAGTCGCGGCGCTCGGCGCCGGCGTACCCGACGAACCCAGCACTCTCGACCGAAAGAAGCCGGTGCGCACGATCTACCACGAGCGCGCGGCCAAGGCCGTGGCCACGATGAAGCGCAACGCCGTGGAAGCCGCGAAAAAGGAGAAGCCGTGACGGTGCATAAGCTCATCAAAGCACTCGAACGCTGCACCCACTTGCAGGATGAAGTTGTCGTGCTCGACAAGCAGGGCAAGTTCGAGCACGAAATCGCCACCGTCGAAGAAGCCGACGACCGGGTATGCATTGTCATCGAGGAGTGGCCACTGTGAGCCTGCCCGCCATCCCTGGCCTATCCGAAAACAGGGGGCTTTATTTGCTGGGAGAAGAACCTATAATGAGCACCACAGTGGCGAAGCCGACGAAGCCCGAATTGCCAGAACCTGTCCTCGAGTTTTTCCGCAAGCAAGGCAAGAAAGGCGGACTGAAGTTGAAGCGGGAGAAGCCGGCCGACTACTACGTGAAGATCGGCAAGAAAGGCGGCCGACCGCCAAAGAAAAAGGGACGAAAATGACGATTCTCACGCAGGAATCCTTGCCCCTCACCATCACAATAATTACCTCCGCCGCTGTGGGAGCTATCGTATCCACCCTCATTACTTTGCTCGGCCAGTACTTGGAGCGCGAAGCTCGAAGGAGAGAATTGCTTTTCACCAAGGCTATCGAAATGGCGGTTCAACATACCGAAATATTGATGAGAGTGGCTGAAAAATCGGGTAAGGCAGTCTACCTGTACGACAATGTAGTTAAGGCAGAAAGATACCACAGGTGGCTGTGCCACTTGTACGAACGCGGAGAGTTGCCTCCGGAGGCGCAGAAATTCCGAGCCCCAGGTGATGCCAACGAGGAGGATAAGTAGTTGAAGTGGGGACCGGGCGACTCGAGATCGTGAAGACACTTGTGTGGGAGCATGGGATGGACTTTGTCTGCCAAGGACCCCAGCTTCGTGAGCCTCCGCAGGCGGAGCACAACGTTCAACAACAACGGAACGCCCATCAGGTTCGGGACCGAAGAACCGGTTGCATATCCCTCATGTGCGAGGACTGCTGCAGAAACCTGGGTATGTTGTGGTAGCTGAGTCGGTTCGGGGCCAATGACAAAGTATCAGCGGCTATTGGAATTTGCCGAGACGCTACGAAAGGAAGGCGAGAGAATCTTGTCTGCCCTTGGGCGCACGGGCAAGCAAACCCCTAGTCCGCTCCCGACGGATTACCACCGTTGGTATCACCAAGCAGTTGCTTTTCTCGGAGAGGTTTCCGCAGATGCCAAGCGAGACTTTGTGCGGCTCTACGAGGGACTTTCGCGGAGCTCAATCCGACAGGATCCGCCGATTGCCACGGCGCTGAGCGACTTAACTGATGCCGTCTTGCGGGCGGCCTTTGAGCAAAAGCTTCAAAGTCAAATCGGAATCCTTCAGGCGGTTCCAAGGATGGTGGAGGTTCGCGCGTTCGGTCTTCGCCAGATTCTCAGTGCTGACCTGTTGGCGGACGAGATGGTTGGCGCTAGGGAATTGCTTACGGCTGGGCATACGCGGGCGGCTGGCGCGGTCGGTGCGGCGATTCTAGAGAGGCATCTGAAGCAAATGTGTGGGCGCTACGGTGTTGGGCTTGCTGAACGAGAAACCGTTGGTACTCTGAACGTAAAACTGCAAGACAAGTACGCAGACCCAAGCGACTACAGGAAGGTTCAGTGGCTGAATGATCTTCGGTCTCAATGCGTCCACGTCAAGGACTCAGAGCCGACACCCGAGAAAGTGGAGGAGTTTCTCGACGGGGTGGCGAAATTTGTGTCTACTGCTTAGTAAATAACGAGGAGAGAAACTAGATCGCGACGGATGGGACAGAGAAAGCAACACCCGAGGGACCGCTGCAGCAAGTGCGGGAAGGTTTGCGTTCATGGCTGTTCCTGGCGTAACCGTATATATGCTTCTCAAGGACAAGCCCAAACATAAGTAGGCGCTAGACATGGCCGACACGACAGCAATTTCTTGGACGACGCGCACCTTTAACCCCTGGCGCGGTTGCACGAAAGTCAGCCCTGGCTGCGACCACTGCTACATGTTCACGGCGCAGCGCAAGCGCCAGGAACAAACCGGAAATTTCGAGCTCTGGAATCCTGAGATCGTGCAACGCACCAAGACTTGGGGCGACCCGCTGCGCTGGCAGCGCGCGGCCGAGAAAGCAGGCGTGATCGAGACGGTGTTCACTTGCTCCTGGTCGGATTGGTTCCACAACAAGGCCGATGCTTGGCGCCCCGAGGCGTGGGACATCATCCGCCGCTGCCCGAATCTCCACTTTCAGATTCTGACGAAGCGCGCCGAGCGCATGACCCGGCACCTGCCGCCGGATTGGGGGGAGGGCTATCCCAACGTGTGGCTGGGTGTCTCCGTGGAATCGAAAAAGTACCTCTGGCGGATGGACTATCTCCGTAGATGCCCCGCGCGCGTGCGCTTCATCTCGGCCGAGCCATTGCTCGAGGACCTCGAGCTCACGCCTGACCAGGTGGTGGGCATCCACCAGGTCATCGTGGGCGGGGAGAGCGGCCCGGGCTACCGCCCGATGGACCACGAGTGGGCCCGGCGCATACTGGCTCTCTGCCGGCAACAGCGCATCGCCTACTTCTTCAAGCAGAGCGCAGCCCCGCGCACCGAAATGGGCACGAAGCTCGACGGCCGCACCTACCAGGAATACCCCCTTGACCTCGTAGCCGAAGCGAAAAGGGTCCGCTATCCACAAGTTGTGCCCGCGGCTGGCGTGCCATTCGACGATAAGCAAACGCCAGGAAAGCTCTATTGATATGAATTTCTGCAATCAAATTAGAGGGACTAGGAAGAATGGCACGATTTGACGAAGGCGAACTAGTTCGCGAATCCGAGTGGATGCGTGTCTATCAGATAGGCCCTAAGCATCATCGCTATGTTTCCAAGTTTCTGAGTGACGGCCTTAAGATGTCAGCAGAGTCAATAAGGAGCCGGTGGGCCAGCATGACCCGTGTGGAGCAGGAGGACTTCGCACTGGCCTTCAGCGCGAAGCCTGTGATTACCCCGGAGGACCAGGAGATTCTCACTTTCCTAATGGAATGCGGTTCGGAAATCATCTGGTCTAGGATTGCCGTCCGTCTCCGTGAGCACTCGCAGCGAGAGCGGGTTTTGTCGTTCCTAATGGATCGGGTTGAGCGTCTGGAAGGCTTGGTCGGCAACTATGTTCAAGCCCTAGAGCTAATCGGCGATAAGAGGGCCGTCCCTTGCCTTCGCCAGCTATACGACCATTATCGAGAGCAGACCGTTACGTCACGGAGGAGCAAGACTTCTCTCGCTGACTGGCACGAGTTCATGACGGTCTACGACTACCTAATCTGCTGCAGGACGCTGTTCAAGCTGGAAGGCAATTCGGAATTCAAGGCAGCGATAGAGGAGTTGTTGATGCACCCGGGACGGGCGCGTCCAACGTGACGCGTCGCGTTTCCTTCAAGAGCTTTGAATTCGGAAGCGCGGTCGACGAGCACAAGGTATACCGACTTGACCTTCGTCGCCGAGGCGAGGGCAGACACACATGTTCTAGATGGCGATGCGACGGCGGGGAAATACACTCAAACATCTCTCCCCGCATTTCGCGAATTTTTTTTCACAATTCACGGGTCCTTCCAGGCTGCCACCCCTTCGCGGGTGACGGCGGCCCCAGCCCCGCGTCAGTCAGCAACGGAAAATGTTGGACTTCCGTTTCCGTTTCGTGTGCAGGCTGACGCGAAGTGTCACTGAGGCGAGAGGGGAAATAATTCCCCTCTCATGACCTGGTCGTTTCCCGCACAGCGTGACCAAGGGGGAAGTACTATCCTCCATGTAGGAGAGACCTACGCAAACCGTGAATGCCATTTCATCCAGCAAGATAACCTTCTGGCACCGACAGCAGGGACTCAGATTGGACTTCCTTCTTTAGGAACCGGCTATAGTCCAAGTCTCCCATTCCGTGCGCCCAAAGGAACAGCTCGATTCCAGGGTCGGAGTTGAACACTAATCTCCACGACCTCATCATTCGGCAGATGGGGAATGCCTGTCGAATGGAATCCTCGATGACTGGACAATGATTACCAGGGCCAGTTGGTGCCACAGCATTCGGTGTGCCTCCCAGGCGCCCAGCGGAGGGCTGTCAAAGCCCTCGAATCAGTCGTCCTCCGTCACAAACCACACGAGCCTGCTGCAAGCCGACAGCGTTACTCTTTGGGAGAATCGCGGTACAGTCTTAAGCTTTGCCAGCCCCGCCCCGACGACCTGGTGTGCGAGCTGTGAGGCTCACGCTGGTGAATCTCCCCGAAGCCCGTAGAGAATGAGAAGCCACAGCAGATCGCTTTGTAATTCTCAACGAGCAGCGCCTTGCTGCAGCGTGGACAGGGAACTTTCAGGTCCGGCCGGTAGGGATGCTTGAGGATCGTGCGACCGTTCGTGTCGTCGTATAGGCACCAAACGGGATTCTCAATAATTTCTCGAGGGAAGCCCACTAGACTTGCTTTCGTCGCGGCTTCAGCGGATCCTGCACAGCAGGCTGAGAAGGATTTACTGACATTTGGGTCTCTCTCCTTTCCCTTACTTGTAGGAAAAGTGCTGTCAGTCTAGCACCAACCCAGGCAGATGTGGGTTCACCTACTGCCTACCAAGAGGGTCTCACACTTAATGCCTCTTGCGCCGGGCGGTGGACAGAACGATTCCTAAGACTCCCACTCCAACCCGACCTTTTCAAGCCCGGGTGGTAGAATCGGCCCGCTGGACAATCGGACTCGCCTTTTCTTGGGAGGTCGCTATCCAAATGAAAAACCTGACCAAGCTTGTAGTCTTGTTTTTCGCAGCCCTGGTCTCCAACCCGCTAACCGCCAGCTGTGAGAATGCAAAGCCAAAAGATCTTTCGCAATTGATTGACCGTGCGAGGAAAGCCGTTGTTCTGATCGAGGTGAATGACCGACTCGGAACTGGGGTTTTCTTCACGCGGGAGGGACATATCCTCACTGCGCTGCACGTCTTGGATGAACAGATGCGGATTGAAGTCGCTGAATCGGCTGAACGGGTTCAAGTTCATTGGGTGTTTGGCGGTTGCTTCCCTGGTTCGCTACCGAATTATCGTTCTTGCAAATTGCCTGTGAGCGTGACCCTCCTAGACCCCGAGGCAGATCTCGCGGTCTTGAAGGTGGAGCAAACCGAAACCTGGAAAGGC
>JAKEER010000517.1 GCA_022616615.1 Acidobacteriota bacterium
AGCCCTTGCTGACGCGCGGGCTACTGACTGGCACCGGCGCTGTCAGTAGCCCGACCGTGAGGGAGGGCTGCAGAGCTTGCCCGCCACTTTTAATTGCACCCAGTGAGGAACAACAGGTGAGAAGTCCTTCTACGCTCAAGAACGGGGAAGCAGGAGTCCAGGATGGAACGCGCGCTCCGGCGCGCGTTGGGGAGCGCGCGCGGAGCGTCCGCTCCACCCCGCAGGCACTACAAGCCGCCTGTGCAGTCTGCTTCATTCTCCTGAGCATCATCCATCCGGCTTTGGCGGAAACAGCCGACATTGCCGTCGGCGCGAACTTTGCGGGCAAAGCCGGCGTGGCGCCTGACACTCCGCTGGAGATCAGCCTGAGCCGGGCACTACTGCCCTCCGAGGGCAGGCTGGCCATCTTCATTGGCAACACCGACGTCACGAGTTTGTTAGTTGAAACCGCCAACGGAGTGCGCTATTCGCCTAGTGTCATCCCATTGCCTGCGGGACCGAGCGAAGTCGCGCTTTACCTGGTCTCGGCCGGCGGGGAGTGGAAGAAGATCGCCGGCTTGCTGCTGGATGTTGCCAACGCCGCCGCAGCTCATGGCACCCAGGTGTCCGATCCAGTTCCCAGTGTCCCGGCCGCCCAGGCTGCCTCGCAGCCGGAACCCTCCAAGTTCAAAGTGAAACCAAGCCTGACGCTCGGCATGAAGGCGCAGGCTGCGGAAACACACTTTCCAGACACAGCTCGCCCGCCACGAACGACCTTTGCGGACGCGACACTGCAAGGAACTCTCCAGAATAGCTGGACGCGGCCAGGCATCAACATGCAGAACCAGTTCCAGCTGGCTGGCTCCAGCTTCCAGAGCGAGGCGCTGCGCTTTGGGCAGCGAGGAGAGGCCGCCCCGAAAGTGGATCTTTCAAACTATCTGATGTCCGTTCAACTCGGGAAAGCCAAACTGCAGGCAGGTCACCTGAGCTACGGCAGCAGCCGGCACCTCATCAACGGTTTTGGCAGCCGGGGAGTGAATCTTTCCATTCCAATCAAGAGCTGGGTGGATCTGTCGCTAGCAGCTCTGAATGGCACCAGCATTGTCGGGTGGGACAATTTCTTCGGCCTGAACAACCGCCAGCATCAAATCCTCTCCGGGACCCTTGGGTTCGAATTCATTCCTAAGCGCCCGGGAGGAACGCGGGTAGAGCTGTCGATGCTGGACGGGTCCTTGTTGCCTTTATCGGGTTTCAGCCAAGGCGTGATTACCGACACGGAGAAGAGTCGCGGCCAAAGCGCGCGCCTGCTGGCCAGCGACAAGGCCCAACGAATCCGCATCGACAGTGGTTATACGCGCAGCATCTTTGACAATCCCACCGATCCATTCCTGAATCAGGGCCTGGAGGTCGTGCCCGTCCGCGAGACGGCACGAAACGCGCGTTATGCTGACGTGACGGTGGCCATTCTGCAGAATCGGCGTATCGGCAAGAGCAACACACTCAATCTTTCGGCAACTTATCGTCACGAGCAGGCCGATCCGTTGTTTCGAAGTGTTGCAGCCTTCACCCAAGCTGACCGCATTCAGCATCAGGCCGAATTGAACAGCAGCATTGGCCCAATGAACATCCTCGTGTCGCATCTGCGTTTCCACAACAACCTGGACCGCGTCGAGTCAGTACTGACGACACTGACGCGTCGGAATGCTTTAGCGGCGGCAGTTCCACTGTCGACGCTGTTGGGAAAATCGGGCAAACCAGCGCGCTGGCTGCCGACGGTGTCTTACACCGTGGACCAGACACACGCGGCTGGCCGTCCCCATTCGGCCCTTTCCGGCTTCGACAGCCCGTTTCAGGTGCCGGACCAGATGAGCACGAACCAGAATGCAAACCTCGAGTGGCAAGTCCAGCGCTTCCGCTGGGGATATCGCTTCAACCGCTCGTTTCAAGACAACCGCCAGATCGGCAGGGAGCAAGCCGATCTCAGGAACCTTGTCAGCGGCTTCACCTTTGGCGTGAACGCTCGCAGCAACCTGGATCTGACCTACGAGCTGAACGCTGAAGGCGCCAGGAACTTTGAGGCTGACCAGACCAATCGGCTCTGGAGGTCGAGCGTGAACATCAATTGGCGCATGACAAAACAGGCGGCGCTCGTGGCCATCCTATCTGGCACGATGGGAGGAGACCTCAAACAGGTCAGCCGCTCTCGTAACGGCGAAGTGGATCTGCAGTGGTCGTACCGGCTGGGCTACGAAAAAGGCGAATGGAATCGCGTGCAGAGCCAGATTTCGGTTCGCTACGCCAACCGCTACGCTCGCATTTCCGATGCGCTTTTTGGGTTCAACAGCTTGACAAAGTTTCAGACGCTGAACATCACGCTGACGTTCACCCTTTTTTGAGCTGAAACTTGAAAACCCCCTTGGGAGGGTGATGAAGAGGCAGGCTAGGTACTGCGATCGTCATTACAATGACGTATTTCACAGCGAACGCCGATGCACCCTATTCATGAAATGAAGCACTAAGCCAAGCTCTCAGCCAGAGTTTTCACGGAGCAAAGAAAATGAAGAACAGACCCTGTCCAAATCAACCCTCAAGCATGGATTGCCTGGCAAGAGGTCGGAATCGCCGGTGGGCGAACCGGTCAAAAGGTGTGGCGCTGTTGCTCGCACTGGCAATGTTTCCGGCTGAAGCTTTGGCGCAGCGCATTCGCGTCAGTCCGGTGGGCGCCAATGTCAACGTAAACGGCGCCACCACGGTGTTTCTCACGTTCGGGGGAGTCAACAGTTTCCGTCCGGCCGAAGCTGTTTGGTGCGGCGATCTAATTCCCGCTGCGCCCGACATTGGCCAGAGATGCGATCCTGCAACGATTTTTGGTTCTTTGCCTGCCCGCTACGATCTTTCGACGCTAAGTGGCAGCGCCGGTTTCACCGACATCATGTCGATTCCCCCCTCCGTTGCCCGCCGTGCGTTCCAGGCCGCCCAAAGCGGCGCCGTGGGTACATTTTTCTATGTGAGGCGCTTCATCAGCCTTCAGGGAGGGCCAGACGAATTCGTTGTCGTCACCTGTCGCTTGACCGAGGGTGGCGCGCGATCGCCTCTGGCTCTGACGGAAGTCAAGCTCTCGTTTGCTGTCGATGCCGCCATCCTCTTCGTCAAGCCCGGCGAACCGATGCCCGCCATCAGGGCCGAGATCGCCTACAACGGTACAGGCCGCCTGAAGGGGCGCTGGGAAGCCGTGCTTCCGGGCGACGAAATACCTGAGGCGCGAGACTTGCTGACTGAAGCCACGCTTCCGGTCGAGCAGCGCGCCACTCAGCGGCGGTACAGTCAGCTCAGCCGCTTCAATGAGTTCTTACCGCCATCCGGGAAAGTTGTCCTGCCGGGACCTGACGTCTCGAAGATTCCGAACCAAGTCCATGGCCCCTATCTGATCCTTCTTCGGATTGAGGCCTCCGATGACAAGGAAGGCGATTCGGACTTAGCCGCTGTGGGCGCGGGCGCAGGCGTCGTCCACAGCGGGGCAGTAGCGGGGTTCCCGATGCCCGTGTTGCGGTATTTCGTGGGTGGCCCTCCGACCCTGGCCCAGGCGAGAGGGAAGTTGGGACCTCTGACACCTGAGGACCAGGCGGTGATTCCCCGCGGGACGAAGGTCAACCTAGTATGGACTGAGACCGAAGCAGCGGCTCTATTTCGTGTCGAGGTTGAAGACGGTTTAGGAAATCCACTGATCGCGGCGCTGTTGCGCCCGGGAATGGGAATGTACAGCCTGCCCTCTTGGATCGAGGAGAAGGCAGCCTCGGCCCCGATTCGATGGAGGGTAGTGGCCCTGGATGCCGCCGGCGCGGTGACCGCCGACGGAGTATGGAGAACTCTGAAGTGGGGAGACCGCCCATGAAGCTAAATCAGCAGTTCAAATCACCGCAGAGACACGGAGATGCAAAGAAAAACAAGCAGAAGACGCGCGATCCTCGCAGTTTCGCTCTCACCAGTAGGGTGAAGGGAAATTAGGCGCTAACTTATCGGCAGAAGCGAAACGCGACAAGCGCCAAGAACGCTAAGACGAAGGAGCTCGCATGACTGCCGACGAGGTGGCAAAAGACATTGTCGACGCAGCGATCAAAGTGCGCCGGGCTTTGGGTCCGGGGCTCCTGGAATCAGCCTATCAGGCTTGCCTGGCGCGCGAACTGCGAAGACGTCAGCACCGTCTTGAATGCGAAGTGCTCTGCCCCTGCAGTTTGAAGGAGTGCTGATTGAGGTGGGGTATCGAATCGATATGCGAATCGACCAGTTGGTCTTAGCGAGCATTACGCATTATAGTGACACTTCTGCGTGCCTTGTCTAATGCGGTCACAGTCGCTAATCGGCTCCCCTCTCCCCAGCGCGGGAGAGGGGCCGGGGGGTGAGGGGGATCCTTGTCGGCTGAGTCAGTTCCCGAAACCCAGTGCTGGATGAGGTTCTTGGAACACTGGCCAGAAGGTTCCACCGTGTGCTCACCCCCTCACCCCTAGCCCCTCTCCCGCGTTGGGGAGAGGGGGACCGAAGTCCGTTTCGTTTGTGGGGACGGAGGGTCTCGCGGGGGCGCGGGGAACCGAGATCGTTCGATTTTTTCACAGCTCCAGGGACGGGGACTTTGACAGGGCCCTGGCGCACTCCTTGACGGCTTCAGATGTTGCCGGCGGAGATTGCAGCTGACCTGAAGGAATTCAAACCACGACCGCAGCCCAACGCCTCCAGTTGATCACCGAATCAAATCACGTTCGATGCTGACACTGTAGGTTGAGAAATTTGTTTTACGACCTCGGCTGTATCTTCCTTCGAAGCATTTCTCGCAATATCGGCTTGAGAGACAATGCCGCAACAGCCGCCGGTTTCATCCACTACCGGAATACGTCGTACGAGGCTTACCTCCATCGTTTTGCAGCACTCTTCCAGGCTGGTCTCGGGCGTGACGATGACGCTCGGACTGGACATGCACTCTCCTGCTATCATCTCCAGCGGATTCCTGCCTAGAGCGACGGCTCGACAGATAATGTCTCTATCCGTAATCACGCCGACCGGGGTCCTCGTCTTTTCACTGTCGACGACTGGGATTTCGCCGCAATCGTGCTCCGTCATTAATCGAGCGACCTCTCCCAGACCAGTCTCTGGCGTACAACATACCGGGTTTTGGGTCATCACATCTTTCACCTGCAGTTCTTTCTCTTTGCTCACTGTTGGCATGTTTTCCTCCTTGCCTTAAAACAGACTCGGCAGCCGACGAACGCCAGCACAACTTGACACTATTTTGAAACTTTAAGGCTCCAGTCCTTAACAAGGCTGTTCAAAAGCGAACATCTCGCCGGCTGATATAAGCCATGTTTATGGTAAAGTTCGGTATCTTTGGCCCATCGCCGCTTTTCCGGGCGCTCGTGAGAAATTTCCGTTGACTAGACTTCAACAATTAAACTAATGGCTCTTGCCAGGACGTGTGAGGTATCTCGAATGAGAAGGGAGAACAAGTTTCGACAAGTCTTGCCTCTAATCGTGATGATCTGTGCGGGACTATTTGGCGTGGCGGGACTTCTGCCGGCCCTGCTTGGTCAAAGCCCTGTTGGAATAGTCTATGCCCTCATGGGAGCCGTCGTAGCTCTCCTGACGACAAAGATCGCTGATCGTCATCGCGCTCAAAGAGAACTGGTGAACTTGAGCGCGGAGCTTGAGCAGAGAGTTAAAGAACGTACAGCCCAACTGGACGCAGCCAACAAAGAGCTCGAAGCCTTCAGCTACTCGGTAGCGCACGACCTGCGTGGCCCGCTTCAACAGTTAAGCGGATTCGTCGAATTGCTGCAACCGCGCGCAGTCACCTCCTTAGATGACGATGCTGTTCAATATCTGGGCCGCATTAAGCAGTCTGTCTGGGGAATGAGCTGTCTCATTGACGACCTTTTGGACTTTTCCAGGGTGGAACGCGCTGATTTCGTAAGAAGCCTGGTCAGTGTGGAAGAACTTATCAACGAAGCACGTGATGAGCTACGGCATCAGACGGAAGGCAGGGACATTGTATGGACGATTGGATCCTTACCGGAGGTCTCTGCTGACCGTGCCATGCTACGTCTTGCGATCGTGAACCTCCTTTCTAACGCAATCAAATTCAGCCGTAGGAGAACCTGTGCGGAAATCGAAGTCGGGTCCGCTGTGCAGGACAATGACGTTCTGGTGTTTGTCCGAGATAATGGCGTGGGATTCGACATGAAGGATGCCGGCAAGCTATTTGGAGCATTTCAACGGTTGCACACCAAACGCGAATTCGAAGGCACCGGTATCGGGCTCGCCAATGTCCAAAGAATCATCCACCGGCACGGCGGCCGAACCTGGGCTGAGGGTCGCGTGGGCGGAGGTGCTACCTTTTGGTTTTGCCTTCCAGGAACCTTGGAGGCAGAAAGTCTGGAGCGGACACAGGCACAGGTAGGAGGTCGTGGATGACGAGCGCTGGAGAACCCCGCTGCGCTCTCAGCCTTTCGCGCATTTTCCTGAAGGCGAGCGCCTGTTAGACACATCAACGCCGGCTCCATGACGAAGGGCGATCGCGAATTGGCGCTGGCCCAGGGCCTCGCAAAAGCCTGTAAGTCATTGGGTTGAGGCACAGCCCTTACTGACGCGCGGGCTGCTGACTTGAGCCTCGGCTTGTTCGGTAGCCCGACCGTAAAGGAGGGCTGGGGACTTCATCTCGATGGCACGACCGAACTGACTCTGCAGAAGGAGAACCAAGGCAATGAGCCTGTCGAAGCGCTTCATGGCTGCAGCTCCGGGTCTTCAGGCACGATTTTCACCTCGGCTGAAAAGCGGCGAAAGTTGGAGTAAGTAGCCACCGATTCGAAGAGCATGCGCGCCGGGTCTTTCACGTCGAAGAAACGTTCTTCGAAGCGTGCGGGAAGCAAGAGCTGATCGGGCCCTGGAGCGTACTCGCTCAGGTACCGCCCAGCGATGGGATAGAACTCATCTTCCTGCTTGAACGTGAAATCAATACGGAGCACTCGAAAGTCGGGCAACGACAGCCATATCAGTCCCTTTGAAGGGATAGGTTTTCTTCCAAACGGAGTTACCGCGCGCAGAGCCGTCTCATCGGTTGTTTCACTGAAGCGCAGCAGTACCCACTCGCTGTTGGCCGCAAGTCCGCCCTGCTGTTCAAAGCCATACTCCATTTTGGGCCTGGCTGATGGCAAAATGAAGTTCAACCCGAAGTTCACCATGTTGGAGTAGCGCTTTCGTCCGAGGTTGTGTTTCGTGCTTTCCTTGGTGGCGCGCTCTGCCTCCTTGAAGGCGTTCGAGGCATTGTCTTCAAAAATCTTCAGCAAGTGCTTTCTTCGCGGCAGCAGCCGTCCGTCAATAGAGAGGATATCTCGAAATTCGACGGTCAAAGTTGGATCGCTGGGCAGAGTCACAATGAGGTAGTCGGACACGAAGTTTCGCTGGTTTCGCAGGCGGCCTTTACGATCGTATTCCTTCTGAAGCATCCGCTCTTCAGCTACGAATTCGCGGCAGAGTTCACGGTACTTCTTCGCGTAAGCTCCGGCTCTATCCAGGACGGCCTGGAGAGTCGGATCGCGCTTCGGCGGATCCTCCTGGGCGGCTCCAAGAGCGAGTTGAACGGAAGAGAGCGGGCCCAGGCACGATCCGAGCCACGCGAAAACAACAATGGCTGCCAAGAGCGAGGCTGTGGGCTCGTGTTGTTGTGCTTTTGATTGGCGTGTTACCATTTGCCCGCCCGCCTTTAACCCACAAACTTATACCCCGTTCCCCGCACCGTGAGGATAAAGCGCGGATTTTCGGGGTCGTCTTCCAGCTTCTGGCGCAACTTCACGATCTGATTGTCCACTGTCCGAGTCGTGGGATACGCGTCATAGCCCCACACCTCGTTCAACAAACGGTCGCGCGACATCACCACACCTTTGTTGCTCACCATCAGTCGGAGAATGGCAAATTCTCGAGTGGTCAGAACGACAGGCTGATCTCCTTTGCGGGCTTCCATCTTCACAAAGTCCAGCGCCACATCGGCGAAATGATAATGTGCCAGCAGATGCTTCTGGCCGGCAGCACGGCGAAGAATCGCTTGAATCCTTCCGAGCAGTTCGCGAATGCTGAAGGGCTTGGCGACATAGTCATCGGCGCCGAGTTCAAAACCTGCTATGCGGTGTTCCTCTTCGCTTTTAGCCGTCAGGAAAAGAATGGGTGTGGTGATGCCGTTGTGGCGGAGCCGGCGGCAAATCTCCTCCCCCGGCAGTTTCGGCAGCATGAGATCGAGGAGAATCAGGTCCTGCGAAGGATCGGAAGCCCGCTCCAGACCACTAACACCATCGATCGCGGTTTCCACTTCATAGCCTTCCGCTGCAAGATTAGTTTCAACCGCCTTCGCAATGGCGCGGTCGTCTTCGATGATCAGGATTTTGTACATAGGTTGAGGAAGTCAATCTGAGTCGCTTTTTCGAATATGCCAATCTGAGTCGCGGACCCTCTTGGGAATGACGAATGACTAAGCACGAATGACGAAAGAACGACTAATGACCAAGGTCGATGATCCCTCGTCATTCGGACTTCGGATTTCTTTAGTCATTAGTGCTTCGTCCTTCCACCTATTGAGCATTACGCATTATAGTGACACATCTGCGTGCTTTGTCTGATGCGGTCACAGTCGCTAGAATCGGCTCCCCTCGCCCCACCGCGGGAGAGGGCCGGGGGGTGAGGGGGATCCCTGTCGGCTGAGCCAGTTCCCTAAACCCAGTGCTGGATGATGGTCTTGGAACACTGGTCAGAACGTTCCACCGTGTGCTCGCCCCCTCACCCCTAGCCCCTGGAGCTGTGAAAAAAGTAAATGGTAGGGACGC
>JAKEER010000518.1 GCA_022616615.1 Acidobacteriota bacterium
ACCCTGGCTGAGTTCGGGATCCTGGGAGTCTCCGATAGCCCCGTATATAGCGGAGGCTTGCCGGGCCTCGTCATCGGCGCCCGCGGTGGTACCGTCACACCTGGAGCGGGCGGGGGACTGGACCGTCTTGGGTCACCGGACTTCCTTCCGAAGTTCCAGGTTACAAATCAGTTTCAGTGGAGCGACACACTCAGTCTCACTCGTGGCCGCCATCAGTTCAAGTTCGGAGCCGATTACCGTGGCCCGATGCGGAATATCTATCTTGACGTGCCTGGCTTGCGTGGCACATGGACATTTGACGGGCAGCGCTCTGGTATTGGCCTGGCTGACTTCCTTCTTGGCTATCCCAATGGCGCTCAGCTTTCTAACCTGGCAGTTGTCGATCAGCGGCTTTGGATGCTCTCCTGGTTCGCGCAAGACGACTGGAAAGTGACACCGAAGCTGACGCTCAATCTGGGTCTCCGCTACGACTTCGCCACCTGGCCGTACGAAGGGGCCGACCGAATGACGAACTTTGACCCCGTCGCCGGCCAGACCTTCACTCCTGCCAATTCGTCTTACGGGAAGAGCCTAATCCGTTCCGACAAGAATAACTTTGCCCCGCGCCTGGGCATTGCGTATCAGCTGACGCCGAACACAGTACTCAGGACAGGATATGGGCGGTTCTTCATGCTGTTTGAGCGCGCTGGCAGTGAAGACCAGCTCGCTTTGAACCTTCCCTTCTTTGTGAACAATGTGGTAGGTGCCACGAGCGCATCTCAAACCGCCAACGACATGCGCGTCCGCACCGGCTTCAATCTGTCGCTCAATCCCAGCGCGGTCAACCCGGTCACGGTCCTTGTTCGAGCGGTCAATTCCGAAGCCGTCATTCCCAGTGTGGATCAATGGAATTTCGGCGTGCAGCGGCTTTTGCCTGGAGACTGGGTCGTCACCCTGGACTATGTGGGTACGAAGGGCACGCACCTTTCCGCCCTACGCAATTTGAACCAGCAGCTCTTCACTTCAAATGGCACCGGCACAGGCATCATCCCTTATCCGACCTTTGGTCCGATTGAGTTTCGGGACAATGGAGGCAACTCCATCTATCACGGCGGGGAAGCGACAGTGGAAAAGCGCTTCAGCCGTGGATTCTCCATCCACAGTGCCTACACCTATTCGAAGTCCATCGACTATGCTCAAGAGCACCTCTTTAGTGGCGGCTCCAACAGCTTCATGCAGAACGCCCGCAACCTGCGCGAGCAGCGCGGGCGCAGCGATTTCGATTACCGCCATCGCTGGGTGACCAGCTACATCTACGAAGTGCCCTTCGGGAAGGGGAAAGCGTATCTGACGGATGGAGTACCGTCTCACGTGTTGGGAGGGTGGCGGATCAGCGGTCTGACCAACCTTCGCTCTGGACGACCTTTGACGATCTTTGCGGGGGCAAACAACAGCCTGGTAGGCAACCGTGGAGGTTTAGCCAACGCCCTGGCTGACTGTGTCAGCGACGGTGCGCTGCCGACAGACGAGCGCAACGTGGACCGTTGGTTCGATGCCAGTGGCTATTCCATACCGACGCCTGCGCGCCTCGGCAACTGCAGTCGCAACACGCTCGACGGCCCAGGCCTGGTGAACTTCGACTTCGCTTTGGCGAGAAGCTTTGAGTACTTCGGTGAAGGCCGCCGCCTGGAATTCCGCTGGGAGATGTTCAACATGTTCAACACTCCCCAGTTCGGCCTCCCCGAGCGCAACCGTTCCAGCAGCGCGGTCGGCCGCATCTCAACACTCGCCGGCGATCCGCGCCTGATGCAGTTCGCGCTGAAGTTTTACTATTAGTTAAGCTCCCGCATTTCTTACAACTGCCACTCAGTGGGCGTCTGCGATCGGTGTCAGTCGATGTGTCAAGCCACCCGCATGTAGAGAGCGAAGGGGGATGAGGTTCTGTGCAGGTTAGGAGGCGCAGAGCCAACAGAGGGTTGTATCCAACGCGCCGTAAGCCGCGATCCCACGTTGGGTCGTCGCATTCGGGATTTCCAACCCGGAGTGCTTGCCTACGTCAAAAAGGTGTACTTCCATTTGACAAGAGAAACGCTCAACCAATCTCAGGCACCCGCTGCTACAAAACAGCAGCGGACCATCCCTTGCGTTCCCGCACTCCACCCCTTCTGCAGGTACAATGCAGCGCCGTTTCAGGAAAGCATTCCTGAAGGTGGCTCTCTGTGCGAGGTCTCGGCCCTGGCATTGAATGTTGAAGCCTTGTTCGCATGGTCAACACAGTAGCTCAATTGCCGGGTCACAAGGATCTTAAAGATGGCGGCTCGATATCAGCAGCTGAGCTCGGCATTCTAGCTGAAGCCGTGAGATGTCTGGATGGAATTTTTGAGAATTTATGTTAAATCTCAGAGTCTTGCGTAAGTACTTTGGAATGAGTGGTAGCGCTAACGGCGATTCGAACGTGTTGACTATCGTTTCATGCGCTGCCAGTGGGTGCTATCAGTTCGCCTAGTTGGCGACTTGCCGGTTCCGTCGTGTATTTGCAAGCCGTGACATCGCGGTGACATGGAGCTTGGTCTTGGCGTCCTTCAGGGTCCTGCAGATGATGGTGCCGCGCGCCATGGGTGCCTAGTTCTTCTTGTCGATTTTTCTAATGTATTCCGCAGTCGCGGAAATGATTCCGGGGTCCGGTACTTCTATCGTGTGATACCGATGCGCCACTGTTTGGTGGTGATAGTTGAGAAGGCTCCCTGAGCTCCAACTGGCGACCTCTTTCGAGATCGTTTTTGTTTTCGTCACTTCTTGTTGGAGATGGTCGATCTGTTGATTCAACTCTTTTACCTTCTCCTGGCTCTTCGTCTCCGCCTCAACGAGTTGATCTTTCAGCCAGTTGATGTTCCCTTCGAGCTGCCGTACTACCGAATGGAAGTACTCTTCGATCGTCATAGGAGTCAAGTCCTGGAGCTGCTTGATCTGCCCGTTCAGTTGATCTATCTGCGCTTGCTTGGCCTTGATGATCTCATCCTTCGCGGCGATGAATTCCTTCGACCATCGGAGCTTGGCAAGCCACGCCAGCACAGCGGACAATCCACTCAGCGCCGCGGCTATTGCATAGATCAGAGTCGTCCCTTCCATGGGTTCATCCCTCTCAACGCAAAACCAGATTCAACTCACCCTTTAGCCTGGTTCCAGCGCATCTTTTTCTCTGTCGGCTTGTTCTTGGAAGACACCTCTCGCAGCATGAAGTGAAACGCTGTCGAATCCAGGATATGGAATTGTCCGCGCTCTAGCGACTTCTGCACTCTCCTCGCAAAAAACCTTCCCAATCAGCTGCCACCCTTGGCTGGTCTTACTGTCTAAGAGGCTGGTTAGCGCGTCCACATCGCAAGGGGGTTGCGTGTCTTTGACCGAAAGAATCAAAGGCAGACCTTCTGCATCTTCGAGCACTATTCCAGCATCCACAGTTGCCGTTTCTGGATTGGTGTTGAGTTTCTGATAAGTTTCAATCAGATCCTCGACCAGAGCCTTGTTTAGACCTGACATTTGAAATCTCCTTTTTGAGGCATTGGCTGTCAGGCGAGCCAACGAGCTCGCTTTTCGGTCCCCCACTTCCCCCTAGACAGCCAATCTTGGACAGCGGGCCGGGACCTCGCCAAGCTACTTTGAACCTAAAGCTTCTCACCTTGAATCCCGATCAAAACCTGAATGCGTCCCTATCCTCTTCGAAAAAACATCACGCGAGAAGAATTCGACAGGCTGGTCACCGACCTGTACTACCGACTGGCGGCAAAAGGCATTGATCCAGCTTCCAATCTAGCCATCGAAGACACAAAACAGGTTAGCGGCGACGGCAAAACCCGACCCCACTTCGCGCTCTTCATCTCTGAAGCTGCTGCACAGATTCTAGAAAAGAAATCAAACTGAAAGGCGGGACGAAGCCCCGCCGCACTGGTTAGTCGATCATCAGTCTCTGTTGGCTATGATGGCCGCCCAGACTAGCAAGCCAATCCAGATTACCGAAAGGATGACAGAAATCACAAGCAGTCCCATAGGTTGGGCATTTCACAACAGGTAATGCTCAATTCGATTTCTATCGATACGAAGAAGCGTCTGAACGCTATGGTTCGCGAGGTTTTGATGCTCAGCGACTACAACGTGACTTGCCCGGTCTGCGGAGAACGAAGCCACCTTTATCAGCCTGTGAATCGCGGCGAGGTTGATGAGCAGAATCGTCCGCTGAAATCGTTGCCGGTCGAATGTGACAAACACGGTATGAAGTACGTTTCATATCAGGCCGGGCTGGTCCCGGATGAGCCCGAGATCCAAACTGAACTGAATCGACAATTCAGTGAGTGAGTAATTGATTGGCCCTCAACCTTGGCCGCTCTCGTCCCACATTGCCGAATAAGTACTGCGTTCGCCGGCCACTTTCAGCAAGGATTATCGCCACTGAACCCGATTTAAGCCACTGGGGAAAGAGCCATGGCTCATCGAATCTTGATCACCGACGACAATGAAGAATTCAGGCGATCTTTGGCCACGATTCTTGACGAAGCCGGCTACTCGGTTGCCGAGGCCGCGACCGGCAAGCAGGCCGTGGCGTTGATGAAATCATCCGGCCGGCAATTCGATCTACTGATCACGGATTTAGCAATGCCTGACATGGACGGCCTGCAGCTTCTTACTGAGATCAAACGCACCGATCCAGGTCTGCCGGTCATCGCAATGTCGGGCTCCTTCAGCGGCCGCCTGTTGAGATTTGCCGCCACCTTCGGAGTTCCGACGCTCGAAAAACCCTTCAAACGCGCCACCATATTGAACCTGGTGGAATCCAGCCTTCAAGGTTTCCACAGTCACCCAATAGGCCAAAGGCGGGCCGGAGCCCGTCCGTGTACTTTGAGCCTAAAGGTTATCGCCTCGAATCACGATCACAATAACAGTGTTGTGCTCTGGGTCCGATGGCCTATTCGATTCTGCTCGTTGACGACAATGATGTTCTGGTGCGTTCGTTGGCTTTCATCTTGGAAGAAGCCGGCTACTCGGTCGTGGCGGCCACAACGGGTTAAGGAAGGTCTGCAGCATCTGAGTTCGTCCATCAAGATCGATCTACTCATCACCGACCTGGTGATGCCGGACGTGAAAGGAATCGAACTCATTACTTGCTGAAAAATTTCCAACCCGATCTCCCAGTCGTGGCGATCTCAGGCTCTGTCGATGATCTGGAGCAAGCCAGGCTACAAGGCGTCAAACATACCATTGCAAAGCCCTGCAATCGATCCTCGCTTTGGTGAAAAAACTTGCCGACAAGGAAATCGTGAAACACGGCCATGTTTGCAGCCCGGCATGCAAGGACTGGGTTGAAGTTCGTTAAATTCGATATCTAGCCTGCCCTAAAAACTTAGGTCGCGACTTTGCCCACCGCGCTGCCGCCCAGCCCGAGCCCCAACAAGCCTCGCAGGTGAATCCAAACACGGGATGCTCCTTGGGAGCGCAGCCCTTGCCTTTGCATTGTGAACACACCCGCACTGGCTGTGGCACCATCACCTGGCCGAGCCCATGGCAGGCAACACACGGTTGCCCCGGCGGGAAGAGTCAGGTGGCTGCGCAACACGCGCAAGGCTTCGGCTCGTAAAATTTTTCCTTGTTGGCCATCACGATGGAAAAAGGGGGAACCAAGAACTTGTGAACCTTCATCGGCAAAGATGATTGCCCGATTCAGCTTTTCTTTCACTGGATGACTCAAACCACTTCTAGACTACTCTCACAGCCCTGCCCATTCGACCTTCTCCGCTGTTTTGTCCGGCCTTGCATATTGAGGGGAAAGAAGTAGGATTCCTGGCCATGGAACGCCGCTACAGAGTCAAGCATTCGTTTACTGCCGCAACGGTCGGGAATGGCGCCAAAGCAAAAGTTTTCAGGCCTGGCGAATCGGTGTGGTGGGATGAGGAAGGTTCCTCAGGTCCGGTTATCTTCAAGGTCGCTGGATTCAAATGGCAAGCGGATGACCCTGTCCAGTTCACCCAGAGCATTGAACCTTTCACTTCCCGCGCGTAGTCGCCTCAGGCCGCTTCCGAGCTACCCAGGTCCTGCCTTCAGGCTCACCGACCAAGGGTAAACCAGTAGAGCAGCTAAGGCTTTGCCTCATAGACACTGTTCCAGAAGAAGCACAAGCTCTGTGTCCCCAGAACCCACGCCATCGGAAGAGCGTTCCCGTCATGCTTATGTTCAAACGAGTTCACGACCGGTTACTTGCAGGTGGTCGACGGAGTCAAACCGGCCGAATAGTTGTTTCGACGACAAATCCTCCCAGACCATCACCGATGCGGTCTGCCGCCAGTTTCGTGAAGACTTGATGCAATCCGTATAGGACGGCGGCAACGATTGCATACCAAAACCGAGTGGTCACGACAGCCTCCTTTCTTGCAATGTGAATTCACATCTCTCGAGGGATCAAGGCTGCTCTCTGTCCAAAGCGAAAATACATCCAGATCGGGTAAACAAGCTGGTATATCTGGATTGCTTCCAGATTCATTGGCCAGGAAAGCCGATCCCGCGGAGTGCGCGACAATCAAACGAGACGGGCAGCATGCAATCGAGAGTCGGTTCTGTTGCAGAAAATCAAACAATTGGTTCGCTTCGGACTAGCTGGAAGCAAGACTGTCCGGCAGGAGCATAGCGTGGATCTTCTTAGAAACACTTCTTAGAAGCGTAGAATTGGATAATCATGGCAGTCATGTAAAGCCGGAGAATCTTGAACAAATTCCAGTCTCTTTTTAAGAGGACTTTGCAGGTGGCCCTTCGAAACGGAGGGAGTTGAAGCGTACATCGTAATTCGTCAATCGAACACCTCACTATGAGCGAAAAAGCAATCTTCAGAATCGTCATGGCCGTCTCAATGGTCGTGTTCCTGCTTGTCATAGTGCTGAACCGGAAACTCATTCCGCCTCCTGCGGAAATACCGGCATTCATTTATAAACTTCCATTGCTGCACGCCATCACTAACGGAACCTGCAGCGTGTTGCTGATCATCTCTTATATGTCCATTCGCCGGAAAAAAGTGACGTTGCACAAGCGATTGAACATAACAGCATTTTTGCTGTCAGCCCTGTTTATCGCTTCCTATGTGACGTATCATTACATGGCCCCGGAAACGCCTTTCCCGACAGGCAACCCGGTCCGGCCGTTGTACCTCTTCATTCTTTCCTCGCATATCATTCTTGCCGCAGTTGTCCTGCCGCTCATCCTGCTTTCGTTTTATCACGGGCTGAAAAACAACGTGGCGAAACACCGCAAACTTACTCGCTGGAGCTTCCCGATCTGGCTGTATGTGACGGTAACGGGCGTTGTGGTGTACCTGATGATTTCGCCGTATTACCAGTTTGGATGATGTCACGGCAAATGTTTAAAAGAGTCCGGCTCCGGGTGATCGTGACAACCTGCAGCAGGCAGCCACTCGGGTGTTAAAGCGAGCAATCCAGCCGAAGCCACCCTCTGGCCGCTTCGCGCGGATCTTAGCGTAGCATGGTCCACTGATCTGCATCGTCGGGCGCAGGCGCAGAGGGATCCCGATACTGTCCTGTGTATTGGAACCCAGCGCCGTTTCAATGCCGATTCCACCGTCCTGCACGGGGGCAAAGTTTACTGGTGGAAGATCGAGTCAAAGTCCAGACTGTGACAGTCGAGGATCGGCTAGACGGATCGCTTCACATCCGTCATCAGCAACGTTCGCTTTGCTATCGAGAGATTCTGCATCAGCCTCGAAATCCCAGTCGGTCGCGATTCAGAGGCCTCGCAAGGGGAGACGGTATCGCCCGGCGGCAGATCACCCCTGGCGAGGTTTCTACAAAAGACAGAGGCCAGCTTTCACCCACAGTCCTCCGATTTAGCCTCTGTCCAGGGGTGATATGCCGGCATCTGCCAAACTCCCCTGAACCAACTTTGGTTTCCCTGAAAAACCCGATGATTCCTGATATCCACAAACCGGACATTTCTACTTTGGTAAGGAGAGGACATTTCTATTTTGGGTGGACAAAAGCCAGAGAGATCCTTGACTGCACATCTCGGTGGCGTTACAGTCACAACGGAGTGGATGCATAGTTTCTCTTCATACCTTCTCCAATAAAAAATAGGCTCCGCGAACAGTCTTAAAGCCCTCCTGAGCCCGCATCCAGTGCGGGCTTTGTTCTTATTGGCTTTCCAAGCGTGCCAGCTCCCAGTGGCGACGAATCTCCTCCACACGCTGACTTAGTAACCAAGCGTATTCGTTGAAAGATGTGGCTGTGAGATCAATGCCCTCCCACTAAAAGCCCGGGGCCGGTTAGCTTTGGCCGTCATCCTCAAGACAAACAGGAGGTCCCATGAAGAACCAAAACCCTAATTTCCCAGAAGAAACGGAATTATCAGACACAGCATTGCTGCGCAGGCTTTTTGCACGGCGCGCCTATCAGTTGTACGAAGCAAGAGGAGGTCTTGACGGCTTTGACTTGCAGGATTGGTTGCAAGCAGAGCGCGAGATCTTAGAGCAAGTCGAGCCGCCCGAAAAAGCTGCGGCGGTAGGCCGTTAAATCGTGGCTCGAAACAGAAAGGAGTTTTGTATGTGTTACGCATCAGCTGAAGGTCATTCACGCGACGCAAGAGCAGACGAGGTGTTGGTCGTCCGAAGACAGCGCGGGTCCAACTGGCTCGTTTCGCCCGAAGATGCCTCTACCGCTGTCTGTCTGAGAACCGGAACTGAAGTCGAGTTGCTCTATATTCCGGAAGATACCCAACGACGGTTCGGCTTGCCAGTGGAGGTCAAGGCCATCTTCAAGATGAACGACTGGTGGCAGCGCGACGTGTTTGTGCTCAATAACGGACGAAAAGCGCTGTTGAGAAAACTACAGGAAGGGCAAGTGGTTCGGGTGCTCTCGGTAACGGAGAGTGCGAGCCGCACGAAGCCTGCTGTCTGGGAAGAGGAGAAAAATCTCAACCCTGAGTGGGCCGTCGGAAAACATTCTGACACTTCGGTGTCCCACAGAAGATAGATGCTCCGCATTTCCAATGTTTTTTCAGGATACGAAAGGGTCAGCACTGTGTTTAACCAGTCAGGAGTACTATGGCAAAAAGCTCAAGAATTCTGGATTTGATTTATGCCTTGCGGGAAACCGACAGGAGCGAGGGTTTTTTCCGGCCTATTGTGGAGGCAAGGAATCTTACCTGGCATTTCGAGATCAGTGAGTTTGATAAGCTGGGGCTTTTGGTGAATCACATCGAGATCAAAGCCCGCAACCCTTCTCCACTTCCTCTGGAAAAGCAGTGTGAGCTGTTGAAAAACAAAATTACGTATCTCGAAGAATTCAAACTGATCGAATACGACCGCGCAAACGCGGCGCTGCTCCTACGGAGCCGTGTCCCCCAACGGCTCGGGAATACGGTCAGTTACTACGAGATTGTACTCAAAGGAGGGAATCAATTGAGTTTTGGTCGCTACGAGTTCGACCAGGCGATAGGGAGAAGGCGGGTACTTCCGGCCAACCTGGCGAGACAAACGTTCGGCCGGTTATTGATTGATTTTGAAAGTCTATTTTCTCACCGCCATGCACCCGGGTAACAGTGGCAGCGACTAAACAACGAAACAGATCGCTGACGACCCAGCACTCTCTCCGCACAGTCCATGTGCCAACCCTGAGGACCATCCGGGATCTGGAGGTAAAGGGGCATCTTCGTGCTTGGCGACCCCAGCCCAGGTTGGTCAACCATTGGTCCGAGGTCACTGACACAAGGAGGTGCCACATGGCAACGTATGTCATCTTGAGCCGCTTTTCGCCCAAGGCGTTTGGAGATCCGACAGAGTTCAAGCCGTTGGCTGCAGCGTGACCGAAGAGATTAAGACGCGGTGTCCTGGAATCGTCTGGAAGGAAAGCTTCGCAACCTTAGGGCGCTTCGATGTCGTGGATATTGTCCAGGCCGCCGATCCGAAGGAAGTTGAAAAGGCCGTGATGATCATCCGCGCTTATGGACATTCGACAACCGAAACCCTGGTTGCCACGCCCTGGAAGGAATTCCTTGACATGCTGTAGGAAACCCGAGCGCTTCCATTCAAATCCCGCTGTGTCGCGACCGCCTGGCCGGGGTTAGAACTGGCGGACCGTTGCAAGGGAAAACCGGATGTGTTTGCTCTTGTGGAAGCCGCAGATGCGAACGCGCTGGATCAATTGGTGCTCGGCAAAATCACCAACGTTCCAGGCGTGCAGGCGTCAGAGACTCACATCGTGCTGCCTTCATCGGCAAGGCAGAGCCCAAAACTCTTCTTTGGAGGATAACCAAATGAACACAGGGCGCTTTGCGGGAGCTGTTATTGGTGTGTGGATTGTTCGGGTAGCGCTGAATGCAACATTCTACACGCAGATCGTGGGGCGACAGTTTGAGCAGATCGGCTCTGCTCATCCAGGCATACTCCGCACCGTCATCCCTGCATACGTCGTCACCGACCTGATTTTCGCGCTTGTTTTTGCCTTCCTGTTTGTCAAGGTCGGCGCTGCATTGGGAGGCCCTGCATTGGGAGGCGGGATAAAAGCGGGCGTGACACTGGGCGTAATGGTAGCGATACTTTCTCCTGTTCTAGGGAACCTGTACCAGTACTACAGCGTGACCTACCTGCCTGCTGGCTTGGCCTTCACGGATTCGATCTTCCACGTAATCGCTCATGCAATCGAAGGCGGAGTCGCTGGAGTGATCTATAAAGAAATAGGTCACCTTTAGCGTTTCCCATCCCAAGAAAACTAAGGAAAGGAGGACGTCCCCGCGTCGACAAATCAAGGACATCGGCCGCCGTCTCAAGGAGACAAGGGGCGTGCTGCTGTGACCTGTTTTTGCTTAAAGGAGGAATCATCATGTCAGAGTTCATTTGCTTAACTCTCGCGATGTTCTTTGCATTGCCTGTGTTCTTGCTGGCGGTGGCAACACCTGCAGCGAAATTTGCTCTCTCCTCGTCGGCGTTTGGGAGCGGCAAAGCCATCCCTACACGTCATGCGAACAAGGGCGTTTCTGGCGGACAGAATATCTCACCGCCGCTCTCGTGGGCTAACCTGCCAGAAGGTACCAAATCGCTGGGTCTTGCCTGCATCGACCGGCATCCCATTGCCAATGACTGGGTCCACTGGCTGGTCATCAATATCCCCGCCACTGTGAACGGCTTGTCTGAGGGTGCGTCGCGAACAACGATGCTTCCGGCGGGGACCAAGGAGCTAGAGAACACGTTTGGGACGATGGGTTGGGGAGGTCCACAGCCACCGCCCGGCTCGGGCACTCATCCGTATGAGTCGCTCCTCTATGCCTTGAGCGTCGAGAACCTGAACCTGCCCGTGAAGACAAACCTGGCTTCATTCAACAAAGCCATCAACGGCAAAGTGCTGGCTACGGCCAAACTCGTTGGAACCTACGAGCGGTAGGATGAGACCACCGTTCTCTGAGAACCTGCAGGGGACGCAGCACTGTTCAACAAGGATCCCTGGAGGAGTAGGATGGGTTTTATTAATTAGGCCTTTGGATGGAAAGAGGCTCGCAATGACATCTGGCTCTAGTTTCACTTGCTACAAACTAGCTTTCCCGATCCTGACCTCGGCTTACCCAGATATCCACTCAATCACCCTCTGTTGTGGAGCGGGCGCGGAGATTGCGACGGATCAGCCTCCTTGACAGATTATGGGATCTTGTCGGGTAAAGTCCGAAGCAACCCCTCGAAAAAAAACACTTGCCACTTGCCAACAGCGAAGACAGAACCTTACTCGAGGGTCTTTCCAAACCATACTCATAGTTGACAACAGAAGTAGAACTAGGGTGTTGGGATTCCAGTCAAGGTCCCAAAAACCGCCATAGCTGCCTTTCGTAGACTCTTCGCTATTTAACCTAGGAAGGTCTGTTTCCGAAGCGACAAGTCGTAGATCCTACCAGCGGTGAGAAACGGATTGTTTTACGGAAGGTTTTGGAGTTGGCAAAGGGACCAATTTTCGCAGCTGAAGCGAAGAGGTGGACTGCGGGACTCCCGCCGCATGGAACGCCATCAGTGGGACGACTTTGATTTCACCAGCACTTTCTGCACATGATTATCGTGAGTTTCTAAGGCCCATAGGAAGGGTTTGTTCGCTTCGCCCGGCGATGGGGGCATGAATGCCGAATCGGCTCGGATTGCGGCCGGTCAACAAACCAGCCCGGGTAGGTGAACAAGTGGGATAGACGTAGTGCCGCTCCAGTCGAACGCCTGCAGCGGCCAACTTGTCCAAGTGGGGCGTGCGGATCTCCGAACCGTGATAGCCCACGTCGCGCCAGCCAAGGTCATCAGCCACCAGCACCAGGATATTGGGTGGATGCTAGCCTTGACTGAAAGCCACCAGCGACATGTTGTAAGCCATCAGGACCAAGAGCGTTCCCAGCTTCGGCCAGATGTGAACATTTCTTTCGATTGATCTCGGAATTCCCATCGCTTTGGCCTCCCTCCAACCCAGAATCCTTTCCAACCATGGGTAGGCAGCTCTTCCGTTCCATGCATGTCCGCCCTGAAACCGATCGACAATCAAGCGGTCTTCTGCGTCACATGCCTTGTAGGCACGCCGTATTCGCGTCAAGGCTTCTTCAGCCCACCTAGCCGGAATGAGTTCGTCCTTCGTGCCGACTTCCCAAAGGCATGGCCGCGGTGCGATGAGCGAAGCGATCTCCGGCGTATCGCCATATTGGAGCAGTCCAGAAACGACCTGCGCGCTGCAGCTGTAAGGGATGATGATCCGCTCCTGCATCATGTTCAGAGCACCCGAGATGACGGCGGCGCGAATACGGGGTTCCAGCGCTGCGGTCAGCATCGTCATCCGGCCGCCATACGACAACCCCACACATCCCAAGCGATTTGAGTCGACCCGTGGGTCGCGGGCGAGGCACTCCAGCCCCCCACAGGCTGTCACGAAGATTCTCCCCCATGAGTACCTTGCCGAGAATCTGCAGACGAACAAAACTGACCGCGCAAGGGTCTTGACCTTGGTAGGTATCCAACTTCCTTAACCGGTCTCCAAAAGGTGTCAGCCACGGGACGGCTACGACGTAGCCAGGGCGGACAAGCTCACGTCCATAGTCGTAGTTGGCCTCTCGAATCGCGGCAGCGACTCCAGGCATGTCATCACGTCCTGCCACTGGATCGTGGCCATATTCACCGTGACCACGCAGCACCAAAATGCCTGGCCTGGGCTTACTGACTCTACGTGGTAGCAGCAAGTAGAGCGGGAGTGGAGAGTAGCCCTCGGCCGTCAGCACCAGCTCCTCTCGGAAATGATCCTCTAATTCCGTGACGTGCCTGACAGCCGTTTTCCAAGTCTCCGGAGGTTGGTGTGGGCCCAAAAGCAACTGCAGTTTCGCAGCGAACTCGCCCTGCCACTTGCGGCACTGGTCGGGAGAGGTTCCCTGGAACTTCATAGTCAAAGGAGCTTCCGCCGCAAGTGGAGACCTCATAGCTGCTGGTCCGCCAACTGAGCTCGCAGTGACAGGTTAGTCTATCGTAGCCCAGCACCACGGATACAACGTCTTCGCCTGCAAAGCGCGGGTGCACGTTGAATTCCCGAGCGTAGACGCTGCTGGGTTCGCCAAAGAAGAAGCGCGGGAGATCGAGCAGATGCGGTCCCATATCATTCAACGCGAAGTGAGCCTGAGTGTAAAGATACGGCTGATTATCGTAGAGGCCGATCTCGCCGAGGCTGAATTGGACGTGCGCCCGAAAAGGCCGTCCGATCCGGGCGGAAACAATTAACTCCTTCACTCGACGCATCGGAGTCTGCCAGCGGTAGTTTTCATGGATGAGGAATATGACACCTGCTTCCCGGCAGGTCTTCACCATCCGCTCGCAGGTTGGGTAATCCATCGCCATGGGCTTCTGGCAAATGACCGGGAGCCTTTGGTTGGCAGCGAGGAGCACGAGTTGTTCATGCGCCTCCGGCCCTACTGCCACATCCACGAAATCGAGTGACTGGGAGCGCAGCATCTCTTGCGCGTTGGCATAGACCTTCGACACCCCGAATTTCTGCGCAATCGCTGCGGCCTGTTCGTCATTGCGATCGCACAACGCTACGAGTCGAGCGCCAGGCACCTCTTTCCAGGCAGCGATTTGAAACCCTCCCCAGAAGCCCGCACCGATGACCGCAAACGCAAGCTCTTGCATCAATCACCTCTTCATAAATCCACAGGATTGAGTTGCTACGTGCCAGCTGCGATCAGCGCGCCTTGACCCAGCACGGGGCAAGCCAAAGGCCAAGCTTATCTGACGCTAAGTCTGAGCCCGTGCTAACGCCCCAACCCTAAGCTGCGGATTCGGCCCGCCGATTCGGTTTAGCGTTCACTATCCCATATATGGTTTCACGTTCGCGTGTCTACCATGCCCGTTTGGCGGGCGTTTTACCTTGGGAAATCAAAAACTCGCAGTGGCGGTCGGCGTATTCCTTCATGCCGGCGCGGACGTCGCGATACTGAATTCGGTAGCCAAGCTGTTCCTCAACAGGCCGGACATCGTGCACGCCACGCATCTTCAAATCGTAGCGCTCGATCATGGGGGTCATCGTCTCGCCAATCTCGACGTCTGCTCCTGGTATCATCTCGCGCACGATGTCAGCCACCTGCCCGCCATTCACCAATGGGTTCATCCCGCTAGCCGCATAAAAGACGCGGTGCCGGAGTTGGGAGGCTGGAGCGTTTAGAGCCGCCACGGCGATTCCAGCGATGTCGTGAACGTGGGTGTAGTCGCGAGGCAAATAGCGTCCGTGCGGCACTCGGACCCTTTCACCGCGCAAGGCGCCTTCCAACATGTCGTTTATGAAGATGCTGTTGCTCGTGAAGAATCCGTAAGCCGCCGACGGCCGCAGCTGAACAATGTCCAGATTGAACAAATCGGCATAGGCCCAGCAAAAGGCCTCTCCAGCCACCTTGCCCGCACCGTAAATGCCAGAGGCTGGTCCTTCGGCTGCCATGAGCGTTGGATGGTCGCAATCAATTGGCTCATATTGTCGCGTGGGCAGCACACCGATCGAACTGAAATTCACGAGTCGGTCGACGCCTCCGAGAAGCCGCGTCGCCTCGAGCAGGTTCACCGTGCCGCCTACCATCTTGTCGTGACCCTGCATCGGGTAACTGTCCATGCTCTCCATGTCGATCGAAGCAGCCAGATGAGCGATCTTGTTCGGCTGCTGCTTCCGCATGACGGCAATGAGCTGCGACAGATTGGCCACATCGCCTTTTTCGAGTACGATCTCTTTCTCGATGGGCTGCATCAGCCAAGCCAGCGGACCCTGGCGGGGATAGAGGTCAAAGTTGATGACTTTGTCACCTTTTTCGACGAGGCTGCGGCACAGATGAGTTCCGATAAACCCGGAACCACCCGTTACTAAGACGGTATCTGACATAAGGTCGCTTCCTCGTGGAATGGTTCCACATTGTTCAAAAGCAACAGCAAGACAAGCCTTGACAGACTACTGACAAGCTCGAATCGCATCCACAGTTTCCTCTTGGAAGATGTCGTGCGGTGCTTGTTCCCGTCGGAAATGGCTAAGAAACAGATGTCCCGCGAACACTTTCGCTTGAGCGGCTCGTGCTTTCGGCGCGTGCGCTGAAACCGCCCAGTAGGCTAGACGCTTAATGAAACACTGCATACGCAGCGATTACCGTTCCTCGACAACTGTGCCCTGATGGTACAAGATCTTCCAGCCGTGGACTGTTCGCCGCCAGATAGTGGACCGGCGAGTGACCCGTTCCCCTTGAATCAGGGTGTATGTGATGAGGTAGTTGTCGGGAGCGATCTCGAAACAGTGAGAGTCTCTTGTCTCCCAAGTGTCTTCGGTTGGGTTCTCGTATCTCTTCTCGAGAGTGTCTAGGACATACTCACGACTGTATCGCCGACCAGAGGCTCCGACTTCCCAAAACGAATCATCCATTATGTTCTCGAAATCGCTGCGTGTCGTTCCAAATTCAGGCCTGTGGAAGATCGGCTCCCGCTGCATCAATTCATCAAGGACAGCCAGGTGCTTTGGGGCAGTGACGAGATTTGGTTCCATATGGACGGACCGCGACTCTTCCGGCGGCGCTAACAATCGGTTACGTAGCAATCCCTGGGAGCTGGATAGGAACGCCTGCAGTCCCACGGGTTTCAAGGAACTCTGGTTGGGGTAAGCGGGTTTTCAATCAGACTCATTCATACTTGTATTTGAGAACCCACGGATGCTGGGTGTGTTCTGGAACTTGCGAAGCCTCGCCTGGAGGTCGGCGGGCACTTTGCGGTGTTTGGGATTGCCTGCCAGACTGACGATTTCGTCATAATCGGCCTCCAGGTCGTACAGCTCGGAACAGCATTCACTTAGCTTCTGCAATTCCATCGCGTCGGGCCGGCTGCCTCCTTGCAGCACCCTTGTGGAATGGCTCCATATCTTTATCTTTGCTGCGAGCCCAACTAAATCGCTACGAACCACGTTATCCTCCCGCCGTCTCCAGAACCGCCGGCGACTCCGTTTTTTCAATGCTGAGAATGACGCCGGCACCGAGCGCCGCGAGAAGACCGATTCCCCGCAGCAGATCAATGGGTTCATGGTAGAGCGGAACAGCAACCAGGACCGTAATAATGGGATACAACTGAGAGAAGGGGGTCACGATGGATGCCTTCCCGTGCCGATAGGCAGCAAATAAGGTCAAACTTCCCGCGCCCATCAAGATCCCAATGAAGACACTCACCCAGCCCGCTTTGGCCGGGATATTCCAGCTCAATGAGCGGTCGGTCAGGAACAGAGCGAGATCCAGCAGGACAAACCCCACTGCAAAGGCCACTGTGGAAAGTTCATCTGAGATGAAATAGGTAGCACCTTTCTGTGTAATGAAGGTGATGCCGAAGATCAAAAGCGACAGCAGCGTGTAGAGCATCCATTCGGAAAGAAGGCTGGAAGTAGCCGCCGCGGGCGAGGCTGAAGGAGTGGTGTTCAGCAACAGGATGGCGAAGAGAGCCACCGCAATACCGAACACCTGCAGCCCACGAATTTTCTCCTTGAACAACAAGGGTGCTGCCAAAACCGGGATCAGGGGAGCAATGCTAATAATCGGAAAAACCAATGAAGCCGGGCCATTATGGCCAAGAGCGCAATACAACATGATGTTTCCGGTGCCCGCCGTGATACCGGTTGCCAAAGCCAACAGCAATCCCTTGCCGAGGTAGGTACCCTTTCTTAGGTTGCTTGAGCACAGCAACAGAAGGGCGAAAGGGATCAGTCCGGCACTTGACAGAATCTGGATCATGGAGCCAGAAAGGTCCCGGCTGGCAATGGGTGACAGTAGACTCCAGATCGCCCATATCAGCATGGAAATCGTGGAATAGATCAACCACTTTGGCATCGATCGCCTCCGAGACTTGGTTTAGAGTCTTCTCTCCCAGGTTCAGCCCACTGTAAATGGCGTTCGGTCCGGAGAATCGCGAGATCCTACCGCTCTATCTGCCCTGGATCTGGCCGCCTCAGATTCGCATCTTCCACCACCAGGACCCAGTCACCATCGCCTGGAGGGCGAAACTCGTGTTCTCCTTGAGCGCGGTACTCTCCGGCTTGCAAGGTCTTGCCCGTTTGGGGATCAAACCACGAGGCCTTCAGTGTGTTACCCGCAAGCTCGGAAAGCTGAACGACCACTGATCGCGGGGTGGGGATGTATGCAATCAATATACGTCGGTCCGCTCAGCGCCCTGCAGCAAGGTAATCCAGACCACGAAACTCGCCCAGTCCCGATGTCACGACCTTGTGGGCATCATCTGGAACGAGTGTGCGCAATGGCCGGGACTTGATGAACTCAGCGAGCCTTGCCATATCTTGGGCCCCTTGGCTGTCGAGCGCCTTTTCCCATCCTGGGAAGAATCCCCAGATCGGGCGGTTCCCGTAGAACTGCCCCGTCGCACCGGCAAGGAGGGGCCCAATAGGCCTGCCGGCGAATCTGCAGTGGCGACGCGTTGTGCTCGCCTTCATAAGTGCTCTCGATCAGGATGTTCGGCCTCACGGGTCGATAGTGGTAGTTGGCCAGCAGTTTTCGATGCACGATCATGTAGGTGTAGGTCGTGTTCAGATCCAGCCACTGGCTCAAGCTGTATTGCTCGGCTGGAGTACTTTCGGACACTGTGTGGGCTGTGAACAGGTGCGATGGCGAGAACTCTCGGATCCCAGCCGCTAAACCGTCTACCTCGTCGCGCACGTTGTCGGGATTCCGGTCACCACCCATGAGCCAGATGATGTTGGTATAGTCCTTGTACCGACGGCCCAGATAGCGGCCGTAATCACGGCACTTCGCCTCCCCGTTGAGCCTCACTTCCTGATGCCAACCTTCGTCGGTGCCTTTGTAGCCGAGGTACATGGGTGCGAGCAGAACGACGATTCCTTCGTCGGCGGCGCGCCTCAGTACCCAATCTGCGTGCGCAAAATATTTTTCGTTGGGAGTGGCGAAGTCCCCCATTGTGGTGAAAGGCGGCTTACCTTCGCGGTTCACGGGGCCGCGATATTTATGCTCGATCAGATTAACGATCAAAGCATTGAAACGTTTCTCACGGCGGTCCTTCAGATAGCGCGCAGCCTCGTCTTTAGTCAGACCCGAGATAAGCGACCAGGGCGTATCACCTTGCAAAAAAACCGCCTGCTCATTCTGATCGACTAGATAACGGCCGTTGCCACTGACTTTCAGTGGCAACGCTGGATGCTGGGCCGAGAGGGCGAGCGAAGAGATCGCAAACTCCAGAATGAGAACGGAACACGCGTGACGGAATAGAAACCGCATTTTCCTAGGCCGGAGAATCATCGGTGACGACAGGGAAGGTAAATTACAGCGGCTCAGAGGTCCTTAGAAAGAACACCTTCTTCACGGGCTTAGTGATGATCCATCTGCTCTGAGTTCCTTTGGGAGAAAAGAAGAAGTCTCCAGATTTCAGATGGATCTCACCCGTCTTTTGCTGGATGATGAGTTCCCCTTCTAGTAAGTAAGCCATTTCATCCCACCCAAAGGTGATGTCGAAGGCTCCAGGAGAGCAGCCCCAAATGCCCCCAGAGACTAGTTTGTCACCGGTTTGAAAAGTGACCTGACCACTGCCCTTAGGATCGCCTTGTACGACGGCCACTCCGAGCGTTGCCAGAGGCCAATCGCGATAGCCTGTTTCACTGACCGCAATCTTTTGAGTCATTCGAATCTCCTTTCCTCGCTTGTGCCACCAGTCCACGCCAGTTCGTCACAGAGGGCGATTGACATGGCACCTAGGGTCGCGCGCCTGCGGTCCCCGTTTTCGTTAGTGCGCCATTCTCTCGGCTTCAGATACGGCGCCGTTGTACGCCGGTACTTTGCCGCGCTGAATTCGAGCCAGTCGCTAAGCTCCAACATTCTGCTGCTCGATGCTGCTGTTGGTTACAGCCCCTCCGCTACGCAGTCCATACTTGAGAGCAGTCGCCCGCAGAAAATCGGTGGACCGCTTCACCTGTTCTTCCGGCAAGGATAGAGTCAACAGGCCGTCTGAAAGTGCGCCGCTATAGTTGATTTCGCTGAGTATCCGGATGATTCGGTCGAAGTCCAGAACCCCTTGGCTGCTGCCCGCGGGTCCGCGGTCGCTATCGTGCAGGTGGACGTGCTTAAGGTAATCTCGGGCTCGCACGATGGCTTCATATACATCAGGATCTTCCAGATAGGAGTGACCCGTGTCCAGCAAAAGACCGACGTTGGGCCTCGCGATCTTGTCGATCACGCAGAGTGCTTCATCAAGGTTGTTGACCGTATTGATCTCAAAACGATTCGTGTATTCTAAGACAACGTCTACACCCTGTTCGGCTGCGCAGTCGCAGGCCTCCCTGAGCACACCGGCCAGGCGATCCCGGAACCAGTGAATTGGCTTCCCGACAACAGCAAATCCGCGGGCTACGCCAACTTGCGTGAAGCAACCTAATCTGGCTGCCAGCCTGATGACCGTCTGAAGCTTGCGGAAGGCCAGCTTCTCCTTTTGCGGATCCGCGTTAACCAGCGAAGTATCGAGGGCATAGAGAATCCCACCCGAATTGATCGCCGATATCGTCGTTTGGTGTTTGTGCAGGGCCTCAATGAGTTCCGCGGCGTCAACGACGTCGGGATCGGCCGGAATGAGCTCGATGCCGTCGTATCCAAGCCTCTTAGCGGTTTCGACAGTCGCGTCGTACGGGCCGGCCGGCATCGGTAGCTTGTCGGACTTCGGAAAATCAGGTGTAAGTATGAATAAAGTGGTTGTCACCATCATCCTTTGTCTCCCTGTGCAATCTATGAGTGTTGTAGGAACGACTTAACCTCTCCCTGCCGCGTCCCCGTTGGATTCTAGCGCCGGGCATCCGCATGCTGAACGCATATTAGGACGCGACGACCGAGACAAGACGGCGAACTCAGGCCCGCCGACAGAGCATTGTTGGCACAGAGCCGGTCGCCTATGTTCGAATCAAGTATGAGCGGCTGAGTTGGGCGTTGGATGAACGTCAGCGACGGTTGTGGGCAGCCAACGAAGCCATGGCCCTGGGTTATGGCGGTGGCCGGGTCGTGGCCGAAGCGACAGGTATGAGCGAGCGCACCCTGCAGCTGGGCCTGCGGGAACTGCCACAGCGGGGGCCGGAGGTGCCGTCGACGGCGCGCGGTCGCATTCGGGGTCCTGGCGGGGGCCGGCCTTCGGCCTTCCAACAGCAGCCGGGACTGGCAGCGGCTTTGGAAAAGCTGGTCGATCCGGCCACCCGCGGCGACCCGGAGTCGCCGCTGCGCTGGACCTCGAAGAGTTTGCGCCACTTGGAAGCCGGGTTGAAACGGCAAGGCTACCAGGTCAGTGCCTCGGTGATCGGCGCTTGGCTCAACGACCAGGATTACAGCTTGCAAGCCAACCGCAAGGTGCGGGAAGGCAGTTCCCATCCCGACCGCGACGCGCAATTCCAGTATCTGGCGCGCCGCGCCGACGGCTTTCACCAGCAAGGCCAGCCCATCATTTCGGTCGATGCCAAGAAGAAAGAGCAAATCGGCAATTTCAAAAACGGCGGACGAGAATGGCAGTCTCAGGGACAACCGGTGGAAGTCAACCTCCACGACTTTGGCAAAGACAAGGTCACCCCTTACGGAGTTTTTGAGCCGTCGCGCAACTGTGGCTCGGTCAGTGTGGGCACCGACCATGACACGGCCGAATTTGCCGTCGAGTCCATCCGGCGCTGGTGGCGCCAGATGGGCAGCAGGCTTACCCCGACGCCCGTCAGCTGCTGATCACCGCCGATGCCGGCGGCAGCAATGGGTATCGCACCCGGTTGTGGAAGCTCAGCCTGCAGCAATTGGCCGACGAATCGGGACTGACCCTGTCGGTGTGTCATCTTCCCCCCGGCACCAGCAAGTGGAACAAAATTGAACACCGCATGTTTTGCCACATCACGGCCAACTGGCGGGCCCAGCCTCTGGTTAGCCATGAAGTGGTCGTCAACCTAATTGGCACCACTAAGACTACCAAAGGTCTTCACATTCAGGCAGAACTCGACCGCGGCCGCTACCCAAAAGGCCGGAAGATCACCGATCAGCAAATGGCACAACTTCAGATTCAACTGGCCGACTTTCACGGAGAATGGAACTATACGATTTCACCCAAAAACTCTTCCCCTTGAAAAATCTTTCACGGCAGGTTATTTCTCAACGCGTACTTAGTGATGGTCGCGGCCAATTGCGTCCCTAGGCCAGTGGCAGTGGCGTACGCCCGAACTTGCTACTCCAAACTCTTGCTCTATTCTTTCCCGCTTTCGTGTCCTCGTCATCAGAGACGCACTCCAAGCCGCTACTCATAGTTGTATTTGACCGTCCAAGGATCTTGACTCTGCTCCTGAAACTTCCGAAGCCTGACTTTCAGCTCGCTCAGAACTTTCGCGTGCCTCGGATCCTTGGCAAGGTTGACAACTTCGTGAGGATCGGCCTGCAGATCATACAACTCGTAGCGGGGCCGGTTGATGTAGGCCGACACCAGGCGAGGACCGTACTTCTTCTCACCGCGAGTCAGGATGGCTTGCCAGGTGGCCGACTCGTACAGATCTGAAGCAAAGGGAAACGCCAGCGGGTGAGCCATCGACGACAGTTCCCAGGCTCAAGCATCGTGACTCCCGCGGCGAGTTCACGGAAAAATTCCCGCTGCCTGCGGTTGGAGATCACGTACTGACGACCGGTTTGCGCCAGAACGGTCCGCCCGCGGTCTGAGACTTCTGCTCAGAAGATAACCTTCAGGGACATCTGAAGTGCGCGCATCGGATAGAAACTGGTCGCAGTGCCAAAAGCAGCAGAAGTCAGGGCCGATGACACAGCCGAGATGTTGACTCGGTTCAGAAGGTTGGAAGCCTGTGCCTGGAATTGAATTTTCAATCCCTCCCTGATGGGAAAGCTCTTCGCGAGGGACGCATCAACCCGCGCATAGCCGGGCCCGCTGAAGTAACCGCGAGGCAGCGTGCCGATTCGAACCGTATTAGGCCGCGGAAAGATACTTGCCTTCATTGCTCCCCGCATCCATTCATCTTTGCTGAAAGACCGTGTCACATCGCTAGCTGGGAGGTCGGGCCGGTCGGAGCGCAAGCCATCGGCGTTGAAGTCTCCTCCGCTCCCATATGCGGCACCACTGGTGGGAGTAAACCGGCCACCACCCTCGAAGTTAAGGATGGTGCTCAGCTGCCAGCCTCCGAGCGCGGTAGCGAGACCTCCAGTTCGCCCCCGGAACAATGGCAGATCCCAAATGGAGTTAAACTTTAAGGTGTTTGTTGAAAGCTCGCTACGTCCTGTGTCCACGCTGGGATTAAAAACCTCAGTGAAGCCGAAATTGTCGACGCCATGGTTGTAGCCGTAGGAGGCATTCAAGTGCCAGCCTTGGGCGACCCGCTTCTTGGCCCCGACAATCAATCCGTGATCGGTCGTCTCGCCCAGGTTTGTGTAAGTCGTGATAGAGCCGTAGTGCGGATTGAGGCGATCCAGGCGTCCATCCACCAGATCACCATTGAACCGATTGGCGTCAAACACAAACCGCTCGTGGGGAGTATGCCGGTAATGGTAGGCGAAGTTGATGGCCAAATCATTAAGAAGCTGGTGTTCGACAGCGGCGTTGGCATCGTACACCATGGGCGTCCTGTAGTCCTGCGTGTACCCGGCGAGATTCGGTCGTGTGCCCACGAAAATTCCGTACTGAGGATCGATTGCCGACCCTTTCAGACCTGGATTAATTGGAAAGTCGCGCGTGCCCTCAGGGGCAAACCCGTAGACAGTGGGGATCCCAAACTGAGGGCCCGCCTGAACGAGTGTCGACACGGGCGGATTCCTATATAGGTTTCGATAAGCATTAAGGGTGTATCCCTCATCGTACAAGACGAAGAATCCTCCCCGGATTACGGTTCGCCCTTTGCCAGTCGGATCCCACGCCAGACTGATGCGCGGGCCGAAGTTGTTCAAGTCTGAGTTGAAAGAACGCTCGGCTTTTTGGTTGACCAACGCGGTAATTCCCTGCGGATTGACTTGTGATGCCGTGAACTGCGGTGCAAAGGTCGGTCTCTCTCTAGTCAAACCTGTGACGGGATAGTTGAAATAGTTATCCCACCGCAGGCCGTAGTTCAGCGTCAAGCCAGGCCGAATCTGCCAGGTGTTTTGGAAGAAGAAGGATAGCTGTTGGTCCATTGCTTCCACGAAAGGATCACGCTGCTTACCGGTTGCCGCATCTATTGCCCGAGTTTCAACATTAGGATTGTCGCCGGCAAAATCGATCATGTTGGAAAATGAATACGCTGGCGTGTCCCCGAAAAGGTAGGAATTGTGCACAGAGGGCGCCGCGGTCGCATTTACCGGAATCGAACCAGAAGGTGAGGAATCAGAGAAGGAGCTGAGAGCCAAGGGATTCGAGGTGGCGTTCCCGTGTGGCGACATGGCGAGCGATCTCTTCTGCAGAAAAATAGTCAAGGAAACAATCAATCGATGGGGAAAAGTTAATTGTCTTGTAAACAATGCGTTCTCGTTCAATGCCAACGGACTCAACGCCGGTCGTGAAGATCCCATTTCGGAGTAATTTTCAAAGTGAGCGAAAACGCGCCTTCCATCGCTCCTCCCAGCAGTGCATGGCGTTGGATCTAGCGCCCTTTGGGACTGTCGCTTGGACTTTCTTTGATTTTCGGCCTGATCGCGATCAACGGGTCCTTGATTCCGTTGCTGATGGAGCATTCTGAACAACTCGGAAAGCCGACCGGATTGATGGTTCTTGGCGGCGTCGCGGTCAGATCGATTGGATCGGCGGCGTTGGCTGCGGACAGGGAGCGCCGCGGCAGCGTGTGGTGGCGCATTTGGGGGGAGGAGTTGAGTCCGGGGCGCCGAGCGGGTTTCCAGCGGCAGGGGCAAGAACTGGAGCGGGGGCTGGGGCTGGACAGTTGGTTTTGTATGAAGCGAATCCGGTTCCGGAGTGGGTGTGCGTGGATGTCAGCCGGGTCACGGTCGAGCGCGTGCTGAGCTTTGGCGCGGTGTGGTTGTTATGGGAAGAATGGCGGCTGTTGGGTTTGGAGGATTTTTTCCGGCAGCAGTCACGGGTGGGCAAGGAGCAGATTGGCTGGGGAGGCCTGTTAGGTTACCGGGCGGTAGCACAAGTGGCGGCGCCGTCGAGTGAACTGGGCGGTGGTGGAGCGTTTTGTCGGCAGCACCACGCTAGCAGACCTGTTGGGGATTTATGACAACCGGCCGCTTGTGTGTAAACGGCCGACCATTGAGACAGGGGATGAAAGCTCCAGTGATACTCTATGGTTTGGGCTACATAAACCAGACAGCGACAAGTTGAAGTTTCTCCTCCGGTGACATCGAGAGGATCGCGTCCAGGCACACATCTTCATTTGTTTCTTGGGACTGGGTGATGTGGAAGTCCCTGGAGCTGCGTTTGGCCGAACACGGACTGGGCAACTCCCTCC
This sequence comes from Acidobacteriota bacterium, assembly GCA_022616615.1. Classification (GTDB taxonomy): domain Bacteria; phylum Acidobacteriota; class Terriglobia; order Versatilivoradales; family Versatilivoraceae; genus VFZK01. Next base: position 24,927 of record JAKEER010000518.1, read on the forward strand.
GCAAAGCGGCTGGAGGAGTTTGCCAAGTCGATGGACGTGCTGCTGCCGACCGACACGGGTCGTCAACAGCGCCTACGGCTGATCTCCCAGCCTGACCAGGCTCTGGGAATCTTACTGCGAGAGATGAGTCTAGAAGCGCCGAACCATTTTGGCCCTCAGCCTGATCGTTTCTACAACCAAAAATGTAGTGGAAACGTCAGGCTGAAAAATGAGCCAACTTCTTGCCTATCAACCCCCTGCCTCTCTCCAACTGGGGAACTTGAATTAGCTTTGCTGATAGCCTTCGCTTTGCTTGCGCACTCAGGTCTTTGAACCCTTCCCGCCTCACTTCTGGCTTCCTATTAAAACGGTGACTATACGCCCTTGCAAAAGTTGCAAACCCTGATCTGCTCACTGGCGGCAGGCTGTGAGTGGACCAAGGACATCAATCACAAGCTGCGGCCTTATCCCGCTGGCGGGTCAGCTTTTGGGCATGAACCGCTTCCCCGATCAGTCCTCCATCAAGCGCTTCTTGCCGTCGCCGTGTCCGGTCTCTCGCGGTTTTCAGCCGGGAGGAACGGGAACGAGAAACCGGCAAGGCCTGCTGGCGTGTTGCGGGAGACGTAGGCAGGCGAAACCGGAGGTAGCCTGAAAGGCGGCTGCATTTACAAAGCTCGTTCTCTAAACAAGCTGTAACGCAAACGTGCATGGGGCTGATGCCCTCGGTTTGCCTGGACAAAAATCGACCCTTATGGCAAAGAGACCCTAAGCTTCTGTGCACAACTGAAGCTCGCCCTTGCCAGTCGGTCTGGATTCAAGCGCTAGTCACTGCCGAAATTGACCCGGAAGGCTCTTACGGCTTTTTAGTCCCCGCTTTCTTGTTTCCGGGATTCCCAGGTCCCGTGCCAAGCCCATCATTGATCGGCGGATTTCCTGGAGGCTGCGGATCGAGGCCATTGCCGACCCCGTTGTTTCCTTTAGTTTTAGTCTGATTTCCTACATTGCCATCCCCGTTTTTCGCCCCACCTCGGTTGCCCGGGTTTCCAGGCCCAGTGCCAGGACCATCGTTAATCGGGGGATTCCCTGGGGGTTGTGGATCAAGTCCGTTACCAACCCCGTTATTTCCTTTGTCGCCTGGGGCGGACGGACTCTTTTTGGGTCCTTTCCTGCGAGGAGTAAAAAGCAAGGAAGCGTCCGCAACCGCCTTTCCGATTTGGAGCGCTCCCATCTCTTTGCAGAACGAAACCTTGTCATCAGGTGTGCCTGCCGCCTCGAAGGCAGAAAACTTGACTACTCTTTCGATAATCGAAGCGGGGCGGACTGGCTCAGTGAACAAGAGGACCTCGCCAAAGTGAACTGGGCCGTTTGGCTGATGTTGCCCGATGTCTCCTACTGCTGCAAGAATGCTTGCCGACCCAGTTACAA
>JAKEER010000066.1 GCA_022616615.1 Acidobacteriota bacterium
AGTGGCGGCGAGAAAGGGAGCCAATTTCGGCGGAATAAGGCGGAGCCGTTGGCACCACTTGGACACTCGTAGCGCCCTGCCGTTGCGAGATTTCTCTTGACTGCCACGGCAAAAGCGTGCATTATCGATTTCGGTCGGTGAAGCGGAGGCGACTGCTGGAGTGCAGCGCCAAGGAATAGCCGATCGAACTCATCGGACGGTGAAGGGGCTCGTGATCAGATCAAGCGCCCCATAACATCGGACGATAGATTCCAATGCCTCCCACTCTAAATCAGATTCTCAATCTTGCTCGGCACCATTGCTCAAGCTCATGCTGAAGGAGCATCGTCCACGACGGCTTCCCTTCGCGACGGCGACTGCGCGCTTCCGAGGCCTCGGATGTATATCCGGCCAATATGCCCGCCGCTCCACTCATGTCGCATCTCCGACATTTGACCTCGACGCTCGGCCGATTGCAAGTTGGCGTCTGGACCAGCTTCATTTCCCTCGCTACCGCGGACGGCGCCGGGAGGTGCCCGCATGCTGTAAACGGCGGTCTCCTGAATTTCTGCCCTGGTCTAGCCAGCCGGAAGCTGTACGTGTGCCGGGACGCGTCAACATGCCCAAACTGGTTCCCTTAAACCGCCCGAAGTGGCGTCGTTTTACGCCGCTAACATTGAGCAGACAGCGCCGCCGCCGCGGCCGTTGCGCCCGGCGCTTTGGCCGTCCAGCCGCTTGATTTTCGAGAGGACGTGTAGGACTCTCGGGAGGGCCCATGGGAGGTGACGACTCCCAGAACCTCCTGCCCTGGAGGGGAACATGTCTCCTCTCCGGGGCGCAGCAAACCTCCGGCTCACAGCAAAATCAACACTGTAACGGAGAAAGCGGTAGGGCTCTGCGCATGCCTTCTGCAGCGTGGGCTTCGCTCAGCTACAGGCGACCCGGGTCATTTTTGGTAAGCACAGGTGGGTCACTTCTCGAAAGCGCTGAAGAGTAGACGCCATTGACCACGCAGTTTAGAACATTTTATATCCATTCTGTTCGATAGTCTACACGTTGGAGCAAAACTGCGGAAGAGCCCTTCGCTCGGCGCCACCGACAGAAGTTACAACCTGCGGAGCCGCCGCCCGCGCCGGGGCTCACCCTGGAGGAGCAACAAGCTAAGAGGGAACAAGAGGCACAGGAACGTTCGGCAGCCCTGGAGAAGCGCTTATGTGAAAACCACGAAAATGGCACGCCCCTGGAAGGGTTCAGCCGCGGAAGGTGGCGTTCCATCACCATCGAGGCATTGGCCGCCAACCTGGTCCAATTCACCGAAGCTCCTGTAGTCGACCAGACCGGTTTAAAGGGGAATTATTCCATCACCATCGAAATCTGGAAGAACCCCGACGTTCCCGGTGGAACGATTTTCGAAGCGGTCGAAAAGCTCGGACTGAAGCTCGAAGCGCCCAAGATCACTGCGGACACTGTAGTCGTCGATCGTGTTTCCAAGATGCCCACGGCGAATTAGGAGAGCCTGCAGACGACATGATCGATGCGGAAAGGTACGTTCTTTGGGCCGACTATTTCGTTCCCGCTATGTTCCTGCCAAAAGTGAAGGCGAGACCGACGGAGAACCGGACAGTCCAACGGCCATCGCGCAGCAGATCGCTGAACAGGTGGTCCCAGACCAGGTCTGCCTGCGTACGCCACGATATATGCGGCGACAGGATGACATCGACGCCACCGCCGAAACCGTAAAACCCGGTCCAGTCCAGTTTTTTGCCCGAAGGCGCTAGTTGCATGGCCACCGCCGCGGCAAAGGGATCTCGAGGGTGCGGCGTGGCCACTTCGCGTATCGCGCCCAGAGACGGCCGAGCAAATAGGGTGAGGTGTTTGAAACGGCGGTAAGTATATTGCGGTCCCAGCGCAAAAGTCTGGGTACTGGATGTCGCCGGCACCATTAAAGAATATCCCGGTGGAAGTTGTCCTGCCGCCACGCGGGCTGCGAGTTGCGCAGCGAGTTGCCGCTGCAAGGGGGTTGGCAACAAACTGGGCACGAGCGTCAGGTCGCCCGTGGAAATGCTGTAGTCGAATCCCAGCGTAAGCCACGTTCGGGTCCGGTATCCGAATTGCGTGTGGAATCCGTTCTGGAACAGGCCGATGTGTGGACTGTCGAGGAACGTGTATCCGGTATAGAGATCGAATCGCGACACATACGTCTGTTGACTGAAAGCAGGAGACGAAACCGCCAGAAGCAGAAAGAGCGCAACCAAGGTGTGGAGTGCAGTCGTTGTGTGGTCGTCGTCCGCGTGTAGGATGCGCATAAGGTTATTTGGGAAGTTTTGCCGCCACTTGGGCAATGGTCGCCAAAAGCGAATTCCACTCGTAGGGTTTAATCAAGATGGAGGCGACCAATGCCCGGGCCTTCGGCTCCAATTGACTGAGGAACGTCTCCTCCTCGCCCTGGGCCAGGTGGCCGGTGATGATAACGATTTTGAGCCCGGAAGAACGAGGATCCAGGGCTAATTCGCGAATGATTTCAGAACCAAAGGCATCAGGCAACGCCAGATCCAATAGAAGAATGTCAAAAGGCAATCGCAGGGCCCGTTTCGGTATAAACTCACGCATGGCCTTGCGCGTCATGCACCAGCCAACGCCGTAGCCCTGGCTGCGCAACTTTTCCGTGATTGCGGGACCAAAGACGTTGTCATCTTCCACGACCAGGATGCGAACGGCGCCGTCAGAAATCGGCATGCTCGGGGGCGGCGCCTCGTCCGCTTCCTCGAGAAATGAGGCCGCGGCGGGCCTCGAGGGCGTTCCTAGCGCTGCATGAATGGCCTTGGCGAGCGTTGGGCCGTCGCAAGGCTTCTGCACGTAGCCCTTGATAATGGAGCGCACCGATCCTCCCAGTCGGTTCCACAACTCCTGCTGATCGGGGAACGCACCCGAACACAGAATGACCTTGATGGCGTGCAGCTCCGGATTTTGGCTGACACGCTCTAAGAATTGCAGCCCGTCCATGGGCATCATGTAATCCAATACAATCACGTCAATTTTTGGTTTTGCGGAAAGGGCCTCGATAGCCGCCTGACCGTCATGAGCCACCGTGACATCGAAACCTTCAGAGCCCAGAGCAACCGTCATCAGGTCGGTAATCTGTTTTTCGTCGTCAACGTACAACACGTGCGGTTGCTCTGCCATACCTCTGCCTCCTTATGCCGCCTTACTAGGCAGCGTTTCCGGATCTACCATCGCCGCATCAAACTCTTGAACTCGGGATATGGAAGGCAACTCGATGACGAACGTTGTTCCATGCTCCAATTCCGAATCGACGCGGAGCGAACCCTTGTGCAGGTTGACAAATTCCTTGACGTTGGACAAGCCGATACCCGTGCCCTGAACCAGCCCAGGACGATTGGACCCTTGATAAAATGGATCGAAGATCCGCGGAAGATCCTCGGCGGGAATGCCGGCTCCCGTATCCATCACCGTCAATCGCAGATTTGCTCCGACTGGCTGGACCTGCACGAGGATCCGGCCGCCGGTCGGGGTGAATTTCAAAGCATTGATCACTAAGTTATCAATGATGCGGCGAATCGAGCGAGGGTCCCCGATGCCGTCCGGGCAAGGCGAGAGAGAGGCTTCTAGAACCACGCCCCGGCCCTCGGCCTTAGCCTGATAGGCGGCGATGGACGCCTGAGCGAGTTCACCGAGCTGATACCCGCGCATGCGCCATTTGCCCTCCATTCGCAACTCGACCAGGCGCTCCAACTCCAGCAGGTCACGAATGCTCTCTTCAATCAGGTCCTTCTGCTTCCAGAGCGTCTTCAAATGCTTTTTCTGGTCAGCGCTTACAGGGCCGCAACGCTGAGCCAATTCCTGGATCGCCAATGTCTGGGGATTGATGAAATTCAGGATATCGTGGGACAACTTGGCCAACATCTTGGCCTGTTGATAGAGCATGTAGGCTTGCGCTATCGCGCGCTCGGCTTTGCGACCCAGGTCGGACAGCGTGGTGATATCGGCGCTGTGGAAAGCCTCCTGACGGAGTTTGGGCCCGAACCCGATGAATCCGACAAATTTGTCGCCCGAATACATCGGCAACGCAGCCGCGATGCTCCAGCGAGCCAGTTCCTGCGCCGCGTCCCGTTCCTCATCCCGAGCTGTTTCATCCGAAAGCAAAAGCGTTTTGTCGAACTCAAAGCGTTTGATCAGCGGGCTTACAGCGCCAAAGGACGTAGTCCATAAATGATGAGGTACGTCGTTTTCACTGGCAAATCCGGATGCCCGCTGGAGATGAAAGGCCCCGGCTGTGATGTCCATGAGCCATACCCCGACCCAGGACATACGGGCCCTTTCCGCCAAGTCGCGCGCCAAGCCGCGCAAAAGCTCGGAAAGATTGGTGCGTTGGTAAATGTCTTCACCGAGGCGTTGGATTTCTACGAGGTAGCGAAATTTGTCCTTGAAGAGCCGATCGACAAGAGCCTGGATAGAGCCCTCGCTCTCTTTCACGATGGTAGGGGCAAAAACAGCCAGCAGAAAGGCAGCGAGGCCTCGCGCCACCAAGGAATAGGTCAGCATCGCACCCGCCGCGAAAGGAACGACCAGAATAATCGCCCCGAAACGAAAATCGATCGGCTGAGCAGTCCTTTTCATCCGGTGAGACAAGGCGGCCGTGAGGCAAAAACACATGACGGCCACCATGGGCGCATAGTAATGCCAGCTGATCTGGTTCATGACAAAGAGAAAATAGCTCACGGCCGCGCCCGTAGCGGAGATCAATGATGCCATAATCCACGTTTTCTGGGATCGGGACGTTTCCTCCGGGCGTCGGCGGATCGCTTGAATGGACCACAGACACATGCAGACGAGAGACACTACAAACCATATGCCAAAAATGCCATAAAGCGGCCCCGGCATCTCCCTGGCGGCCAGACG
>JAKEER010000519.1 GCA_022616615.1 Acidobacteriota bacterium
GCTTTGCTGGTGATTAATAGATCTCGATGCAACCTGAATCCGGACCGCTGCCAAACACAATGATCTGGTCAAAGATTCTCGATCACCGAAACGCGTTGATTGCCGCATCGTAGCCAAATGATCTTGGAGCGTATCTGAAGAGCCTGTGATGAAGAGAATCTCAGCGCCTCGACGCTCGCTGACAGCGTGCAGGAAAGGAGCAACTCATGGTGAACCGCGCCGGCGACTGGTATGCTCAGGCCGAACGGGACCTGGAACAGGCCGCAGCATCTGAGCGAGATGGAAGGCACGAGTGGGCCTGTTTCGCCGCCCAGCAGGCAGCGGAAAAGGCCGTCAAAGCCCTTCATCTCAAACGTGGCCAGGAAGCCTGGGGACATGTGGTCGCCCGATTGCTGAACGAGCTTCCTCTTCCTGTCCCGCCGGATCTCGTGGAAAGGGGAAAGGTCTTGGACAACTTTTATGTCCCAACCCGCTATGCCAACGGACATCCCGAAGGCCCGCCCTATGAGCATTATGGTCCGTTGCAGAGCGAGGAGGCGATCCGCTATGCCCGTGAGATCCTTGACTTCGTTCGTCTTCACCTGGCCTGACCGGCAAGCCGTCGACTCGGCCGCGCGCTTCTGGGCACTCCAGCAGGCCACTCTTCACCCAGAGCTGTGCCGGCTGGGATATTTTGGCTCCTACGCCCGCGATGAGTGGGGAGTCGGCAGCGATCTCGACCTTCTGGCTGTAGTGTCGCATTCCAGCGAGCCCTTTGAGAGGCGCGCACCCGGGTGGGACCTTCTTTCGCTCCCAGTGCCTGCCGAACTTCTGATCTACACCGCTGAAGAATGGGAACAGCTGCGAGCTACGGATAGCCTCTTTGTGCGGAGGTTGAATCGGGAGCTGGTTTGGCTGCCGCTATCTTGAACCCAGCAGTCCTGATCGGAAGGGAACAATGCTGCGTCTGGCTGCCAATTAAAATCTGAATAACAACATTATCCGCGGGCTGAGGCGCCGGCAGGCGCAAGTCGACATGGCGCGCATTCAGGACATAGGGCTGTCGGGAGCTGACGAACCCTCGATTCTGGGCGGCTGGGAAGGCCGTGTCTTGCTGACCCATGATGCTTCGACCATCACCCGCCACGCTTATGAACGAGTCGCAGCGGGCAAACCGATGCCCGGCATCTTTGAAACCAGCCGCGGGATTCCGCTTTGTGATTGAAGATGCCTTAGTACACCGGTTCAGAAATACACTAACGTATTTGTTATGGCAGCGGGATCCCCGGAGGGGATCAATTTGAATAGCCACGGGTGGAGCGTTGGGACGCCAGTCCCAGAGCGTAACCCGTGGTTAACGAAACAACGGATGCCAACCCCGGAGGGGTTGAATTTCCGTCCCGGTCGATGTTCAACCCCTTCAGGGTTGGGTCGTCAATGGGTCACAGCCACGGGTTCCGCTTGGCGCTTCACCCGTGGCTATTCGAATTGATCCCCTCCGGGGATGCCGTAGACCTGTGGGCAAAATACGTGATCGAATTTATGAAACGTACTACTTAGCGCAAAGAGTGGATAGCACTCTACAAGATGTAGCGAGCGACCTCAGACCGCCGAGTGAATGGGAAAGCATTTGTCATTTATCATTTGAGGCACTTTTTCTTCTTTCTGAACAAAACTGAAGAGGTTTGCAAAGATGAACTTATCAACGATTTGCACGCACTTGATCGTTTTGTGAACTTTCTTGCCAGCAAGTGATATTGGACCGTAGGATTCGCTCTCGCGAAAGAGTGGTGCTTGCGTCTTGCATCATCCGCCAAAGCGGCTTGGATCGTGATTCCTTTCTTTTTAGCACGAAGGGGAAATTCAACAATGAAGACTTACCGAGGAATCGTGAAGGGCAACACCGTCGTGTAGAACAAGAACCGGATGTTCAAGAAGGGACCGAAGCAATCGTTTTGATCTTAACCAAGGAGGGGAACTTCTGCGCACTTTATTTCAGGCGAGGAGGGGTTGTTTTGCAGCGGGCGAGAGGCGCGTCATGAAGAAATCCTTCTCACAAATCCATCAGTTCAAGATCTCCCTGCTCGGAATCCGGCCGCAGATCTGGCGGCGCATCGAGGTGCCCGACACTTACACATTCTGGGACCTGCACGTAGCCATTCAGGACTCGATGGGTTGGCTCGACTATCACCTGCACGAGTTTGAAATCCCTAACCCGGAAACTCGGCAGCCAGATTGCATTGGCATTCCGGACGACGAGTGGGACGACGATCGAGAGGTCCTGGCGGGATGGCGCACTCCAATCGACAGCTACTTCAGCCTGAAGAACTCGCTCGCGCTTTACAAATACGACTTTGGCGATGGATGGGAGCATGAAGTCCGCTTGGAAGGCATCGCTGCGCGGGAGCCCAAGCGAAAGTATCCACGCTGCCTGGAGGGCGCTCGGGCCTGTCCTCCCGAAGACGTGGGCGGCGTCTCTGGCTATCGGGACTTTCTCAAGGCCATCAAAAACCCGCGGCACCCAGAACATCTCGAGTTGCTGGAATGGTCCGGAGGAGGATCCTTTGATCCCGAGCGTTTCAGCGCTGCAAGGATACGGTTCGGCAATCCGAAAACTCGATTGAGGAACCTCTGAGCAGGTCATCCTCGGTCCGTAGGGTTAGAAGGAGGTCGGCGGAATGCTGGCGACACAAGTGCGGCAGAAGGAGGGCAGGTTCTATTTCATTGCTTACAAAGCACGCGATTTGCTTGATCGGGTGCGGTTCACCAGCCGCTATTACTACGAAGGTGAACGCATCGAGGCGGAGGCTGGCCGAGAAGACGAGGTGGCACGTTTCATTGCGGGCATCGAAAGAAGCGACAAGGCCTTTCAGCGGCACCTGAACCGCCAGAAAGTGCGCCAGATTGTCAATTTCTATGAAACCGCGGTCAGCCAGCCTCTGATTCCCGGCACGATTCTGCTGTTCACGGACGAGGAACTTCGCTTTGAACCCGTGGGATCGTTCGCGGCAGCAGGCAATCTGAGCGAACCGCGGACCAAGTATCTGGTGATCGACGGCCAGCACCGATTGGCGGCGCTGTATTTCTTCCAGCAAAAACATCCAGAGCAGATCGATCAGATCGAGGTCCCTTGCGTCCTCTTCGATGGCAAGAGCGGCGACTTTGCCACGGAGATGTTTGTGATCATCAACTCCACACACACAAAGATCAATAAGTCACACCTGGTGGACCTTTACGAGAAAGTGTCATGGGAGACGCCGGAAAAGAAATTTGCCGCGCGCATCGTGAACCACCTGTATGAGGAAGCGGACTCTCCCTTGCGTTACCGCATTAACCGCCTCGGTGGACGAAGCCGAAAGGAGAAATGGATCCTTCAATCGGAGCTGTTTAACGAGCTCCACAAAGTCGTCCAGGCCCGTCACGAATTCTTCCAAAAGCGCCTGCACCACAAGCCGGACCGTGCCTATGAACTGATGCGCGACTACCTCAAGGCGGTCCGCGACGTGATGGAAGCAGTCTGGGGAGAAAACGAGAAGTATATGTTTACACGCGACGTGACGTTGAAAGCGCTGATCCGAATCCTGGGCGACCTGCTGCAGGATGACGAGTTGATGGAATCCTGGCACCGAGAGCGCTCGGTGCGGGCTTTTCGGCAACGACTCCAACCCTGGGCGGAAGTGACCAAGGAATTCCGCTCCGAAGGTTTTTACGAGCGCTTCCCGGCCAAGGGACAAGTGGAGCGGGTGAGGCGAATCCATGTCCGGCTGCTGGAGGTGTTGGGCCGCTAGGTGCCTGGGCAAAATAACTTGGAATTTTGGACTCGGCCTCGTCGTCGGCCTCGTACTCGGCCTTCAGCATTGCATGTCAACCCACAGTTGCTTCTCCGCCATGCAAAGCCGAGGACGAGAACGACGACGAGGACGAGTGAAGGCTTCCAGCATTCTGTTACTCATCAAGTACAAGACTGACAACTTAATCTTGCGCAGGCCCTAGGAGGCCGCGAGGGTTGGGATATCGTCCCGAGACTTCAAGGTGCTGGAGATTGGACATTTTTCCGGTCTGTCGCGCGGAAGAGGGATGGCTTGGCCAGTGTGGTGTGCCGAGGCGTGTGCACACTGGCGTTTCGCCGTGGAACACCCTCACTCGGTACGAAGCGCTTGTTTGACGCGACCCCTGGGAGCGCGGGCGTCCCGCCTGCCCGGGCGCAGCCGGAGGCCGCGTTGGTGGCCTGCGGCCACGGGTGCAGGCGGGACGCCCGCGCTCCCAGGGCGGCTGCGCCGCTCCGTGGAGACTGGACATTGGTGAAGCGGCCGGAGGCCGCTTCTACTCAAGTTTTTCGGTTTATGGGGCAGATTTTTGGGGCACATTGATAATCACGAATTGCCAACAGCCCGTCAGGTCCAGGCATTGGCCAGCACAGCCTTGATGGAGA
>JAKEER010000520.1 GCA_022616615.1 Acidobacteriota bacterium
CGGGTTGTTACACGCTAGCCTCGTGACGCTAATCATCTGCCTACCCAGCCCCAGGCCTTCTTCTCCGTAGCCGCGCCGCACGAATTCTTTTTTCGTTAGCCGAGACTATTGCTCTTCTTTAGGGAGTCTCTCCCTCCAGGTTTGGGGCTCGCGGTGAAGATGCATGACCGCCACGATCAGGAGAGACTCGCCTTTGATCTGATAGATGATCCCATACGGGAATCTGCTGGTTCGACAACGACGGGTCCTCTTTGAAAGATGGGACCAAGCTTCAGGATATTGAATAATTCGATCGATGGCTTTCCTGACTTCCGCGGCGAATTCGAACCCCAGACCTTCTCTTTGGGTGTTGTAATAGGCAATCGCTTCTGCAAACTCAGCCTGGGCAGGGGCAAGAAAATGAACGATCATTCTAGTTTCTGCTGGCTGAAGGCGTTAAAGACGTCCTGTGCAGAAACTGCCTGGATTTCACCTCGCTCAAAGGCATCAAGCCGATCCTCGGCCTCCTGCGCCCACAATTGGTCGATCTGCTGCTGAGAGGGGGAATCGAGACTGGACAAAAGGAGCTCTACCAACTCAACTCGCTCCGTAGGCGGGAGGGATAATGCTTCTTCCAGAACCTGCGCACCTCGTTTTGACATGCCAAATGTTCCTTTCGCTGTCCCGAATTATAGCACGGTGTAGCATCTGCCCATTACTGGATATCACTGGATTATAGGCTAACGGCCTGCGGCTGAGCGGCCGCGCTCTTCAGCGGTCCGCTCCAGCCCGCGGGTTGGGCGGCATGGTCTGAACAGATCTGCGCCCGTACTGGTTCTAACAGATAGGTCGGGTAAGAACCAATCGGCTTCCAGTAAGGTCTCGGCTGGCCGATACCCTGGACGAACTACTACAAAATCAAACCGCTTTTCCACCAGCCCCCAACTCCCAATGCTGTCAACGTTTGCTCTCCTTTTTAAATAAGATATCAATCCCCTTGTGTAACCCGTAATAGCCGACAACCAAAAGAGGAATTGAAACGAGGAACGATCCTCCTTGGAGAGCTCCTCGAAGCCCGCCTTGATCTTTCAAAAGTGTCCCGATCAACAACATTATGCTAACTGCAGCCAAGCCAATAAGGAGTAAGACAACCCCTTTGGTCTTTTCATTCATCGGTAATCTCTCCTTTATGACTGCGGCTTCTGCAGTTTATACTGTCCGTGCGCAGTCGCCACGGCAGAAAATATGTCCTTTTGTGAGAGAGGCGAGAACGCGCGTACTGCGGGTTTCATCCTGGCCCTCCTGCTCGCGTTGCCTCCCGCCCGCTGTCCCTCGACTGCCGTATCCATAGAGCCGCCCATGTACTCCACTCATGTAGGTGGCATTCTTTCGGAGTCACAAGATACGCATCACTTGCGAGAGTGAAACTTATGCAGAGCCTTCTCAGCGAATTCATCATCGAGACAATACCCAGTCGGCGCTTCCATCACAACATTGCCGCTGTCATCGATGTAGCTGTGCTTGCCCGCCAATTCGATTCGGTGAAGCCCGTTCGGGCACGGAGCCGCAAAATCATAAAATGGCACCATTCATTACTAGGGCACCAGCTGAATTTACGAATACCCACTTATCGCCGATCTTCACACCTGCCAAGCCACCGCTCACCAAGCTGACGTCCTGATAACAAGGCTCAATGATCCAGCTGCCATCGAGGTCAACAAACCCCCACTTACCGTTAATTTTGGCCGGAGCCCACCATGTTGTGAATGGCTTGGCCTCATCGTACTGCGGCTCAATCACGAACCGTCGCGCACGGCCATCGTAAAAACCATATGGATCCTTGTGTTCGACGGGGATCTGCTTCCCACTGGGGTCCCAGGCGGCTATTATTTTCGCACTCTCTGGCTGACCGGGACCAACATCACAGGGCCCGAAAGGCCTGCCTTTCGTGCCGCGCTGTGGCGGTTGCCAACATCAGAAAATGGTCAAATGCCGCTTTCCTCTGTGGAAGGCTTGAGCAACGACGCTGCGCGCTGGCGAGCCACGAGCATCGCCGGATCTGGGCCATGCTCCGGTGTCCACGCGCTACGAACAGCTCTTCTGACGGCGAGCCTTCGTAGCAGGCTTTACCTGTCTCCATTCCAAGCGAAACGCGTCTTCACCGAATCTGTCGTACACTCGACATCGGAGTTCGTATTCGTCACCGCCGACGGTGACACGCCTCCTTTTCTTCGCGATACCATATAAGTCAGCCCGTAGTGAATTGGCTTCATTGCTGGAACTTTCCAGCCGGATGCCGAGGCTCACGCCACTCGGACCGCTGAGAGGAAATATCTCTTCGTAGCCGTCCTTAAACTCGACTTCCACCGCTTCACCACCAGAACGAATGGTCTTGAACGCAATCTCTTCAATGATGCTCATCGGTTTCACGAACCATCTTCCAATATGCCGGCCTAACGACCCAAGCTCAGCGACCCGGCCCGCCGGACGCGTGGATTGCAACCAGAGCGCGACGGCCGGGTTCGCTGCAGCGCATGGTTAGGCGCACGGGTCATCGCTCATCAATCCTCACTGTGCCGATGCTCTCGCCCTCGGCTGTGAACACGTGCTTGGGCACGATGCCGACTCGACCTGCCGACGCGCCTCTGCTGCGTGTATCTGTCATGTGCTCACGGTAAATTTGTGAGTCGAGCGAGAAAACATCGAAAGCGCCGTCGTCTCGCTGAAATGCGCCAACGACAGCGTCGAGACTCGGCAGCATCTGGTAACTGACACCGACACTCTGGGTGCGCAATCGGGCGCACTTGATGACGATGCGCCTACCAGCAAGCGTCGCCTCGTTGCTGCCTCTGCGAGTCATGGTAGCTCCGAGAGCGTGCGCAATCTTCGGCGCTGCCCTCCTGCCGAACGCGTTTCCTTCTGCTCCTGATTGATGGACCTGTGGCATGACGTGCGAGTGCGCCTAACGCTCAAGCATCACCCGCCGCCCGTTCCTTGGGCGGTCGGGTGGATGCAGGGTTAGGAATTTGCGATCTTTCTGCTGCCAGACTTCGGCGTTTCTTCC
>JAKEER010000521.1 GCA_022616615.1 Acidobacteriota bacterium
CCGCTCCGAGGCGGGCGGGACGCCCGCGCTCCCAGGGTGGGCTGCGCCACTCCAAAAAAGTCCAATCTCCAGCCTGTCGCTTCGCGCCACTACGCCCTTTGTTAGGGGGAATATTTTCATCGAATGTGACGCCGCCGCGCGGCATGAAAAACTTCTCTGCAGGCCGTTATCAGATCGTGTAGATCGTGTAGCGCAGCCGGCTGCTTTCTGGCGGTCTGCGGCTTTTCGTCTCCGAATCAGCCCAAAGCCGCAGACCTCCCTAGAAAGCAGGAGGTCTGCGCTACGTGATTTTCACCTCGAGCGATGGGCTGTGATCTTCTGATCTGAAGAGGCAAATCTGAGCCTCCCGCTGTGCCTTTAGTCATTACTCATTCCGATCAATCTACGAATCTCTTGAGCCTTTGCCTCAAACTCAGCCGGAGACGTGACACTTTCTGCCCCTTTTGTGGAAAGAGAAGATTCCAATTGTACCCACGACACACAACCCTCGTAGGCCTCCCGATTCTCGATCCATTGAGGAGTCGGCAACCAGTAAACCTGCAGCAGGATTAAGTGCAAGCCTGGCCGATCGCGATAATGAAACCGCTGTTGCACGGCCTCCCAAGACAGAGTGTGCAGTCCGTCAAGTCGTCTCAACGCATCAACGTTTTCAATTTTTATAACGTACTTAACTTGGGCGCAGGTATCGAAGCGGACCAGCTTGCCAGGGTATGGTTCCTCTGGCAAGGTTTCGAATTCAGCTTGAGCAGATGGGTGCAGCGCTTGCCAGTTTTGATGTAGATAGGTCGGGAATAGAAAGAACTCTTTGTGTTCGACGTTAAACCCGTCCCGCTGTTCATGAATTCCGCCCTTACGCAAAAGGAGGACCTGCCGCCCTGTTTTCAGAAACTGAACAGTGATAGCCCATTCCTTCAGTGCGTATCTATTATGGCTGAATGTCATTCTGCCTGAAATTTTGAATCGGGGTGTTGGGGAAGACATCCTTCCCAAGACAGATTGCTGCGAGCGTTCGCAGATGGCCGCAGTTCGATCAGGAAGTCGAATACGGCATAGAGTCTGATTTTACAACTGGTTTACAAGAATCCATGAACTTTTCGCCCGGAGCTACGTCTAATACGATGTGCATGCAAATTCAGTTTCGCATGCGATGCGGGTGCAAGCTGGTAGCGGCCTGTCTGTTCTATGGGGCTTCACTCAAGCAACCTCTGGTCCGGAACAGAAGAGGAGGCACCCTGGATCTGCTGGCAAGCACGGCAGAGAGCTTCGCAACCCGTCTTTATTGTCATTATCCCTCTCTTGGAGGCAGTATGGAGTCTCGAAACCACCCAGCATTCCCCTCGTCCTCCGACTCTGAAGATTATCGCTGCCTGTGCGGCAGTCTGATGGCCAAGATCACGCCTCTGGGTGTGGAAATCAAATGCCGGAAGTGCAAGCGCATCCAGTTGATTCCAAATTCCCAGGTGACTTTTGATGTGGCAGAAGCCCCGGCAAAGGCTGCTGGGGGAATGTTCTAGTCCGTGAGCGAGGCAGGGATCCCGACGCCGAGGAGTATCACTTCGAAGTATCGAAGGGCTCAGCGGCGGGAAACGCTTTGGAACGTGGTGTTGTTGATGATGTTCTGTCGTGCGGCCGGCTTCAGCCGGTGAAGCCGGGTTCTTTAGGGCTTGAAGCGAGCGCGACGGCAGACCCGCCCACTCAAAGTGGCACGCCTTAGCTGTCCGCATTACGGGACGCAACTCCCTATCCCGTTACGGGCACGCCGCCCGGCTTCTCGCTGAAAAATGCCTTGCGCCACTTCAGCATGGAATCCAACAAAATGATGACCATACAGGTCATCATGATAATCGTCAGCACCACGTTAAGCTTCCCCTGAAAACTCACCGACGGATCCAGGTTGCGCGCCAGAGGCATGAAGTTGTCCGTAATGCTCTTGTAGCCAGCGGTCAGCGTTGTGGTGGAGACAAAAGACAGCGGCAACAGTGTTACCCACGCCAGCCGCGCGCGGCCCATGTTGACAATGAAAGTCGTTCCCACGCAGAGCGCGATGGCAGCCAGAAGCTGGTTGGCAATTCCAAACATCGGCCAGATGGTGCTGATGTTGCCAGTGAAGATGAAGTAAGACCAGCCAGCGACCACCAGCACGCTCGACACGATTGTTCCGGGCATCCAGTCCGTTCTTTCCATCGGCTTATAAAACTTCCCGAAGAACTCCTGAACCAGAAAGCGTGCGACGCGCGTTCCGGTATCAATTGTCGTCAAAATGAACAACGCCTCAAACATGATGGCAAAGTGATACCAGTAGGACATGAGTCCCTTCATCCCTGGTATGGCAGTGAAGATCTGCGCCATGCCCACCGCCAGAGACACCGCGCCTCCTGGCCTGCCAGTAACAACTTCGCCGACTTCTCTCTCCAGTCCCGGCAGGTTCACCACACTCATCCCAAGCTGTGAAAATTTCTCCGGGTCCACGTTGATGGCAAAGTAGTCGCCGGGATAGAGCGCAGACGCGGCAATTAATGACGTGACGCCGACGACGCCTTCCATCAGCATCGCACCATAGCCAATCGGGCGGATGTGTGACTCCAGGGAAATCATCTTCGGCGTTGTTCCCGATCCGACCAGCGCGTGAAATCCGGAGATGGCGCCGCAGGCGATGGTGATAAACACGAACGGAAACAGCTTGCCGGGGATGATGGGGCCGCCGCCGTCCACAAATTGGCTGAAGGCAGGCATTTTCAAGTCAGGGTGCACGACAAAGACACCGAGGATGAGGAAGGCGATCGTGCCAAGTTTCATGAAAGAAGAAAGATAATCGCGCGGGCAAAGCAGCATCCACACGGGCAGGATGGAAGCGGCCAGGCCGTAAAGGGCAATGCAAACGGTGATCTCGTTCTTCGAGAGAGTGAACCAGGGACCGAGTGGAGAGCCGGGAACCAGCTTGCCGAGGACGACCGCAGCAATCAGCGCGATTACGCCAATCACTGTTGCTTCGCGGATCTTGCCTTTCCGAAAGCGGTACATGTATAGGCCCATAAACAGAGCGATCGGTATGGTGGTGGCAATCGTAAAGGTTCCCCATGCGCTTTCGCGCAACGCATTGACGACGGCCAGCCCCAGGCCCGCCAGCGCGATGATAACGATGAACAGGATGGCTACCGCGGCAGTTATGCCAGCCACCGGGCTGATTTCCTTCTTTGCGATCTCTGCCAGCGACTTGCCATTGCTGCGCACCGAGGCGAAGAGAATAATGAAGTCATGCACCGCGCCGGCGAGCACTACCCCAACCACCAGCCACAGCAGGCCCGGCAGGAAGCCGAACTGGGTTGCAAGGACGGGGCCAATCAGGGGCCCGGCACCGGTGATGGCGGCAAAATGATGTCCGAACAAAACCCACTTGTTGGTTGGAAAGTAGTTGTGTCCATCATAAAGCCGATGCGCCGGGGTCTGGCGTGCGTCATCGAGAACCAGCACTTTGGTGGCGATGAAGGCGCTGTAGTAGCGATAGCCAATAGCGATGACGCATAAGACTCCCAGCATTAAAGGTAGGGCGTTCATTCAGGTCTCTCTTGAAAACCGTCCTCCTGGTCGTCCTCGTGCTCTTCCTCGACAAAACGCCGAGTACTACGACCAGAACGAGGACAGAGAACGAAGAATTTTCATCCGTTGTGCGCCGCGACGCCGGCATTAGAACTCCGTGAAGGGGTCCAATTGAAAGTGGCGGGCAAGCTCTGCAGCCCTCCCTCACGGTCGGGCTACTGACAGCGCCGGCGCCAGTCAGTAGCCCGCGCGTCAGCAAGGGCTCCGGCCCGCTTCGCGCCGCCCGCCTTTGTTAAGGGGAATAAACTCAATCCTCCAAGGGGACGCCGCGATTCTAGCACAGGCCGCCATTGCGATTGGCGGGCAAGATATCAGCGGGCAAGATATCAATTGCGCACCGTAAGCTTTCCGGCTACTATCTGGGCTCCCTGAAAGGGGAGTTTAGTTTCTTGTTCCTGCTCTGCTGACCCTTTAACACAATCTGAACGCGGCACAAGCGGTCTCAGGGGGGAGTTATTTTCTTATGACAACCCGGCAGATAACCGTTGCGCACAGCCCGGACTCTGATGACGCCTTCATGTTCTATGCGTTGGCGACGAACAAGATCAGGACAGGCGACCTGAAGTTCAACCATGTCTTGAGCGATATCGAGACGCTCAACAAGAAGGCCTTGCAGGGAGAGTACGAGGTGACGGCAGTCTCGTTTCACGCCTATGCTTATCTCGCGGAGAGATATGCGCTGCTGAGCAGCGGCGCCAGCATGGGAGATCGTTACGGGCCGCTCGTGATTGCAGAAGCCCCCATGAAGCCGCAGGAGCTGAAAGGCAAAGTGGTGGCGGTGCCTGGAGAGATGACGACGGCGTTTCTGATTCTGAAGATCTTCGAGCCTGACTTCACGCCGCTGGTGGTTCCCTTTGATAAAATCTTTGAGACGGTGATGCGCCGAAAGGCGGAGGCGGGACTCATTATCCATGAAGGGCAGCTCACCTTTCCCAGCCTCGGGCTTCACAAAGTGATTGACCTAGGCGAGTGGTGGCATAAGGAAACGCAGCTTCCGCTGCCGCTGGGTGGAAATGTCATCCGAAAGGATCTCGGTCAAGAACTTATCTCCCGCATCTCCAGGATTCTGCGCCAAAGCATTGAGTACGCGCTGGAACATCGCGATGAAGCGCTGAACTATGCGATGCAGTTCGCCCGAGACATGGAACAGGAGCTGGCAGACAAGTTTGTCGGGATGTACGTCAACGACCGCACGTTGAATTACGGCGCCGCCGAGCGAAAAGCCGTTCAGTTGCTCCTGAACCTGGGCCACGAAAAGAACATTATTCGCCAGCCTGTGCAGGTGGAGTTCGCAGAGTAATTGCGAACTGCGTTCTTGGCGTTTTCCTGTTGGCATAGTATTACTTTGTTAAGTTGACAACAAGTTCCCGGGTGGCGCACACGTGGCGCGGTTTGCCATGTGTGCGGTGCGATGCGCAGACATCGCAAAAGGCGCGATGTCTGCGCCACCCCGAGGTAAAGGAACATAGTAATAATCGCAATACGCCTCACGGTCTACCCTTCGGGACTTTCCTCGATAATCCGGTCGTAAACTTGGCGTGCCTTCTCGTAGGCGGCTTCTGCATCCTTGATCTCTTCACTTCGAATCCGGGCGCGTTTCATTTCCCAGCAACGGTCCACGCCCCGCCGGCACCACTCCGCGCTACGGCGCGAAGCGCGAATGGGCTTGCCATTCACCAGCACGAAGATGGGATTGGTGTGCGCACTGTAGAGGATCCTGAGCGCCATCCAGCTTGAGCGCTCCACCGGCCGCTCGAAGCGCACGTCCTGCCACTGCCCATCAGCTTCAATCTCCTTGCGATCAACGGGCTCTCCATTCACAACGAGTTCTACCGTCACCTTGCGGCTCTTGCCGACGCGCGCCCGCTCAACGTCCCAGTACGGCGGCAGATTGGGAGCGCGGGAGGCGATAATGGCGCCGATCTCGTCCTGGACTGGCGGCAGGTAGGCCGCGGCCCGGGCAGTGATCTGAACTTTCTGCGAGCTGTTCAGCTCAACTTGACTTTGCCCGTTTCCAAGCTGGGTGGCGTTCACATGGAAATCGATGAGGTGCGACCTGCCTTCGGAAACGTAGCTGCGCCCATCACGGATGGCGTCGACAAACCGGTCGAAATCCAGCTTGCCGTCCAGCTTGGCATAAGTGCGGGCAAGTCCAACGCGATCGTCGAAGATGCAGGGAAAGTCGGTTTCGCCACTCAATCGGACACGGAAACCGGTGTTTAGCGTGTGATACCACATGTTGAGTTCCCAAGGTAACGGTGTATCGCCGGCGGAATAAAAATCCACAGCATCATGAGCGACCGTCACAATGTATTCATTGGCCCCGATGCCGTCGTATTTGGGCTGGACGAAATTGGGGAACGATTTGACCGGCTCCAGAGGCTCCAACCCCCATCCCGAGTGCGCGTAGCCTACCGCGCCGCCTTGAGAACGCGCCCATTTCAATACGGGCAGGGTCCAGCTAGGCCATTCTTCAATTTTGGTCGTTCCCGGATAGTCGTCCTCCTGAAGGCGCAGCAGGCAGACATGACCGGCATGGGATGACGGGAAACCGGAAACCTCCACGTCGTAACGCATCACGTTTTGCTCGTTGGAGAGCGGATGCGCTTTGCCTTTGAAATAGGTCTTCTGGTGGTACCAGCAAGGCCCCCAACTCAAAACGCAGGCGACGTTCAGATCCTCGCCCACGGCCTGCCGCCACATGTGCTCGGGCTGCACGCCCTCTTCTGGGCTCTCATAATGGCTGCACCCGGCGGCATGCACGTGGTGGTCGCCACTGTACCACCCGTTACGCGCCAGATGAACCCAGCGCTTGAGGCGCAGAGAAACTTCAAACGATTTAGCACCGGACGGAATCTTTATCTGCTGCGATTGGGGCAGGTACTCGGGGCCGCGCCCAAAGGCGATCTGGTAGCTGCCAGGCGGCAAATAAACGTGCTCGCCATCGGCGCGATAGACCTGGGGATGAAAGAAGAAGTCGGGAAACTCGTCACCACCCGCGTGGCGGCGGGAAGGCAGGGGATACAGTCCAATCAGGCGCTTGGCGCCCCGCTTGTCCTGGGCGCCTTCAAACTTACCCTCTTCCCAATTGCGCCGATAGGCCAGCGTCAGACGGTAGTCCTTTGGGAAGGGTTCCTTCTGTGGATCCTCCAGCAGCCGCTCGACTCCGTCGGTAATCACCAAGGAAGCCATGGTCGGCGAGCCGTCTTCATCTTTAATGCGAAAGACGACTTTGACGGATGGCTGGCAGTTGAAGAGAACGTCGACAGCGTTGCGGAAGCCGATGTCCTGCGTGCCCTGACCGATGTGGAATCCAATCTTCGCCTCGCGGGGGCCGGAGGTCTTGCTGTTGATCTGGAGAATGGCGTACTCCAGCCCAAGGCCGGAAAGCTCCTTGGTCATCGGCCGCTGGCGATACATGGAGAGTTCCAGGAACCGGTTGGCGGCCTCTCCAGGGGCGATCACGTTCTCGTCCTTGCGGCGGGGTTCGCCAGTTGAACGGTGAAGCAGGGGCCCGGCATTCGGGCTTTCGGCTTCCAGCGCCGCATTGACGGCGGCCTGGTTGTGGACTTTTACCAGAAATGTCTTCCAGCCGTTCTGGACCAGTTCGGCGGCAGCTGGACCCCGCACCACTTTGACGCGCGCTTCGGGATTAATCTCCACCAAAGCCAGACAGTACGGATCGAGAATCTCCTGGATCTCGCGCACGACTTCCCGGCCTGGCGCCTGCTTCTGCAATGCATGGAGCCGGCGCGAGTCAGTGCTGGAGAGGACACTGCCAAGGCTAGAGAGGGCCTCATCCAGCCGCAAGGTCTGGGCGAGAAGAGGTTGCGAATCCGTGTCCAGCACCTTGGGCAGAGCCTGTGGCTGGCCTGCCCGTGCAGCCAGGAAGCAGAGAAGAATGGTTGCGTAGATATTTTTCTTGAGTTTTCTCACGGCACACCTCCAATTAAAGGATTGCTTCAACATTGTTCCATTTCGTTTTATCGGATAGCAGGGCGCTGCTCATTGATGTCAACTTAAGGGGGTTTCGTCCACGATTGGCGTGCCTTTCGTCAATCGTGGGCCCGGTCCTGCCTTAAGTTGACATCAATGGGCGCTGCTTCTCCAGCGCGGGCCAGACCAAAGGTCTGGCTTTCATCTTTGTCCCCGTTACGAGGGGGGCCATAGGGGAGCCATAGGGGGTCTTGGGCATTCTCGGGACCCCTGCCGCAAGAAGCGCGGCGGCGGCAAAAAGGGAGAGTCAAGCACCAATTTCAGTTCGTCCATCATATTGGGAACCTTGTCTCCCTGAGGCACTAAGAATACCAACGCGATAAGCAAAACAACAGTCACGAAGGAGGCTCCGCTAGGGGCCAGATATTCATAGAAACGCTGCCCGTCACAAATAATAGCTCAACCTCCGTAGGAGCGGCATCCCTCTGATGCACGGAACGATGATGCCGCTCCTACGGAGCTTGGGAGACCAGCCACGGCGACTCAAGTTTTCCCCTTTTCACGACGCGCGGTACTTCTGAATCACCGAGTCGTCAACTTCTATACCCGTGCCCGGGTTGTCGGGAATCTCTACCCACCCGTCCTTCATTGTGATCGGGTTCTTAGCCAACTGCCGGCTGATCTCTCCGGTGCTGACATTGAACTCAACAAAGTATGCCTTCTTGATGTAGGCCAGGAACTGCAGGGTCGTCGCGGTAAGAATGTCGGAACTCCAGGCGTGGGGAATCAGGGCGAGGTTGTGGTCTTCGACCATATGGGCGATACGGCGAGCCGTGGTCAAGCCACCACAACGGGTCAGATCGGGCTGAACGATATCAATCTGGCCTCGCTCGATCAGATCCCGAAAACCCCAGTGGGTCGATTCCTGCTCTCCCGCTGCAATCGGGGTTTCGACAGCATTGGCCAATTTCGCATAGCTGTCATAGTCCTCAGGGGGGAGACAGTCCTCAACAAAGAATGGACGAAAAGGCTCAATGCTTCGCACCATGCGTATGCACTCTTCCGCAGTGCGCTCAACCATCCAACCCGGATCAATCAGCAGGTCGCGGTCCGGCCCTAAAGTCTCGCGAGCGGCCCGGACCAGTTCCACGTCGAGCTTCGCGTCCTCTCCGAAAACTCCCCAGCCAAACTTCACTGCCGTGAATCCCTGTTCGATGTACCCGTGGCAAGCTTCGGCCATCCCTTCCGGAGTTGGCCGGAACAAGGTGCTGGCATAAGCACGCACCTTGTTGCGCCGATGAGCCCCGAGTAGCTTGTAAATGGGCTGTTTCACTGCTTGGCCAATGATGCTCCACAAACAATTGTCCACCCCCGAGAGCGCTTGAATCGCTGCGCCGCGCCGTCCGTAATAGACACTGCATTTATACATCTTGTACCAGAGTCTTTCGACTTCGAAGGGGTCCTCGCCAATCAAGGCCTGGCGCAGCCCGTCAATCATGCCGGCTCCTCCGGCAGGCGCGTCGATGACGGCCTTAGCCACGTGAGACTGTGTCTCCACATCGGAGTATCCAACAATGCCGTTATCCGTCGTGACTTTGATGACAAGCATGTAGCCTATGCCATGCGATTCCTCGGCGCCTTTGGGATTGGAATAAAGCTCTGACGACTTCAGCACCATCGCTTCCACGTCTTTGATCTTCATGTTGAGTATCCTTAGGCAGCGTTAAGAAATAACCTGCCTGAAAAAAATCCCCTCCCCGGCTGAGGAGGGGCAGCGCCGGTGTCAGCCAGCGCGGGGTGGTGGGCTTCGCAGCAGGCATCATGTGCGGCCGCAACGACGAACCACCCCCGCCGTGGCC
>JAKEER010000522.1 GCA_022616615.1 Acidobacteriota bacterium
GTTAAGGGGGACTTGACGGAACCCTGGCGGGAATCAGCTCGAATTCAGTTTGCGAATTTTATCAAGGAAGGAGGCAAGCTCCTGAGGCAGATCACTCGAAAAACTGATGGATTGCTGTGTGCGGGGATGGAGAAGTTTCAAAAAGGCAGCATGCAGGAAATTTCGGTCCAGAGTAGGGAGAGACCGCCTGCCTGCGGAGGTGGCAATTCGAGGAGGCGCGCCGTAGAGCGTATCTCCAACGACAGGGTGTTTGATAGAACTCAGATGCACGCGGATTTGATGCGTTCGCCCTGTTTTGATGGTGAGCTGAAGGAGTGTGAACCGAAGAAAACGTTCCACGACCTCGTACACTGTATGCGCTTCGCGAGACCGGGAACCGCGTGTGGACATGCGCAGCCGGTTGGCACGATCGCGTCCAATGGCGCTTTGAATCTCTCCGCTGGGCTTGCTCATCTGCCCGTGCACCAGGGCCAGATATCGCTTGGTCACCGCTCGCGACTGAAACTGACGCGAGAGGTGAGCGTGGCTGAAGTCGTTCTTGGCAACCACCAGCAGTCCGGAAGTTTGCTTGTCTAGACGGTGTACGATCCCGGGCCGGTCAGTGCCGCCGGATCGTGACAGATCGTGGAAATGGTGCAGGAGGGCATTAACGAGCGTTCCCTGATGAACTCCGGCGCCGATGTGAACCACCATGCCGGCGGGCTTGTTGATGACCGCGAGGTCGGAGTCTTCAAAAACAATGTCGAGGGGAATGGCTTCCGGGAGCACGACACATGGTTTCGCTTCCGGCAAACGAATCTCGATCTGTTCTTTGCCGCGGAGCTTGTAGCCCGCCTTGACTGGCTTCCCATCCAAAAGAACCTGTTGTTCGTCAATCCATTTCTGAATCTGGGAGCGGCTCTGCTCAGGAAAGGCTTCGCTCAGGAAGCGGTCGAGGCGCTTGTGCTGGTCTGTTTCTCTTGGGGACAGGATCGGCACAGTTTGACCCACTCGAAGAAGAATCGCGTGAGTGGAGGGGTGGAAAAGTTTCGTGGAGATTCCAATGTGAGACGTTCTCTGATCGATGACTCCTTCTTGCAAGCTACGCGTAGATCGAGTTGAGACAGCTGCTCCCATCCTCAGTCAGTGTGTCTTCACGCCGACTGGCTTTGCGTCGGGCCGCTTCAAAATGAAGAATAGCACGGCCGCAATAATTATCAGCAGCAGGCTTATAAGCTGTGAAGTGGACAACAGCCCTCCCAGAACGAAGCCCCTCTCCATGTCTCCGCGAAAAAATTCGATAACGTAGCGCGTGCATGAGTAAAGGGAAAGGTAGAGGATGAAGATCTGCCCGTCGAATCGCTTTCGCTTCAAGGCTTGCCAAAGGATGGCGAAGAGAATCAGGCTGGCCAGGGACTCATAGATCTGGACCGGGTGGAGAGGCACTCCCAATGGAACGCCGACAGTTTCGTGACTGTAGGGATTTGTGAACGTTACGCCAAAAACCGACGCGGTCGGACGTCCATAGCAGCAGCCCGCTGCAAAGCAGCCAAGACGACCAATCGACTGCCCCAGGGCGATGCCTGGCGCCGAAGCGTCTGCTACTTTCCAAACCGGCAGCTTGTGTCTCTTGGCCAGGGTGACTCCGACGATCACAGCCAAAATAAAGCCGCCATAGTAGACGCCGCCCGATCGCAGCGTTGCCAAAGAAAAAATCTCTTTGGGATGGTCGAGGTAATAACCCAGCTCGGTGACAAGCAAAAGCGCCTTGGAGCCCACCAGTGCGCTGATAGCAATGTACAGGCCGAGGTCATAAATCTTGGCCGGATCGACTTGCTGCAGTCGGGCTGCACGTGCGCTGATCGATAGACCCGCAATGAAGGCGACCGCCAGAAGAAAACCGTAGGTGTGTATGACCAGCCAGGAATATTCGAAAAGTTTGGGGAACAAGCCTAAACCCTTTTAGACCTCTGCAGTCACCTTATCAGGGGAGCTGGGAAAACTATCGCAACGCTGTAGGGAACGCCCGCCGTGGCGTTTCCCGGCGATCTAGCGCTGATTTCAAATAGTGCACAGCGCCGTTCGCTGCGAGAACCGAATTTTTCGCTACTGTCCTGCCGCAACCGTTTTCACTTCCTCCACGTGCGGCTTTTGAAACAGCACTTCCAGAAGCAACAGACCAATGCCAACCGTAATCGCCGAGTCGGCGACGTTAAACGTCGGCCAATGGTAGGTTCCATAGAAGACGTCCAGGAAGTCGATGACGTAGCCGTAGGAAACGCGGTCATACAGATTACCCGCCGCGCCTCCCAGCACAAGCATCAGCCCGAGTTGTAGCTTCCAGTTCTGCACGGGATGCCGCAGCGCGTACACCAAGATCGCGATCAAAGCGGTTGCTGAAGCCAGTGTGAGGATGTGAGGAACCCACGGCGAATTGCTGTTGGCAAGGAAGCCAAAGGCCACACCGGTGTTGCGTGTGTGCGTCAGATCGAAAACGCCCGAAATAACGGGCCGGGATTCGTAAAGCAGGAAGCGGCTTTCAATGAGGACCTTGGTCAGGCGATCCAGAATGAAGACGACAATTGGAATGACGAAGTAAAGAGAGCGGGTCATGAAAGGAACGGAATCACGAAGGACTAAGGGCTGACCACGAAAGATTGACTCATAACGAACGTCTAAACAGACGAGACGTAAGGATTCTTCGTCATTCGGAATTCGTCATTTACCCCATTTCCCGCAATGGAGCTGAGCAGCGGCCGCAGGCGGTCTCAAACTTCTTATCCTGGCCGACATCCACCGCGTAGTTCCAGCAGCGCTTGCACTTCTTGCCGTCTGCCCGCAGCGCCAGAGGCGCAGGATCTCGGCTCTACTTTCCTTCACAATCGGCTCCGGCTCAATAACTTGCCAAGTGACTTGGACATCGCCTTGCCTTGGGCGTCAAGCGCCCATCCGTGAGTCAGCACCTGGCGATACGGCGCTCCGCCGTGGAGAGTGATCCTCATATTCGACCTCCGCCTTAGCCAGCACGGTCTGGCAAGAGGTAAACTGACAGTTCCTTTCAAATCCACAACATTCTCCACGAGCAGGTGACCAGAAGGGCTCGGCGGTCGATTCAAAAGGCGCGAATTATAGACGAACTCCCCGGAATTGTCCATGCGAGCTGAGGTGCATGCGAGCTGAGGTGCTAAAGTAATGCGTTAGTTATGGGGGGATAGGGGTAGGGGCGGGCGTTAGCCGCCCCTCCCTCCGAACCGTGCAGGCGGTTTTCCCGCACACGGCTCTCCAGAGCA
>JAKEER010000523.1 GCA_022616615.1 Acidobacteriota bacterium
ACTTTGTTAAGTTTCTTTCTGGGTGGCGCATACATCGTGCTTTTTGCGATGTATGCGGAGCGTACGCCCACATGGCAACCTACGCCATGTAGGCGCCACCCAAGGAATCGTCGAATGACTTAACATAGTAATACTAGTCAGCTTCGTAATTCGTGCTTCGCGCTTTGACATTCGTACTTCATTCAATCTTCAGCACAATCTTTCCGAACTGTCCACCTTCCTCCATGCGCCGATGCGCGGCAGCTGCTTCTGAGAGAGGGAATACCTGGTCGATAACAGGCCTTAGTTGTTTTTCATCGTAGAACTTCAACGCTGCTTCAAACTCCTGAGCCGTTCCCCTCGTCGTTCCCAGCACATTGAGCTGCTTCCAGAAAATCCGGCGAATCTCAATCTGCTTGGCCGGGCCGGTCGTTGCCCCATAAGTAACGACGCGCCCGCCCGGCGAAACAAGCTCGAGCGCCTTTTCGAACGTTTCTCCGCCCGCACTATCGATGACAGCCTGCAACCCCCGGTTTTCGCATAACACCAAAATTTCCTTGCCCCAGTCCTGGGTTCGATAGTTGGCTCCGCCCGCGGCCCCTATCTGCCGAGCATGATCCAGCTTGACGTCGCTACCTGATGTCACCAGCACGCGGGCTCCAATCGCGCGAGCAATCTGCAGCACGAAGCTGGACACGCCGCCGCCAATTCCAGTAATCAGGCAAGTTTCTCCTGCCCGAACCTGGGCTCGGGTTACGACAGTCCGGTAAGCGGTGAGCAGCGCCAAAGGAAGAGCGGCCGCTTCTTCATACGAGAGGGACGGGGGCTTCTGAAAGACCTGGCTGGCAGGAACTGTCAAGAGTTGAGCATACGTCCCGTTGTCGGGTAATCCCAGGATCTTGAAATCGGCTCCTGGAACTCTGTCGTCGCTTCCCCAGTTCATTGCCGGATAGATGACAACCGGCCGGCCCAGCAACTCAGAATCAACGCTGGGGCCAACGTCAACAACCTCACCAGCGCCGTCAGATCCCAGGATGATTGGCAGTTTGATACCGGCATAACGGCCAGTGCGGATCCAGACATCACGGTGGTTCAGAGCAGCCGCTTTCAGCCGAATCAACACTTCGCCCGGTCCGGGAGTGGGATCTGGCCACTCTTCCAGCTTCAGTTTTTCCGGCTCACCCAGTTCATCGAGGACAATGGCTTTCATGCGAGTTCCTTTCAGAAGCCACGCTGTAATCTGCGAAGCCTGTTCAAGTCTAGTGGCAAACTGACGCATTGAAAACGCGCGAACCGCCTTCACGCATGGTCGCGTGACCTCACTTTCAATCGCACCCGGACCAGTGTGAGCGCGGCTCTATCAATGCCCGCGAAGTGCAAGCCGGCATGCTTTGAAAGATTTGAATGTGACTCGGTCACAACGTCTCATTTCAGTTTTCCTTCCTCGAGCAACACAACCCAGTCCTGCTGGTCGGGCGGTCTATAGTAAAACGGCGCCGCTCCGTTTGGCTTCGAAAGAGCCGTAAACTCACCCGTCCGTGGATTGAATTGGCGAGCCGTGTAGTTGCCGCCTCCCAGCGTGAGTTCCATTGAGTCCGACAAGCCGCGTACGTAGAGCACGTATTGCTTTCCGGGCTGAGCAAGGCACCAGTAGGTGGCAGGAGGAGGAATCGTTCGCTTGAATTCCTTAGCCTCTGTGCCTCGCGGAGTGTTGCACCGGATCAGCTCATCGTGCGGTTCCAATTTCCAATATTCCATCCCGGTGAAAAGGCGCTGGATCAGTCCAATCTGCCGTTCCCAATCCTTGTTCTTCGAGGCATCGAGATCGAATGGCCCAGGGTCGCGGTGCCCTCCAAAGTAGGTTGTCCCGAAGCCCGTCACCACATAAGCGCCAGCCATCACGATGTCCCAGGTCGCGTTGCGAATGGCAGCCAGGCTAGTGCTGTTGTCCTTGTCAGGCGTGCCGTCGCCGTTTTGATCGCGCAGGTGATATCCATATTCGGAATTGACCACCGGCTTATTGAAGCGGCGGGATTCCAGAGCTCGGCCGTGCAGATCGTGATAGTTCTGCTGATAGTCGCCGAACGACATCCAGGAAGCGTCGTTGAACTCGCGCGTGCTGCCGTGCCGGGTCATCGGGTGAATGCCAATCATCCGCCCTTGCGCGTTGGCTGCGCTGAGCGCATTGCCGATCTCGATGAATTCCTTCTTCATCTCTGATTCGGTGCTGGGCCGCGTCCTCACTTCGCCATGCCACTCGCCGGAGACCAGGAAGTAAACATCGTACGCGCCATAACGGGCCGCAACATAGCTGGCGTAACGCTTGCGGGCTTCGAGGCTGGGAAACATCCGCCAGGCAAAGGGTTCCTGCTTTCGCTTGTCGGCCCACGCCACAGCCAGTCCGACAACAATGCCTTTGTTGTTGGCATAAGCGATGCGCTGGTCCACCTGCTGCCAATATCCGTGATTCATTTTCTCGGCCGATAAATCAGTCCAGGGTTTGCCGCCAGAATTGCCATCCCCGGCTTCACTCAGCATCATGCAATGGATGACGTTGAAACCTTGTGCGGCCCGAGCATCAAGGTAGCGCCGGGCCGCAGCCCCATCGTACTTTTCCTCCGGGCTGTCGTGAAAGAAGGCCCAGGCAGTGTCTCCCATGAACCAGAGTCGCGAGCCGTCCTGCCGCTCGAAGTGGCGCGGGAAGCCGCTCATGGGCCGGATGCCGCCCTTCCGGCTGGACCTCACTGCGGTGAAAGTGCCTGTTTTGCCCTTCAGGCCTCCGTCGGCGCTCTTCACAGCCCACTGCCACTTGCCCGGCTTGTCGGGCGCAAAACGCAACTTCCACGTCGCGCCGCCATCCCAGAAGAGTGGCATTGTGCGGGTAGTCTTGCCATCCGGTTCAGTCAACGTGGCGTCCGCAAACAGCTCGGTGTAAGGGTTGCTGTATGTGACTTCAGCACGAAACGTCACTTCGTGGAGGCTGAACATGGGAACCTCAGCAGCAGGGGCGCCTGCCAGGATTGTGAGTATAAACAACACTATCAAGGCAGTGGGGAGGAGCTTAACATTCATCTTGGTCTCCTGTAGACATCAAGTGTTCGGTGCAGGTTCCACGGGAACTGTCCAGCCGGTGATGGTGATGACGGCTCGAATCTCGCGTGCGGTTAGGCCGAGCTCGCATGCGACTGTCACTATGAGCTTCAGGTCGAAAACGCGCTCAAGACTCATTCCCACGAGGCTCGCGCAGCGAGTGTCACTCCGAGCGAAGCGAGATATCGTCACGCAATGCTTGGGTGATTTGACCAAACTGGTATGACCAAAATCTACAATAACAGTGAATGTTCCTTCAAACAGCAACAACAAAAAGAAAAATCGGCCTTCCCCTGCTTGAAACTTTTCTGTTGACAGATGCCTTTTGGTAATACCAGAATGACACTCGCCCTTGATCACATTTTTAGAACCCGCCTGCTTGGAGGATCTCTTATGAGGATCCCTTATGATGAAGATGGTTGCCGCCACTTTGTCTTTGGTACTTGCGGCGCCTCAGCCCCAGAGCGGACGGTGACACCACGCCGACCTTTGCAAAGACATATTTCCGATTCTGCAGGATCATTGCATGCAATGCCACCCCAAGCTCAAGGGAGAGATGACGCCGATGCCGCTCACCACCTACCAGGAAGTACGGCCGTGGGCGGCAGCGATCAAGGAAGCTGTGCTGCTGCGGAGGATGCCGCCCTGGTACGTCGAGGCTCCTCGCGGCCACTTCGCTAACGACTGGCGGCTGGCGCCGGACGAGATCGAGAAGATTAGGCGCTTGGTCGAGGCTCGCGCTCCTCAAGGAAGTCCCGACGAACTGCCTGGGTCGTCAAGACGGCTGAGAAAGCTGAGAACAAGGTCGTTGCGTTCTCGCCCCAATGTCCGCATCTCGGATGTGCCTACGACTGGAATGCCAAGGCCAAGGAATTTCTCTGTCCCTGCCATGCTTCGACTTTGTCCGGGAATCACAGGAGAGCACATCACTTCTTTCTTAGAGCATGTCTGAAAACCCGCTGGGCCAGAGCGGCCTGGGACCTACATCCGGTGTGCTTCGGTTCGTCATTCCCGCGAAAGCGGGAATCCAGCCTGGATTCCGGCTCGCGCTGCGCTTGGCCGGAATGACGCAGGGTTCCTACCGACCGTGAGCCCGCGACCGCCAGACGGGTTTTAAGACACGCTCTTAGTATTTGCGAAGTAATCTATCGTTTTGTGTCTTTAGAGGAGGATACAGTGAAAACAAAGCTAGTTGTTCACGCCACCGTGCTTGTTCTTCTTGCTCTTTTGATTACTCGAAGCGCCTTGGCTCAAAGGGCCGCAATCAATGGCAGAGTCATCGACCCGAGTGGGGCCGTCGTGGTGGGAGCGGGTATTACTGTGACTAGCACCGCAACCGGTATCAAAAGAACGGCAAGTTCCAACGAGGAAGGGTACTACACGATTGGTCTCTTGGAAGAGGGCAGCTACCGAATCACAGTGCAGATGCAGGGATTCAAACCGATCGAACGCTCAGGTGTCAGGCTCAGCGCCCATCAGATAGCTAAGCTTGATTTTATTCTCGAGGTTGGTGAACTCACCCAAACCGTGGACGTCCAGGCAGATGTCTCCGCTCTTAACTTCGAAAACGCAGAGCTCAAGCAGGCCATCAACCCTATGGCACTGGCGGAACTTCCCTTGCTCGTCTCAGGAAACCAGCGCTCGGCAGCCTCTTTCGCTCTGCTGATTCCTGGGGTCACTACGGGCGGAGGGGCCAACACCTTTGATGCCCGAATCAACGGAGGCTTGCAGTCCGGCGATGAGGCTCTTCTGGACGGAGTCTCCATGCAGCAAGGACTGATGAGTCAAGGCGGGATGGTCTCGATCTTCGCCGATTATCCGATTTCTCCCGAATCCATCAGCGAGGTCAATGTCCTCACTTCGAACTACGAAGCGCAGTACGGTTCGACCACTTCAGCCATTATCACCGCCGTGACAAAGTCTGGGACCAAGGACTTTCATGGCAGTTTGTATGAGTACCATCGCAACACGGCTCTCAATGCCCGCCAATTTGGCGCTCCGAAACCAAAGAACATCGAGAACGAGTTTGGGGCCACGATCGGGGGTCCGGTAAAAATCCCCAAGCTTGGGTGGACCGACCGAAGAAAGACCTATTTCTTCTTTGCGTTTGACCGCTGGTACGCTCGGGGCGGAACCGTGGCGCCGGTCCTCAGCATTCCGTCACTCAAGGAAAGACAAGGCGACTTCACTGACTGGATCGATGGTAGCGGAAACCTTATTCCCGTTTATGATCCGGCGACGACGCGACCCAATCCGGCCTATGATGCTGGCAGGCCTGTGGGCCCGGCAAACCTGCCATTTCTACGAGATCAGTTCATGGGCTGCGATGGGAGAACCCCGAACGTCATCTGCGCGTCGGACTCCCGACTTCAGAATTCCTTAGCTAAAAAGTGGTTTCAATTTCTCCCGCAGCCAACCTTCTCGGGAGCGATAAACAACTTTGTCTCGACGCCGGTTCCCCAAATCAGCGGCGTTCCTGTCAATTACAAACAGTCCATCGATATCCGAGTGGACCACCACATCAGTGATAAAGACCATGTGGCGGTCATCATTCATCATCATCAGCCCATCTCCACAAAGGTCTCTGCTCTGCCCCGACAGCTGGCCACAGAAAGATTCATTACAGATGGCGCCGCTGTTGGACCCTGGACCAATCGGGTCAACTGGGACCACAACTTCTCGCCGACTCTGCTGAACAATGTGAACTTCGGCTACCTGAACTTCAGGGGCAGGGAAAGCTGTGTCGACACGGAATTTGCGACGGTGCTGCCCCAGATTCCAGGTGTTGCCAGACATAACAGTCCTCCGGTACTTGGATTCCAGGACTTCTCTCAATTCGGGTGCAATGGTCTCAACTTTACGCAACGGCCCGCCTATATCGTGAATGACTTGGCAACCTGGGTGAGGGGAAAGCATACATTCAAATTTGGTGGCGAATATCGTAAGTTGACTCTCGACAGTGAAAATGAAGGGAACAGTTCTGGCGCTTTCACGTTTTCGCGGTTGAACACGGGTTTGCTCGGCCTCAACAGTGGCAACGCCATTGCCAGTTTTCTGCTGGAGCAAGTCAGCAGTGCTAACACCCAATTCAGAACAGTGAGTAAATTTTACGCTCGCAGCGACCAGTGGAACCTGAATGTTTCAGATACTTGGAAGGTCACCCCTACACTCAGCCTCAATTATGGGCTCCGCTGGGATGTGGCTCGGCCGTCAGTTGAGAGCTCCGACAATTTTTCTTTCTTTGATCCCGTAGGTCCAAACCCCGGCGCCGGCAACCGCCCCGGCCGGTTAGCCTTTGCGGGAACCCGACATGGAGCCGCGAGTTTTGGGAGTCGGCATCCGGAAAAGACTTGGTATAAAGGTTTCGCTCCCCGTTTGGGCATCGCCTACAGCGTCACTCCCAGGACCGTGGTCCGGACCGGGTACGGCATCTTCTATACCCAGGCTTTTTATCCCGGTTGGGCCGGAGGCATGTCTTTGGATGGATTTAACTTGAATCCCGCGTTCTCCAGCTCCGACGGCGGGCTGACAGCGGCTTTCCTCCTCAGCCAGGGCTTCCCCCAGAATTTTCCCAAGCCCCCGTTTATCAACTCGGCCTTTCTGAACGGCCAGGCGGGGCCATTGTATCGGCCCTTCGACGCCAACCGGCTCACGTATTCACAACAGTGGAACTTGACGATCGAGCACGAATTCACCGAGAAGTTCTATGTTAGCGTCGGTTACGTGGGTAACAAAGGGACCCGCTTGCCTTCTTTGGCTGTTCCGCTAAACGCCCTCGACCCGCGGCTTCTCTCACAAGGTCAAAAGCTCTTTGATCAGTTCAGACCCGGACAAACGGAGCTGCATGGTGTTACTATTCCTTACGCTGGCTGGGTTGAACAAATGCGAGCCTGTCCTCCTTCTGTGGCCCAGGCCCTGCTGCCTTTTCCGCAGTATTGCGGCCCGTTGCGCGGAATCAATGAAAACGCGGGTAGCTCCACCTATCATTCGTTCCAGTTCAAAGCCGAGAAGCGTCTTTCGGAGGGCACGTGGCTTCTGGGTTCCTATACACTGTCCAAACTACTCACCACGTCTGATCACGTGCAAGAGCCTGTTGGAGCGGGGGTCCGTACTGGCGCCCACGGGATCATCTCGCCATTTGAACGGCACCGGAACAAAGCGCTGGCAACGGATGATGTGCCTCAAGTTTTCGCGTTATCCTTCATCTACGATCTGCCGTTCGGTTCGGGGAAGCGCTTTCTGGACAGAAGAGGTCCAGTCAATAAGATTCTCGGCGGGTGGCAAATCTCAAGCATTTACAGAGCTTCTGCAGGCACACCCTTCTTCTTCCGCTCTGGCAACTGCACGGTTCCGGCCCAGTTTCGTGTTGGTTGTATTCCCGCGATTCTTCCTGGAGCTAACCCATTTGCCCAAGACAAGGGGAATTTTGACCCCAGCAGGCCGCTCTTCAACAGGGGCGCATTCGAGCCCACCAACAGCTTCAACTTCTATTACGGCCAGGGCCCTCGCGTCACGGATTTGAGGAACTTTGGCTTTCACAAACACGATATCAGTCTGGTCAAGAATGCGAAGATCTCCGAAAGCGTGGGTATTCAATTCCGCGCTGAGTTCTTCAATGCATGGAACTGGCATACATTCACAGCAAGGGCCAGTTGGCGGGAACCTTCGGCCTTCGTCACGGATGTGTCGAGCCCTCGATTTGGGATGTGGAATGGGACTGTGAGTGAACCCAGAAACATCCAGTTCGGGTTGAGATTCCTGTTCTGAGGTACCCGCACTCTCAGCGCCGTTGTCACTCTCGTCAACGGCGCTGGTCTTTTTCCAGTCAATTTTGATTTTCGGGACTCCAGAGGGCCTCCCTTCCGAGCGGGTCGGTCTCTAAACGATCCTGGTGAGGTGGGCCAGATGCTCGCAGGCACCGTAAAGATCGACGATTTGAAGGGCGCCGGGAAAATGCTCGTCAGCAATCCTCCAAATCCAGGTGGAGCCATCTCCCAACCGACGCCATCCGCCAACAGTTGAAGCAGTGTGGAGAAGTTCATGCCCAGCAGAGAGTGACACCCAGCTGGGTGAACGCAGGCTGGATTCGTCGCTTAACCCGCGGTCGGGCGGCGTGCCCGGCATGAAGAAACCGCTTCACGAACACAATGCTCCAGGGAAAATTCTTCCGCTGTCTAAGTTTCCCAATTCCAAAAAGCACGGGGTTGTTGTTTCTGATCGGCACATGTTTCTTCTGGGCCGCTACACCATTTAGCGAGGAACCTCGTTACCCCGATCCCGACTGGCCGGTGGCCACCGACTATGCGTGGCTGAGGATGTCCAAGCAGCGCCTTGCGGCATATGAGACCTTTCTGAGAGACAAAGGCGAACGTTCCTGGATCAGCATCGTTATCAAGAAGGGCAAGCTGGTCTACGAAGGCTGCGGGACAGACACCTACCTGAAACACCAGAGAGACTTTGGAAGCATTATCAAGCCACTGCAGGCCACGGTTCTGGGCGCGGCGCTCCACCAAGGACGACTGAAAAGTCTCGACGAAAACGCGCTCCACTACTGGCGGGATCCCTGGCAGACGCCTTATGCGAATGACCGCCAGATCAGCTTTCGTCAGTTTGCCCAGTATCGCGACCGATGGAATGAAGCCGCCCCGGCCGGGAGCTTTCGTTACAACAACGCTGCCGCCACAGCCGCCGGAGAATGTATTGCCGGATCGTTCACCGAAGTCCGCGGCCCTAAGTCCAAGAAAACAGCTGAGGTGGCTCGCCGGGAAGTGATGGAGAAAATCGGCGCGCGATGGCATCTCTGGCACTGGGAGCGCGATTTTGATGAGAATCCCAGCAATCCAGGCCCCCGCATGGTCCTGGAGGCGGATGTTTATGAGCTGGCCAAATTAGGCTACCTGTGGCTGCGCAAGGGCATCTGGAAGCAGACTAGGATCTTTTCAGACGAATACTACCAAGAAGCCGTGACCGACTGGTCGCCGAACACCGGGAACGCGCAGTTTGGTTTCTGCGGCCATTATGGTTATTGGTGGTTCGTCAATGCCCGGCAGATCCTGCTACCGGAGGTTCCGGAAGACGCTTTCTATCACATTGGGAATGGCAGTCCACAGTACGCCACAGCCTTACTCATTATTCCCAGCCATAATGTCGTCGCCGTGCTGAGTATGCGGCGGATTTCGGACGAAGGCAAATGGGACGTCATTCAAAACAGTCGCTTGCCCAGCAATGAAGGTCCACGGCTGTGGGCCAGAGAAGTTGCGAAGTTAAATGTGGAACCCTGAACGACCCATCCGAAGCCCGCTTTGCCTCACTGATTCCCTGGTATGACCAAAATTACAGAACATTGCGAATTAGGGTGACAAGTCCCGTGTGTGCCCGTTCGCTGCGACCGCAGGCTGGATTCGGCTCCCCTCGCCCCAACGCGGGAGAGGGGTCGGGGGTGAGGGGGAATCCGATCGAGTGGATCAGCACGCGGAACCCAGCATTGGATGAGGGTTTTGGAGCCCTGCAGGATCAATCAGCCGTGTGCTCTCTCCCGCGTTGGGGCGAGTGGAACCGAAGTCGATTGAGTTTCTCGAGCGACAATGAGTTTCGTCACTTCTGCGATCCTGAACAATGAAAGAATTCTCCTGGACAGAATAAAAAGAGCCAGCAGTTTTTCGTCTTGCTGATGAGCGAGCGCTGGCCGCGCTACTCCGGCTTTCAGCGACTCACTTTCGAGAGACTGCGCCCATTGCCGCTGCTGTTCTCTGCGTCTCGCTTGAACAGACACGAAGAGGATGAGGCTGCAGCTCAGGGCGGCTGGGCCGCCGAACCAGGCGTGGTAGACGCCGCCAGATCGTTCGCGCCTGGCCTTCGAGCTTGGGAACCGATGCGAGATCTCAGCCAGCGTGAATCATGGGGAACTAACGGAATCGCGTGCTCTTTCGCGATTCGCGCGGGGAAAGGCGCTTTCCAAGAATTTGGAAATGACTCAACATCGCTAATTTTGCCTTTAGGGGATCTTGTTCCCGGATGGCCTCGTAGATGGCTTGGTGGTAGCCCAGGTTTTCCTTCCCGAAGCTGTTGTGAACTAACTGGCGGGTCATGGTGATGGATTTCTTGACCAGAGTGGCTAGGAAGTGAAAGAGATGAATGTAAGCCAGGTTCCCCGTCATCTCGGCGATGATCTGGTGAAACCCAAGGTCCGCTTCCCGATAACGGTCAAACTGCTCTTCCGTTCTGAGGGATGAGGTTTCTCTCATCGTCCTGAGGCACTCCTCGAGAGCTTGGAGCGACTTGCGTTCCGGAGATTGCGACGCCTTCTCAACGGCCCAGAGCTCCAGCACCTTTCGCATTTCCACAATGTCGTGAAAGCCGAGCAGGCTAGAGTTCACCGCCTGTTCGATGGTGTCCCTTACTGAACTGGGAATGGCTGTACAGACATAGTTGCCGCTCTTGGAACGGCGGTCGATGTATCCTCGGGACTCCAGAATGTTTAATGCTTCGCGCAGCATGGGGCGGCTGACACCCAGCAACTCTGCCAGCTCTCTTTCGGCCGGGAGTCTTTCGCCGGGCGAGAATCGACCGTTCGAGATCAAAGCTTGAACCTCGCGCAGAGCGTGCTCAGACCGTTTTTCGCTGACGGATGCAGATCGTTTGGAAGATTTCTTTTGCTTCGCCATGGATGCTCGCAAAGAATATCTGCTGCGCTGCAACGCTAGGGACCAACATCGAGATGTTACACCAATCTGGCAGTAGGCTGGCAAGAATCGAGGGTGGCTGGATGGCTGGTTCGGAAGGTCTTGCATCCCCATGGTGAGCAGTTCTTAACCGATGCTTGACACAAGTTTTCCCCCGTGGAGGGCGCCGAGGGCACGGAGGATGTCTCGGTGGGAACGAGACAGCATTCCCCAACAGGGACATCCCCCCAGGCCTGACGGCCTTTACCCCCTTCGAAGGAGGAATCTTCATAGGCGTATGAAACACGCCTCCAAAGTGCTCTACCTCGTTCGTTCCGGCGAGCCGATCTACGAAATCATGCGTTCGGTAATGCCTGAGGAGTTTCATCTGGAAACCCTGACAACCGGAGCACGGAGCGAAGAGCTGGACCAATTGAAAGACGCAGCGTTCGTGATTGCCGTCAACATGGACGCGGAGTTGATCTCGGCAGCGCCCCGCCTGAAGTTGATTCAACTTTCCGGCGTTGGCTTTGACGGGGTAGATCTTGAAGCCGCGCGGCGAGCTGGCATTCCCGTGGCGCAGACCGTGGAAGGCACTATCCTAGGGGTTGCCGAGCACACGCTGCTGCTTATTCTGGCGCTTTACAAGCACCTGGTGCAACTCGACGCCAGCATGCGCGGCGGGCAGTGGTTGATGTGGCAGCATCGGCACCACAGTTACACTCTGGCGGGTAAAAAGGTGGGAATCATCGGATTAGGTCGAATCGGGCGCGAGGTCGCGAAACGCTGCCGGGCTTTCGACGCTCAAATTCTCTATCATGATGTGACCAAGGCAGACCGGGCTGTTGAAGAGAGATTTGACGCTCGTTTTCTTCCATTATTGGATCTCCTGAGCCAATCAGACATCGTCACGCTTCATCTTC
The DNA here is from genome assembly GCA_022616615.1 of Acidobacteriota bacterium. GTDB lineage: Bacteria > Acidobacteriota > Terriglobia > Versatilivoradales > Versatilivoraceae > VFZK01. Next base: position 11,654 of record JAKEER010000523.1, read on the forward strand.
CTCTCCTGCCAGGAACGAAAGGCCTTTTGGGGGAGAGCGAATTCCGCCAGATGAAACCTGCATCGATCTTCATCAATACCGCTCGTGGTGGCTTGGTTGAAGAATCCGCACTCGTGCGTGCGCTAGAGGAGGGATGGATCGCAGTCGCCGGCTTGGACGTTTTTGCCAAGGAGCCACCTGAACCAGACCACCCTCTGTTCAAGCTTGGCAACGTTGTGCTGAGTCCGCATTGTGCCACGGGCACCTGTGATTCGATCGTTGAGAAAACCCAAGCGGCTTGTGAAAACTTTCGGAGGGTCTTGAGAGGTGAGCCTCCGCTGAATGTCGTCAAGGCTTGAAAGCGATACCAAAAACTCTCAGAAGGAAGTAACCAGCACCGCTGGGGTGTGGCGTGTGAAGTGAGAAGAAAATGGCAGCCAAATCCCCTTGGGACGGGAAAGGGCCGTCAGGCCCTGGGGTGGGTGACGGATTCGAAGCGACGATCCACTCCGTCTGGCTGCTCGACCGCTATCGCTCGCGACCGCTGTCGCTGCGCAAGTCACCCTCCCGAGAGGGAAATTTTCTTAGGAGACTATCAATGGAAGCCAAATCTGCTCTGTTTCGGCTGTTCTTGAATGTACCGCGGCCCAGTCCGCAGCAGGTGGAGAAGTTCCGAGGGATTCCTACGGGAAACATTTGCGACGCGATGGACCGCTTTGGCGCTATGAATTACCAGATTCAGGCTCTGGACCGGAGCGTCCATCTCTGTGGTCCGGCAATCACCGTCCGAACTCGGCCTTGTGACAATCTGATCATCTACAAGGCTCTTGAAATCGCCCAGCCGGGCGACGTGCTCGTCATTACCTGCCACGAGTACCAGACCGGCAGCACCGTAGGTGATATTGTGGTGAAGATTGCTGCGCGCAAGGGGATTGCGGGAATGGTGTGCGACGGGTTATGCCGTGACGCCAGCGGCATTCGGGCCACTGGGTTGCCGGTGTTCGTGCGCGGCACCAGTCCATCTTCTCCCTTTAAGGATGGTCCGGGAGAGATCAACGGCCCGATCGCTTGTGGTGGCGTGCCCGTTCATCCTGGCGACCTGATTGTAGGAGATGAGGATGGGGTTGTGGTCATTCCGACTCGAGAAGTGGAGAGAACAGCAGAAAGGCTGCTAGCCGTTCAGGCCAAAGAAGCCCGAATGCTTCAGGACGTTGAAGCCGGCGTCATCATTCCACCAGCGCTGGTGGCAGAGTTGGAAGCCCGCGGCGTTGAAGTGGTCGAATAGAAAATCGAAGTGGCTCTATCGCTTCTTCGGGAATGCCTTTCTCAGATCCTCAATCTGTTCCGGCGAGAGCCGGCGCGTTGGTTCGTTTCGCACCAGGAAGTAAAGGCGGGCGGTCTCTTCCAATTCTTCAGCACGGTCCACCGCCTCGTTCACGCTGGTTCCGAGGGCAATCAGCCCGTGGTTGCGCAACAGGAGGCAATCGTGCGCTTCCGCGGCCTGCCCGACCGCACTTCCCAACTCCGCAGAGCCCGGACGGAAATAGGGGAGCACCGCCAACGGGGCGACGCGCATGAAGTAGTAAGGGGTAATCGCGGGAAGTGGCTCTTCCGGATTCAACGAATCGAGACAGGACAACGCCACCGAGTATGTGGAATGGAGATGCACGATGGCTTTCGCGTCTTTCCGGCGCTCATATATGGCGAGATGGAAGGGATATTCCTTGGAGGGCGCATTGGCATTCAAACGTGCTCCTTGCAGATCAACGCACGCCAGACTACCAGGCGTCAGCCCCTTCAGACTGCAGCCCGTCGGCGTAATCCAGACATTCCTATCGATGCGAGCAGAGAGGTTGCCCGTGGAGCCAAAGGCGTAGCCGCGGTCATAGAAGTTGGCGCCAGCTTCGCAAAGTGTTTGGAGTTCGGAAGGTTTCATTAAGACCGGTTCTCCTGAAAATCGTCTTCGTTGCCGTCCCGCCTAAGGGAGCACAAGTAGGTGAACAAAGTTGTCTCTGTTCGTAGTCCCGCCTTTAGGCGGTCCGGCTGAAGCCGGTACTACAAACAGCAAATGCTCTCGTATTTGTTTAGCGGGGTGGCACGGCCCGTGCTGGTGGCAGGCTTGGTCGAGCAGCACTGTGCGAGGACCCGCTCGCTACCGCTCGCGGTACTGTCAGCGC
>JAKEER010000524.1 GCA_022616615.1 Acidobacteriota bacterium
CCCTGCGCCAGCGCCCGCCCCTCCTCAGCCGAGGAGGGGAGCCAAAACGTCCAATCTCCAGGGAGCGGCCGGAGGCCGCTCCGATGGCCTGCGGCCACAATTGCGGGCGGGACGCCCGCGCTCCCAGGGTGGCTTTGCCACTCCAAAAAATGTCCAATCTCCAGAGTCCCGGCTTTAGCCGGAACAGCGGCGTTTCCTTCCGCCTAAAGGCTGGACTACGAACCAGGGCGGCGCCTTTTTAAACACCCTCGCAGAGCGACTGCTGGTCGTGCTTCTGGCTCGCGGCTCTCATCGCGTCGAGGCGTGCACGCGACAGAGAACACGAGTCGCCTGGGAAGCCAATAATGTCAGTAGAAGCAGAGCCGAAACTGCTGCCTAAATCCAACTTGCCTTGCTGTCCGGACGGGGTTTTCATCATTCTCTCGCTTTTCTGCTTTTGTCTTCACCCTCACTTCCTATTTCCGGCGGTAGGTCAACTTGACGATGGAATGAACAGGGAACAAATAGCTCAACTGCCCCGCATCGGCACGCACGCGCTTGCGCTCGAGGCTGACACGATGCGGTTCAGCAAAGGTGTTGACGGTCATCAGGGTCGGAGCGTTGAGTATTGCCGCGTCGACATCGGACTCAACCTGCCCCCCGGTCAACTGCACCGAAGCATCGATTGGGTGGTCCAAGCTTCGGTTGACGACAAACAGGTCAACAGTTTTCCCATCCGGGTGGAGTCGCGCCGAGGTGTTCAAGTGTTTCGCCCCTTCGACTGCCGCGAAACTGGGACTCATTGCCCTGGTGCTGAAAGTGCTCGAACTGAGGTCCACTCTCAGCGACTGGCACGCATCGCCCGTTGAATAGAGTTGCAGCATCAGCGCCACCGGAGAGGAGATGGCGCGGTCGCGCCGGACCGTGATGAGACCGACCAGATAGGCGTAGAGCAGGGTCCGGCTGCCAAGTACAAAATCGCTTGGGCGGCGCTGCATAAGATTGAAGACTGTCGCTTCAGCCAGCGCATCGCGCAGCGTCAGTGCTCCGAGCTGGAGGCCGAGCTGTGCGGGGTCCGTGGCGCCCCCTGGCGCGTCTCGCGGCGTCGGGTCGTTGTTGATCTTTAGGCTCCATTCATCAAGCGCAATGGGATACCGTTTCCCACCGGGCGCCAACTGAGCCATCTGCTTCTGCACGCGATCCAGCTTCTTTTCAAGGTCTTCTCCGATCACCAGTGCGGCCAGATTGATGTCTGGCGGACTCCGTCCCTGAACGTTCTCCGGCGCATAGTAGTGAAGCGAGTAGTAATTCATCTGCTGACCCGCCTCGCTCAGTACACCCGCCGTCCAATCCGGCATGTAGCGCACAATCGGCCACATCGGGTGGGTTCGACCGATCGCGCCTTTGGGAATGTCGAAAGCGCCGACGGCGACCAGCTGAATCTTCGGGTCAGCGGCACGCATCGCTGCCGAGAAGGCGTTGAAGTTGCGCCCGTATTGCCTGCCACTGGTGCCTCCGAGCGTGGGCAGGTATTCTTCGTTGCCAACGGACCAGAGCTTGACGTTATATGGCTCCGGATGGCCGTTCTGCGCCCGCAAGCGTCCCATCTGCGTTTCCGGCCCGCCGTTGCAATATTCCACCCATTTAGCCGCTTCCTCTGGCGTTCCCGTGCCGAAATTAACTGTGATATAGGGTTCGGCCCGCAGTTTGCGGCAGAGCGCAAGGTACTCGTCAGTTCCAACGTCATTCGTGGTATGGGCATTAAAGGCGCGGCTGAAACGGGCGGGCCGCCGATCAACGGGGCCGATGCCGTCTCGCCAATGATAGTCTGAGGCAAACCAGCCGCCAGGCCAACGAATCGAAGTCGGTGTGACGCGCCGAGTCAGTTCGATAACATCCTTGCGGAAACCCTCGTCATGCAGGTCGGCGCGTACCAACGACACAGAATCAACCCATATTGTCCCAGGTGAATCAATGTAGATCATGAACTTGCCCTTCTCGACCCGCGACGAAGGGGCAAGCTCGCCCGTATAGACGCGCCAATCTTCGCCCGCCGAGAGGCGGAAGGAGACTCTGGCGACTGTATGCTCGTAGGACTCACCCAACGCGAGGTGGACTGCGCCGTTAAGCTTCTTCCCCTTAATGGCAATGCGAACTAGGTACCGTTCACCCAGCTCGAACACGAACGCGTGATCCACCCGCTGCTTTCTCGAAATGTGCGGCAGGACATACTGATATCCGCTCTGCTGGATGCCTGCCGGCAGATCGTTCGGGTCGGAGAGAGTGATGCGTTGCGAGAGGGACGGGCTAAAGTAAACTTGCGTGTCTTGAACGAGGGTTACATGGGTGTCTAATGCAATCGGCTCCCAGCCCGCGGCCACACCCTTAAATATAGGTGGCGCGATGTCGCGCTCTTCGAGGATCTCGAACTTGCGATTGAAGAGCAACTCACTGGAGACGGTGCCTTCGAAGCCGCTCAGTGTCTCTTCCGTGAAATGGCCATAGATCCTCGGGTCAATCGTTCCCATGCTCTCGTCGACGTGTACCGTGATAGCCCCGGAAGACTGGCTGTAGCAAGCCGCCGCAGGCGATGCTATCCAAGCGCACAGGAGAAAAACGACCTGCAGGGAATTGCGCATGAATGACCTCCGAACCATCATCGATGAGCCACAAATCTCCTTGCCTGGCTTCTGCCCTGCGGTCTGGATGATCTTCGGAATCGAGGAAGGCTTTCCCGTGGCCTCCTAGGAAAATCCCCTCTTGGGAGGGGTGGCTGGCGCGGCGACGGCGGTCGCCCGCGACAGCGGTCGCGCAGCCAGACGGGTGGGTCGTCGCTTCGAATCCGCCACCCACCCCAGGGCCAGACGGCCCTTTCCCCTCCCAAGAGGGGATTTGGCTGCCATTTTCTTTCTCACTTCACACCGCGCCGCCCAGTGGTGTTGGCAACTCCGTTCCCTACTCCTCGACGATCTCTGCTTGCCACGACAGGGCAATTCCTCTCTTTAGACTCATGGCAACAGGGCAACCCTGCTCGTGAATGTTCAGGGCCCGTTCGGCCTCGGCTCTCTTCCCTGCGGGTATTTTCAGAGAGTACTTAACGCGGACCTGCGTTACCACAGGCCGTCTCTCGATCTTCTCAATATCTCCCTCCACCTCAGCGACCAGCTTGTCGGGATAGCTGGGGATTCCGCGCGCATCCAGCGCGCCGGCCAAAGTGCCGGCCAGTCAGCCACCCACAGCGGCTATCAGATGGTCGAGGGTCGTCGGCAGCTCTTCTTCGGGTTCCAACCCATAAAGCTCCTTAACCCCACCGTGAACGCCGAAACGGAGCGGTTCAGAAAAAGGCTCTACAAAAGCGCGGCGATTGGGTCGCTTGTCCTGGTAGATCTTGATACGAGCAGTGTGTACTAACTCGGACATAAGATTCCTCCTTGCTTTAGAGCGGACTAAACAACAGAGCCTTCCACGCCTTATTGAACATCATAGTGACAACTCCCCGTGTGTGCATGTTCGTTGCGGTCCTAGGCTGGATTCGGCTCCCCTCGCCCCAACGCGGGAGAGGGGTTGGGGGTGAGGGGGAATCCGATAGAGTGGACAGCACGCGGAACCCAGCGCTGGATGAGGATTTTGAAGCCCTGCCGGATCAATCAGCCGTGTGCTCGCCCCCTCACCCCATGAAGGCTTCTCAAGCCTTCATCCTCTTCCCGCGTTGGGGCGAGGGGAACCGAGGTC
>JAKEER010000067.1 GCA_022616615.1 Acidobacteriota bacterium
AAGACTCTTCCTCGATACGAAACGCTTGAATGACGGGTCTCGGGGCATCCGTCAAACCACCCCCGTGCCGCTGCGCGACTGCTGCCGCTGCGCGACCGCTGTCGCTGCGCGGCACATCCCCTCCTGATCTCAGGAGGGGAGCCAGAAAAACGTCCATTCGCAGCGGTCGCGAAGCGAAAGTAGTCGCCAAGCGCGGGGGGTTGTATGCATGTTTACCCGAATCGGCAGGGCAACCCCCTGAAGGCTTCGCCTGCTCTCCCTTCGTTAAGGGGGATTTCGGCACTCTCGAGACGGCCATGATTAAGAAATGTTCCATTCTAACTGGCGCCCTGAACGCCCTGCTTCTCATCGCGGCGCTGGCACAGACTGATGATCAACCGGTGCGCCGTTCCCGCAACCGGTTGCCCCGCAGCTTTTCGGCGGACAACGCGGTTGAGATGAGCCGCTCGGAAAAAGGCAGGGATTTTGCCTTTGCCCGTCTTGTGTACAGCGGGGGCTATGGGTGGCGGTACGGCGCTTGGACCACCGACGCGCCCAAGGCGGACCTCACCTTCATCGCCGGCATCAAGCGGCTGACAAATCTGAATGTGAGAGAGAGAGAGCTTTATCTGCCGCTGACGTCCAAAGAAATTTTCAAGTACCCCTTTCTCTACGCCGTCGAAGTGGGCTACATGCAACTGTCGCAAGAGGAGGCGGACATCCTGCGCGAGTATCTCCAGCGCGGCGGATTTCTAGTGGTCGACGACTTTCACGGAACTTATGAATGGGCCAGTTTTGAGGAACAGATTCGCAAAGTTTTTCCAGCCTGCAAGATTGAAGAGATTCCCCTTTCACACCCCGTCTTTCATTGCTTCTTTGATGTTGAAGCGCTGACCCAGGTGCCCGGAGCTCAGACGCTCTACAGCGGCGTCACTTACGAGAAGGACGGTTACGACGCCCACTTCCGGGGCATTTTTGACGAGACGGGGCGCCTCGTGGTGATGATCAATTTCAACTCGGATCTCGGTGACGCCTGGGAATGGGCCGACGTTCCGTACTATCCCGAAAAGTATTCGTCAACCGCGTACCGCCTGGGTATCAATTACATCATCTATTCCATGACGCATTAGTGCCTTAGCGAATAGAGTTCTGGGCCTTTCAGGAAAGAGATCTTTCCCGAAGGCCGCATCGTTTGCTTTTGCTATGGACGCAGTCTTCCAGTTCTTCTTCAAATACAAGTGGTTCCTCTTCGAGAAAGGGAAGCTATCGTTCGAGAGCGCATTCCCGGGCTGGATGCTGCTGGCACTGGCTGCGGCTTGCGGTGGCGGCGCCCTCTTCCTCTATCGCAGCCACTTGAACGCTGCCAAGGAAGCCTCCTTTTCTTGGAGACGCCTGCCTCTTCCGCTCTTGCGAACTTCAATCTTGCTGTGCCTCCTGGTTGCGCTGCTTCGCCCGTCCTTGCACGTCGCAACGCTTCTGCCCCGCGAAAACATTGCAGCCCTGCTGCTGGACGATTCGAGCAGCATGACAATTCAAGACGCTGGGGGCCGAAGCCGCCTGGACGCTCTGAAACAATTTCTTGATCCAAACCAGGGCAGCTTCCTGGCAGATGTTGAGAAGAAATTCCGCACGCGGACGTTTCGCTTTTCCAGGCACGCACAAAAGCTGGACTCGCCCCAAGCGCTGCAGGCTGATGGAACCGGCACCAGTCTGGAGTCCGCGCTGGACGATGTGCTCAAAGAGCTGGACGCCGCGCCTCTGGCCAGCATTGTGCTCTTCACTGACGGCGCAGACAACCGCTCCAAGAACCTCCTCGCCGTTCTAAACAAACTGCAAAGCCGCAAGATTGCGGTTCACGTTTGCGCCCTTGGCCATCCGGAGATTGAAAAGGACATCGAACTGATCCAGGCCAGCGCGCCGCAAACCGTTCTGCCGGAGTCGATCACGACGGCTGTTGCCTCTTTGCGAAGCAATGGCTACGCCGGAAGGAACGTGGTGCTGGAAGTGCGTGAAGGCGGCAAGCTCGTGCAGTCCAAGCCGGTTGCTCTGATTCGGAACAACGACATTCAGACGGTGGAGCTGAATCTAGCCTCCAAAGGAAAGGGTCTTAAATCCTACACCGTTTCAGTCGCCGTCCAGCCTGGCGAACCCATCCAGCGCAATAACGCTCAAACCGTGCTGTTGAATATTGAGGATTCCCGGCCAAAGATTCTCTATCTCGAAGGGGCCCCGCGCTGGGAGTTCAAGTTCATCCGCGCGGCCATTGAGCCGGACAAGAATCTCCAGCTGATGACGCTGCTGAGAACCTCGGGCAACAAGTTCTACCGGCAGGGGGTTGAAAGCGAAGACAACCTGGCAGCGGGCTTTCCTGCGACGAAAGAGGATCTCTTTCAATACAAGGGCTTGATCCTGGGCAGCATCGAAGCGTCGTTCTTTTCCGCCGATCAATTGAAGATGATCTCCGACTTCGCCAGTGAGCGTGGTGGCGGCTTCATTATGTTGGGCGGGAAGAATTCCTTTGACGCCGGAAAGTATGCCGCTACGCCCGTCGCCGATGTCCTGCCGGTGGTGCTTGGCCAGACCCAGGCATCCGCCTCCTTCATGCTGGAGCCGGTGAAGTTTCGCCTGACACCCCACGGGCGCTCGCACCTGGCCACGCGACTGGCAATCGACGAGAGTGCGAATGAGAAGCGGTGGAACGCCCTGCCGCAGCTCGAGGACTACAACCTCATCAGCTCCGCAAAACCCGGCGCCACCGTGCTGGCTTTGGGCAGCGACTCGCGGCGCAATCTGGTCTTGCTAGCCACACATCGCTACGGACGGGGACGAGCGGCGGCCCTGATGACGTCAAACTCCTGGGCCTGGCAAATGGAAATGCCGCACGAAGACGACTCACACGAAGTGTTTTGGCGGCAAACGTTGCGCTGGCTCGCTGGATCGGCGCCTGACCAGGTGGACCTGACCTTGGATCGAAATGCCATCCCGGAGGGAGAGGTTGTGACGCTCGCCGCTGAGGTCAATGATCCGGCATTCACCAAATTGAACGATGCACAGGTGACAGCCGCTATCACACCGCCCAGCGGCAAGGCTGCCGAGCTGCCCCTGCATTGGAGCGTCAAGAAAGACGGCCTCTATCAGGGCGACTTCCGGCCCGGCGAGCAGGGAACTTACCGAGTAGTGGTCACGGCCGTCCGACAGGGAAAGGAGGTCGGAAAGTCCGAGCGCTTTTTCACCGTCACCGACTCGAACCTCGAGTTCTTCAGTGCCGGACAGAACCGGGAATTGCTTCAGCGCATCGCCTCGGAAACCGGCGGCAGGTACTACACCCTGGCCAACGCCCGGCAACTGCCGGAGGATATGACCTACGTGGAGCGCCCGAATTCCGTGCCGCAAATTCTGCCTCTCTGGGACATGCCTATTCTCTTCATTTTGCTCTGCTCCCTGTTGAGTGCTGAGTGGGCGTGGAGGAAACGCGAGGAGCTGGCGTAGGGATTTTCGATTGCCGATTTTGGATTGGGTATTCGAAGTTGGGTGTTGCAAGAATGTGGGAGGCCGCAGGCGGAGTCGGGCAGTGCCCGCATGGCCGCTTTCCTATCGAGGTTGTCCGGGGCCAAATTCATTGCTCAGCGGTGAAGGCTCCGAGTGCTAATTCAGGTTGGCCCCAGGAATTTCACAATCTGGCGATCCACACATGAAAGTTTGTGCTTTGCTTTTTCCTCTCTTGACCGCGTGTCTGCCTTCGCTTGCTGTCCAGTCTCAAAGCCTTGCGGACATTGCCAAAGACGAGCGAAAAAGACGAAAGCGGCAGCAAGCGCCAAGCAGAGTTTATACCAATGAGGATTTGAGTAAGTATGGAAGCCAGTTCGAACTCAACTCCAAAGAGCTCCGGCAGTCAGCTAAGGTAGAGAAGCCTCATCCGGATGCCGACATAATCGCTTCGAGTTTGGAGCAGGAATACCTTTGGAGTGCACGGTTCATCGAGCCTCGGGCCCGATTGCAAGAGGCCCAAAAGCGTCAGAAGATGCTGGGGGAACGACTGCAGGATTTGACGGGCGGGTGCGGACCGGACACCTATTATGATTCTTTCTATTTTTTCCACACGAATCGATTGCTGGGACAGACCAAGAAGGAGCTTGCCGCTGCCGAACAGGGCCTGGAACAGCTTGGAGAACAACTCCGCAAGAGTGGTAATCCCGCTTCCTGGGAAAGCTCTCAACTAGGGCTGCAGTTCCTTACTGAAGAAACACATCAACCTGAACCTGCAAAAGCCAGAGATGAGAAGTATTGGAAGGAAAGACTCTCTGTCATTGACAAACGTTACAATGCGATCCTGGCCCCCTTGGAAGTTGAACTGTTTGAACTGGTCAACCGGCGGCCTCCCAGACCGAGCGAGAATGCCACGATAAAGGGTGGCCTTGGAGCGTGTGTCCCGAGATTCGTGGTTGAAATCTCTGCCCACATCAAGGCACTGCGCCAGGAACAGGAACGAGAGAAAACAGCTCTCGTTGAAGAGGCCCGTCGAGAAGGCGCTCTGCCGGGATGGTTTCGGTAAGGACCGTGTTTGCTGGAGGCCTAACCCGTCGCTGGAGCGGATGCCCGCCAAAAGTGGCGGGCACCGCTCAGCTCTCAGTCGTTAGACTTGAGATTTCAGATTTGAGATTCGTGATGATCCTATTCACTTTTGTTCTTACCAGTATCCTGCTCGTGTCCGTGCGGCCGGCGCTCGCGCAAACCTCAAATTACGCGCTCATCGTCAGCAGTGCTTCCGGCAATAGCGAGTTCAAAGAGAAGTTCTGGAACTGGTCGAGCCAGATGGCGCAAGTGCTGAAAGATGAGATGCGAATTCCGCGCGAGCACATTATTTTGTTGACCGAGGACCCGAGCGTCAATCCAGCTCTGGCGAACGGAAAGGCAACCAAAGCAGAGCTGGCGAAGGCATTCGAGACCTTGCAAGCGAAAATGCCCGCCGGCGCACGACTCCTGGTTTTTCTGGTCGGCCATGGCAGTTTCGATAGCGTCGATTACAAATTCAACCTCGTGGGACCGGACGCCACTGGCGCCGAGTTTAAGGGCTGGCTGGATCGCTTCGAGAAGCGGCAACTGGTGCTGGTGAGCACCACGCCTTGCAGCGGCGTGTTAACCAAAACCTTGAGCCACAACGGCCGCGTCATTATCACCGCGACCAAGAGCGAGTTTGAGAACAACGACACGATCTTTGCCCAGTTCTTTGTCGAGGCGTTCAAGAACAAAGCGGCTGACAATGACAAGAATTCAGAAGTCTCCATGCTGGAAGCTTACTTGTACGCCGCGCAGCGTGTGGAGTCCTGGTACAAAGAGCAAGGCCGCCTGGCTACGGAACATCCTTTGCTGGAGGACAGCGGCGACGCAGCCGGTGTTGCCCGTCCTTCGCCGTCAAACGGGGAAGGGCTGCTGGCAGCCAAGGTGTCACTTCACCCCCCTGCCGGCACGCCGGCAAACACAGGCGGAGCTTTAGCTGCCAGCCCTGAATTACAGGGTCTTGGGGCTGAAAAGCAGCGGCTCGAAGGAGCCATTCAGGATTTGAAGTACAAGAAGGCCGTCCTTCCGGAGGCCGAATACAACAAGCAACTGGAGAGTCTGCTGATTCAGTTGGCGCAGACAAACCAGAAGATTAATGCGGCAAAGAAGGAGTGATGGGAGGGCACTTTAGCAGGCCCAGGGCCTGCCAAGCCAGCCCGAAAGGTCTGGCTATTCACCTTTGTTCCCCTTGAGAAGGGGAGGTGTGAAAAAATTCGGTTGGAGGTATAAACGTGATCCGGTAGGGACGCGGTGCTCCGCGTCCGTGTTGGGTTTACCGTCGCGGACGCGCAGCAGCGCGTCCCTACCATTGAATTTTTTCACAGCTCCAGGGGGACCATAGGGGGTCTTAAGGCAACGCCTCCCTGCCGCAAAAGCGCGGCGTCCCCCATGGCAAGGGGAACAACGAATTTCGACCAGGCGGTAACTGTAGAAGCTCCAAAGTCAACCTTCGACTGTCCCCGCAGTCTTCGGCTGCGGCGATCCCGCTCTCTTACCTATGGAACGATCTACACTTGGTGGTCCTGTTTTGATGCCATGAAAAAAGCTCTCCTCCTTTTATCCCTTGTCTCCGCGCTCAGTTTCTCGCTTTGGCTTGCGCACCAGCTCGCTGATTCGGGCGCCAGTCTTGAGACCGCTGGCCAGGCCTTCCTTCATGGCAACTATTCGGAAGCGCTGCGCGCCTATGAAAGCCTGGCAGCCGTTCCCGGTAGCAGCCAGACCGAAAGCCGTCAGGGCTTGCTGCGCTGCTTGCTCATCACCGGCCAGTACGAGCGGGCTGAAACACTGGCTGCGGCCTATCTGAAGGAGTCTTCGGAAACACCCGCGTGGCACTTTTTCCTCGGACGGTCTCACGTGCTGCGTGGAAAACACGCAGAAGCAAAATCGGTCTTCGAGAAGGCATCCAAGTCGCGATCCCCGATAGGCACTGAAGCACAAATGCAACTGGCTCTTTTGCTGAAGAGCACTGGAGATTTGACCCAGAGCCGCCAGCTCTTTTCCGCGGTCTACGAGCAAGCCAGTCAAGGCGCAGGTCAGCTCGGCCTGGCGGCGCTGGCCTTGCAGCATCTGGAGCGCTTCAAGGAGGCCAATTCTCTTTTCAAACAAGCGACGCAGCAAGACGCCAAAGACTTTGAAACCTGGGTGGCGTGGGGAAACTTATTTTTGGAGAAGTACAACCCGGCTGAAGCTGCTTCGGTGTTTTCCGACGTGCTGAAGCTCAATCCGAAGCATCCGGAAGCGTTTTTGGGGCTGGCCTTGTGCCGTGGCGAAGGGACCGGTGAAGAAGTCGAGCAGCTCTTGAGCAGAGCTCTGGAAGTCAATCCTAATCTCGAAGCGGCGCACGCGGCCAAGGCGCAATTCGCGCTTCAGGCCGAAGCTTTTGACGACGCCGACCGTGAGATCTCCTTGTGTTTCAAGATCAATCCAAATTCCCTCGAAGCTCACACTCTGAAAGCGGTGCTGCTCTACGCCAAAGGCCAGGATGCTGCAATGCAAGCCAGCATTCAGGAAGCGATGAAGATCAATCCGCGGTATGGTGAAGTCTTTGAGTCACTGGGCCACTTCTGCGTGACGCAGCGTCTATATAAGGAATCGGTCGAGTTTTTCCGGAAAGCGATCGAAATCAACCCCAGGCTTTGGAAGGCTTATGCCGCACTGGGAGCCAACCTGATGCGGATTGGAGATGAGAAGACTGCGAAACAAGTGCTGGATCAAGGTTTCGAGAACGATCCTTACAACGTATGGACCTACAACACGCTGAAGCTCATTGACAGTTATGCCAACTTCGATGAATCGAAAACACCGAATTTTACCGTGAGGCTACATCAGAAAGAGTCGAAGATTCTGTCCAACTATGTGCCCGATCTGCTCGAAGAGGCTTACAAGACCCTTTCCGGCAAGTACCAGTTCGCGCCCGAAAAGCCGATTTACTTTGAAATGTTCCCCGACCACGAAGACTTTGCCGTACGTACGATGGGCGTGCCCGGTCTCGGCGCCCTGGGTGTCTGCTTCGGTCGTGGCGTTGTGATGGACTCGCCCACGGCGCGTTCCAAAGGAAGCTTCAATTGGGGCAGCACGCTCTGGCACGAATTCGCCCATGTCGTCACGCTGCAGGTCACCGGTCATCGCGTTCCCCGCTGGTTTACCGAAGGCCTTTCCGTCATGGAGGAGCACCGGGCCAAACCCGGCTGGGGAGATGACTTGAATCTGGAAATTGTGCGCGCTATCCAGGGCAAGAAGCTCTTGCCCATCGCCGAGCTGAACCGCGGCTTCCTGCGGCCACAGTCTCCCGGACAGCTCCAGTTGTCGTACTTCCAGGCCGGCCAGGCCTGCGAATTTATCGACAAGGAGTTCGGTTTCAAGGCCATCCTGAAAATGTTAGAGCTGTTCAAGGCGCGGCTGACCCTGACGGAAGTCCTAAAGCAGGCATTGAACACGACCCCTTCACTATTTGACCAACAGTTCAATGCCTACCTGGACAGCCAATACGCCAGAGTGGTTGCGGCCGTCGACTTCTCTATTGTGGAGAAGCGAGAGCTCATGCAGGACCCGAAAAAGCTCGAATCGCTAGTGGCAGAACAGCCGGACAATTTCTTTGCTAACCTGAAACTCGCAAGCTATCATCGCAAAGAAGGCGAGCACGCCAAGGCGGTTGCGTATCTCAACAAAGCCAAGAGCATCTTTCCTGGTTACGTCGAGTCCGACAGTCCGTACAAGCAGCTCAGCGAGATTTACAAGGAAGAGGGTCGCCTGGCCGAAGCGGCAGCTGAGTTGCAAGCACTAACCGCGATCCACGACAGCGATTTCGATTCGTTGAAACAGCTGGCCATCTGGCTGAAGGAATCGAACAAGATCGAGGAGGCCCGGCAGGCCTTGGAAAGAGCGATGTTCATTTATCCTTTTGATTCCGAGTCGCACCAGCTTCTGGCCGAGCTGGCGCACGCAGCCAAGGATCATCGCGTGGCGCTGCGCGAATACCGAGCGTTGCTAGCCCTCGATCCGCCTGACAAAGCGGCTGCGCATTTGAGCCTGGCCAAGGTGTTGCTCGAACTTGGAAAGAAGCTGGAGGCGAAGAAGGAAGCGCTAGCTGCTCTGGAGATAGCGCCCGGATTTGAGCCGGCCCAGGAGTTACTGCTGAAGACGATCGAATCCGGCCCACAGTAAACTCTTTGGAGACCGCAAAGAGGATTTGGTCGATTAAGAACGGAATGACGAATGACTAAGCACGAATGACTAAGGAAATCCGAAGCCCGAATGAAGAGCGGTGCCCTTCGAGCTTCGTCATTTTATTCGTCATTCGTGCTTAGTCATTAGTCATTGTTGAGAGTCATTCTCGCTTGCAGCCCTGCTCATGCTCCTATTCTTCACCTGGACACCACCGCTATGAACCTGAATGCCGACACCACCTCAGCCAGTCTGTTGAATGGAGCGCCCGCCGAATCTGAAGTTGCCATCCTCGATAAACTGAAGGACGCCCACGAGAAGATTCTCCGGGAGATTCGCAAGGAGATCATCGGCCAGGACAGTGTGGTGGAGCAGGTGTTAACGTCCCTGCTGGTCGGAGGCCATTCCATCATCACCGGCGTGCCCGGCCTCGCGAAGACGCTGCTCATCAAAACCATCGCCAGTGTCACCGACCTGAACTTCAAGCGCATTCAGTTCACGCCCGACTTGATGCCCGCTGACATCACCGGGACCGATATTATCGAAGAGGATCACACCACCGGCCATCGGACGCTGGTTTTCGTCAAAGGTCCTATCTTCACCAATATTCTCCTAGCCGACGAAATCAATCGCACTCCGCCCAAAACGCAGTCAGCATTGCTGGAGGCCATGCAGGAGTACAGCGTCACCGTGCAGGGAACCACCTACCAGTTGGGACGGCCGTTCTTTGTGCTGGCCACACAAAACCCCATCGAACTCGAAGGTACCTATCCGCTGCCGGAAGCCCAGCAAGACCGGTTCATGTTCAACATCGTCATTGAGTATCTTTCCGAGGATGAAGAGATCGCGGTGGTCAATTCCACCACCGGCAACCGCCAGGCCCAATTCGAGCCCGTGGTGACCGGCCGCGACATCCTGGATTTTCAGCGGGTTATTCGCCAAATTCCTGTGGCCGAGTCGGTGGTGCGTTACGCTGTCAATCTGGCGCGCGCCTCTCGGCCTTCTGACAAGTCGGCGCCTGATTTTGTCCGCTCCTGGGTAAACTACGGCGCCAGCCTGCGGGCTTCGCAGTTTCTAATCCTGGGCAGCAAGGCGCGCGCCGTTTTGCAGGGGCGTTACAACGTCTCAGTGGACGACATTCGCCATCTTGCTTTCCCTGTGCTTCGCCACCGCATCCTGACTAACTTTCACGCCGAATCGGAACAAGTAGATTCGAACAAGATTGTTCAGAAACTGATTGAGGCCGTTCCGGCGCCGAAGTCAGGGATTCACGGATAAATCGGACGAGGATAAACCGCGAAGACGCGAAGAACGCGAAGGAATGGCCGATTGAGCCACTGAAGCGCCAGCGATATGTGAGGGTATTCAGAAATGAGCGCTTTTAATACTGTAAAGACCAGAGCGTCTTGCCCATTCTGCGACAACAGCCACGAGTGGACTATTCAGTTCAAGTACGGAAACTGTTGCCAGTACGAGTATCGAGTCGGCAACAAACTTCGCTGGGGCGGTAACAGGAAGGGACAGAATGTCGGCGGACTGGTTAGAACGGCCGGAATTGCTGAAGAGAGATGCAAGTCCTGCGGCAAAGATTATGTTAATGCCGCTGTGTATTTCTGCGACAACATTATTGAGAGGGTCGAACTGCTTCGGCGGCCTCTTCAGCTCAAAGACTATTACGAGCTCGTTTAGATTCGATTTTCTCTTGTCAACCCTGGTTGAGGCCTCAGCGTCTGGTGCTTTGGTGGTTCCTCTTACTTCTTCGCGTCCTTCGCGTCTTTGCGGTTTGATTTTGATTGTGGAGTCTAACCCGTGCCTTCCACCCAAACCTCCACTTCCAAGTTTCGCTTTCTTGATCCGGCTGTTCTCTCCAAGATCGGCAGCCTGGAGCTGATCGCTCGGACGGTCGTGGAAGGCTTTGTCTCCGGCCTCCATCAGTCGCCCTATCTCGGCTTCAGTGTTGACTTCGCGGAATACAGACAATACATGCCCGGCGACGACATCCGGCGCATCGACTGGAAGGTTTATGGGCGCTCTGATCGATATTACATGAAGGAGTATGAAGGCGAAACCAACACCAACGTCTATCTGCTGCTCGACATTAGCGCTTCGATGGGCTACAAGTCGGGAGCCTTGTCCAAGATCGAATACGCTTCCTACCTGGCGGCTTCTCTCGCCTATTTTGCCCAGCAGCAGAAAGACAACGTCGGCCTGGTGACCTTCGACGAAAACCTGGTGGACAAACTACCGGCCCGCGGCCGCCTGGGACACATGTCCAGCATTCTTCATATTCTGGACAAGGTCAATCCAACCTCGAGCACCGAGTTTCATAGACCGCTGCGAGCCTTGGCGGAAACCTTTCACCGCCGCGGCATCGTCGTTCTGATTTCCGACCTGTACGCGCCTGCCGACGACATTGTTCGCAGCCTGCGGCAGTTCCGGTACAGAGGTAACGACATGGTGGTGTTTCACGTTCTAGATCAGCAAGAGAAAGAATTTCAGTTTCCCAAGGCGTTCCGTCTCGAGGACATGGAGACGAAGCGGGAAGTTCTGATGGTCCCGGAGGAGGCCCGGGGAGATTACCTGAATCAGCTCAACAGGCACATTGAGGTAATCAAGCAGGAGTGCGGCGGTTTGGGAATTGATTATCTGCTGCTGGACACGTCTCGCCCGCTCGACTACGCGTTGTATTCGTACCTGGCCACGCGGCGGAAGTCGATGTGAGCCACGGATTGGCCGCAGATTAACGCAGATGAACGCGGATTTTTGGGTCCTGCTAGGTTGAGTGTCAGGTAGCGATTTCTGATGTTAGCTCCTCGGCCAATCCGTAGCGAGCAACCTCATACCACCGAGGGACACGGCTCCATTGGTTCTTGCCCTCTCACCCGGCCTCCGCGACCGCCGTCGCTTTGGCCACCCTCTCCCCACAAACGGGAGAGGGAGTTCTCGAATTTGACCGAACTTGGAACTTCGTGGGCAGCAAGTGAACTTAGAGGAACTCCATGCCGGCCTGCTCATTCAAAAGTACTGGC
>JAKEER010000525.1 GCA_022616615.1 Acidobacteriota bacterium
ACCTTAATCGACCTCGGTTCCCCTCGCCCCAACGCGGGAAGAGGATGAAGGCTTGAGAAGCCTTCATGGGGTGAGGGGGCGAGCACACGGCTGATTGATCCTGCGGGGCTCTAAACCCTCATTTGGCGCTGAGTTCCGCGTGCTGATCCACTCTATCGGATTCCCCCTCACCCCCCAGCCCCTCTCCCGCGTTGGGGCGAGGGGAGCCGAATCCAGCCTACGACCGCAGCGAACATGCAAACACGGGAGTTGTCACTATAATTCGCGATGTTCAATAGGAGCGGGGACGCAAATTCCCTCGAGCGGTAGTCGGACGCCGGGGTTTGACCGAAACTGACAAACTCGACAAGCTCGGAACGATCTGGATTCATGGGCTTGATCGTGCAAAAATAGCAGAAATCTCAAGCTGGAACCTGAGGTCAGAGTATTAGGAACGCCATTCAGAGGTGGAATTCATGAAAAGACGGGATCCTCAAGACAGGTTAAGTTTGTCGCGACGCGAATTCTTGACGCAATCGGCGGCGGCCGGGGGCATTGCCGCTGCTTACCTCACTTTCCCTCAAAAGACTTATGCGGCAAACAGCGACACGCTGAAGGTTGGCCTGGTGGGCTGCGGCGGGCGGGGAACCGGAGCCGCTGCGCAGGCGCTGGCGGCCGACAAGAATATCGTGTTGACCGCCATGGCGGATGCGTTTGACGAGCGGCTGAAGAGCAGCCTGGCGATCTTGAAGAAGCAGGCGGAAGATCGCGTCCAGGTTGATCCCGACCATAGCTTCATTGGCTTTGATGCCTACCAGAAGCTGATTCAGAGCGGGGTCGATGTCGTGTTGCTTGCCGCCCCTCCTGGATTTCGTCCCGCCCATCTGAAGGCTTGCGTTGAAGCGGGCAAGCATGTCTTCTGCGAGAAGCCAGTGGCTGTCGACGGCCCTGGAGTGCGTTCTGTGCTGGAGGCGGTTGAGGAAGCACGCAAGAAGAAGCTTGCCCTGGTTTCGGGTCTCTGCTGGCGCTACAGCACGGCAGAGAGGGCGACGTTCCAGCAGATTCATGACGGCGCCATCGGGAAAATTGTCTCGCTTTCCTCCACGTACCTTACAGGTCCAATCTGGAGTTTCCCGCGGCAGCCGGGCTGGAGCGATATGGAGTATCAAATGCGCAACTGGTACTACTTTGCCTGGCTCTCCGGCGACCACATCGTCGAGCAAGCAGTGCACAGCATTGATAAGATGGCCTGGGCAATGAACGGCGAAATGCCAGTGAAGGCCACAGCAGTCGGGGGCCGGCAAGTGCGCAACACTCCGGAGTTTGGCCACATCTATGATCACTTCAGCGTCACTTATGATTATGCGAGCGGAGTAAAAGGCTTCCACAGTTGCCGTCAGCAGCAAGGCTGCGCCAATGAAACCAAGGACTATATTTGGGGTTCAAAGGGGAACTGTGAAATTGACGGCTCGCGCCGAGTGCACGTCATTCGCGGCGAGAAGGAGTGGAAACACTCCGGGCCTTACAACAACATGTATCAGGCCGAGCACGACGAACTTTTTGCTTGCATACGGAAGGGCGAACCTATCAATGATGGCGCGTGGATGAGTCACAGCACGCTGATGGCGATCTTGGGAAGAATGGCAGCTTACACGGGCCAGTCGATCACCTGGGAGCAGGCGCTGAACTCCCAGCAGGACCTCATGCCACCCAAGCTAGACTGGAGTGTGGCCTTGCAAGAGCATGAAATCGCGTTGCCAGGAATTACGAAGTTTGTGTGAAGATCGACTTCTGTTGAGAATACTGTAGGGAACGGCGCCGTGCGGTTTCGCAATAGCGGAATATAGTGACGACACTTTTAGTCCCCCACAAACCAAACAGACTTCGGTTCCCCTCTCCCCAACGCGGGGAGAGGATGAAGGCTTGAGAAGCCTTCATGGGGTGAGGGGACGAGCACACCGTTGAAGGCTCTCACAAGAGTTCCGAGACCCTCGTCCAGCACTGGGTTCCAAAGCTGATTCCCCCCACGGGATCCCCCCTCCCCCCCAACCCCCTCTCCCGCGGTGGGGAGAGGGGAGCCGATCCTAGATAACAGTGACCGCAATCAGACAAAGCGCTTATTTGTGTCACTATAGTTCGCAATCCTCATTAGCACCTATTCGGAGTAACGACCCGATGAATACCTCTCAGCTACACCTCACACGAAGACAACTCCTGAAAACGAGTGGAATCGCCTTGGCAGGTGCTGGTTTCACTGTGCAGTCCCTGCCTGCCGCGGCCCAGAAGCGCCCTGGAATGAAGAAGGCCCTCATGTTCGGCATGGTCAAGACCGAAGGCACTCTTCTGGAAAAATTCCGCATGCTCAAGGAAGTTGGCTATGACGGAGTGGAACTGGACAGCCCCGGCTTCGACGTTAAGGAAGTGCTGAAGGCAAGGGATGCTACTGGCCTGCAGATCTGCGGCGTCGTGGATTCCGTTCACTGGAAGCAAACGCTCTCGGACCCAGACCCGGCCGTCCGCGCCGCCGGACTCGAAGGTTTGAAGACGGCGATTCGGGAGTGCAAGATGTACGGCGGGAGTTCTGTGCTGCTCGTGCCGGCAGTTGTTAAGAAAGAGGTTTCCTATGCGGACGCCTATGCTCGTTCGCAGGCCGAAATCCGCAAAGCCTTACCCCTGGCGGAAGAGCTGGGAGTAAAAATCGCGGTGGAGAACGTTTGGAATCAGTTTCTGTTGAGTCCGCTTGAAGCAGCGCGATATGTCGACGAGTTCAAGAGCCCTTGGATTGGCTGGCACTTGGACATCGGCAACCTGATTACCTTTGGCTGGCCGGAGCATTGGATTCAGGTGCTGGGCAAGCGAATTCTGAAACTGCACATTAAGGAATTCAGCCGCAAGAAGCGCGATGAAGAAGGCCTGCGGGCTGGATTCAACGTGAATCTGTGGGAGGGCGATTGCGACTGGCCTGCAGTGATGAAGGCTCTCGACCAAGTCGGATTCCGGGGCTGGGGGTCAGCCGAACTGGCCGGTGGCGGCCCCGAACGGCTAAGAGATATTGCAGAACGGATGGACCGGATTTACGAGAGCTAAGGGCTTACAGGAAGAATTTTGTGGGTTTGAGAAGGGTCTCTGGCAGTCCGTGCATGAACGAATGTCTAATGACGAAGCTCTAATGACGAAAGAAATCCGAAATCCGAATGACGAGGAGCTGGACCTCAGACATTCGGCCTTCGTCATTGTTTCGTCATTAGAGCTTCGTCATTCGTCATTCTGTCCCCTTTTGACCTATTCAACTATCGGAACCATCCTGGCAGGGCCCCTTCGCGAATCGCCTGGCTCACCAACTCCTGTTTCTCCTGTTCGCGCTTTTGATTGAGATCCTTGATCTGAACGTCAATATCAATCACGCGGGGTGGCACTCCGAGGCCGAGCGCGCCGGACGGCGAGGGAGTTTCTCCGTCCTTCAAGGGGCGGCGGTTCACGAGCTGAAAGCGCTCTGCTTCCAGGGGAGCGATTAACGCGTTGTAACGCTTGTCGATAGTGGCCAGCTTCTCCTGCCAGTACTTTTGATCTTTGGTTTTGGGCGCTTCAGACTTAGTTTCCTTCGGATCGGGCTTCAGCGCTGCCTCAGAATTCTCCCACGACGCGGGGCCGCCATTCTTGCGAAGGTCTTCCCGCAGGTCTTCCAGCGCCTGCTGCGCCGCGACCGCCTCTGATTTGTTCTGTTCAATCTGCTGCTTGGTTTGCGCGATCAGCGGGCCGTAAACGTTCTCCCTATCGTAAACATCTGACTGCCGCAGCAGCTTCAAGTTCAAGTCGTTCAACTTGGTTTGCAGAGCTTCGCTCTGCACTTTGCTTTCCTGCACACGGGCTTTTGCTTCGATAAAACGCTTGCTCCAGGCGCGTTCGCTGCTGTCATCAGGCGTGGACATCGCACCTTTCGCGGACTGGCCGGAGCTGGTCACCGCCTCAGCTGCCGTGGGCACAGGCGCCGGCGACCTGAGCCCTTCGTACTTGCTCAGATCCTCGTTGGTATAGACTTTCTTCGCCTTCTGCTGCTTCTTACGTTCCTCTCTCGCCAGATCGGCCAGGCTTTGACAAGCTCCTGGAGCGTCCGAGAAAAGGCCCAGCAGGCAGGCACCAATCAGAAATCTTCGTAACATCATTTTTGCTCCAAAGTGAAATGCCTCGGTGATGAGGGTCGCGGGCAACGACAGGAGCGGCTTGCTGCTCGCTCCTGGCGCCAGCCAGGGGTGTTTTGAAACCTATTACCTTTTCTTCACTGCTCGGGCCTCGCCGCAGCCCGCCTTTCAGTAGCCCGACCGTAAGGGAGGGCATCCCAGCCGAGGCGTAACGCTCTCCCTTACGGTCGGGCTACTGAAGGCTTTCCTGGCGCCCGCCAAAAATATAGAAGCAACTCCAGCGCCTCGCTGCAAGCGGGGTTGGACCAGCGAAGCAGGGAACTGCAGGGTGCTGGTAGTCCAGCAGCCCACGCCAGTGGTTGGGTGTTCCGCGACTACAAGTCATTGGTCTTTCTTATCGGCGAACCAGGCATCGTCCCCGAGGAAAAACAGGCGATTTATTGAACATTGCAAGTTATAGTGACAACTCCCGTGTGTGCATGTTCGTTGCGGTCGTAGGCTGGATTCGGCTCCCCTCGCCCCAACGCGGGAGAGGGGTTGGGGGTGAGGGGGAATCCGATAGAGTGGATCAGCACGCGGAACCCAGCGCTGGATGAGGATTCTCGAGCCCTGCCGGATCAATCAGCCGTGTGCTCGCCCCCTCACCCCATGAAGGCTTCTCAAGCCTTCATCCTCTTCCCGCGTTGGGGCGAGGGGAACCGAGGTC
>JAKEER010000526.1 GCA_022616615.1 Acidobacteriota bacterium
TAATAGAGTGATTCCGAACATCGGGCAGCGCTTTGCTGACGTTGCCGAAGGTGAATCTGGGCGGCTGGCTGAAGGCGCTGGTATCGAAAAAGCGATTCAGCCGGTCGCGTGGATCTCCGCTTAATTTGCCACTCTGTCCGGTGCTGTTGGGACGATTCAAAACACGAACAGGTAGTCCAAAGCCAGCCGTCTGGTTGATGAAGGTATTGGTCAGGTCGGGTGCGAACAAGAATAGGGGCGTCCCGCTTTGCAGTGTGTAGATGCCCGTCACTTCCCAGTCGGCGATAATCTTGTTTCTAAGACCGCTCATCCCTTTGCCAAAAGGAATTTCGTAGGTCGAATTAAGGACCAAGCGGTGCGGCGCATCATACGTGACCAGTGAGCGGTCCGCTTTTCGGTTGTAGAAATCGAGGGAACTGGGCTCGCCTCCCGGCTCGTTGAAAACAGTGCCTCCCGAGAAACTGTCGCCGATGTTCTTGCTGAGCGTGTAAGCAACCGCGATCTGGGAAGCCGAGTCAAAACGCTTGGTAAATTTGAACTGGAAGGAGTGGAAAACGGAATTTCCGATGTTCTCTGCGCCCACGGTCACGTTCTCAAACTGAGGAAAGGGCCGCAGTAACTGCCCACGACTCACGGTCTGCTGTGCTAGAGTTCCCGTCTTGACGTGACCGAAAAACGGATTAGGCACTTGTTCGTTCAACCTATCGCCTAGACTTATGAACTGAGGGTCGAGCTGGTTCGAGTAGAGGAACGCCGGCAGTCCGACACTCCTGCTACCCGCATAAGCGCCATCGATTGCGATGCCATTCCCCAGATCCTGCTGGATATTCAAGTTCCAGTTCTGCACATACCCGGGATGGCGCCTGCCTTCCGTCACCTGGCCTATGAGTCCCGCCATGTTGGTGACCAGCGTGTCATAGTTGGGTGAGTTGCCGGGAGGTTGCGTGATTCCGTTCGGAAAGGGGTTGCTGATTTTGTCTCTAGGCGTTATCCCGCCATCCAGAGAGCTGACGAACGGCGTAGTGACAGTAAATCCAGGAGCCATAGGAAACGCGAATGAGTAGCTGGTAAAGGGCAGCCAGTAAATGCCGTAACCCCCTCGCACGACCGTCGAGGGGCGTAACTGGTAGGCAAAGCCGAAGCGCGGGTCCCACTGTCTCCAGTAAACTTTCTCGACCCTGCGATTACTGTTATCTGCAAAAACCAGCCCGCCCCGCAGGGGCAGATCGATGACTGCATCGAGTGGCGGCGCTATGGTGCGATCAAACCTGGCTAGGCGGTTGAATCTTTCGGTTGGGGGAGCATCGACGCCCCAGCGCAATCCTAAGTTCAGAGTGAGCTTCTGGTTAACCTTCCAGTCGTCTTGCACATAGCCAGCCAGATATTTTCGGAGCAGAGACGTGGCTTGGGTCACCCCAATATTCCCCGAGCTGGCAAAGCCGAGCAGCATAGAGGGCAGACCGAAACCCAGCGTGTCTGTAAACCGGCCGTCAAACGCGAACGTTGGGGAGCCATTGTTCTGCAGGAAATCGTCGAACGACTGCGTGCGGACTTGCCCACCTATCTTGAGAGTATGGCTATTACGAATTAACGTCAGCCCGGCACTTCCAGTGAAATTGGTGCTGTTCCTAATGAGATTGCTGGTCGTAGACACATCGATAGCCTGCTGACCCTGTACCTGGAGCACCGGGAATGTCTTCACTTGGGCAGCGTCCGCCACAGATTTTGGAAAACCCAGGGATGTCAGATCGAATCCCAGGGTCATGGGAATACGGCTGGAGCCAGAGCGGGTAAAGCTGCCGCGGTACTCTCCGATCACGTGGGGCGAGAAGACACTGGTTGCAGAAAGAACAAAATGCTGGAATCGGTCATCCTCGGCACGACCTCCGTCAAACGTGGTGGTCCCGTTCTTGAAGGGGTCGAACCCACCCAGGCGAAAATCCTGAAGTCCGTAAGTGCCAAACAGCTTCCATTTATCATTGAAGCTATGATCGATGCGGACCACGACCTGATCGACGTCAGAAGCTTGGCTTTCTGAGGTCGAGAAGTTATTGATAACGTCACCCGCGGCAGTACGGGTGCCTGGCGTGTTCGGTAGCGGCCAGGCTACGCCCGGTTGCGCAAATCGTACGCCCACCGGGTCCAGCTGGCTGGCTGGAATCGTGTTTCCCGGGAACGGCTGCTTCGTAAACGGATCCCTAATGATCCGGGAAGATTGCGAGAAGTCCCCTCTTCGTTCCAGAGCTGTTGGAACGGTGGTTGTCAGCGCAATGCCTTTTCGCTGGCGGAAGCCCTCGTAGTTGCCAAAGAAAAAGGTCTTGTCCTTGATGATCGGACCTCCTACTGCCGCTCCAAATTGGTTGAATCGCAGCACTGGCCTAGGCCTTCCGGCCCGGTTCAGAAAGAAGTTGTTGGCATCAAGTTTGTCGTTGCGCAGAAATTCATAGATCGTGCCATGCAAGTCATTCGTGCCTGACTTGATGCTTAAGTTGACGACGGCTCCGGAAGTGCGCCCAAATTCGGCAGGAAAAGCATTGGTCTGAATCCGAAACTCCCGCGTGGCATCCACCGGTGGGACAAAGGCTACTCCTGAAAAGGAAGCCGTAGTGACAGGCGCGCCATCGACCAGAACTTCGTTCGCATTGGCCAGCCCACCGTTAGCGGAGAAATTTCCAAAGGCCTGGAAATTCACGTTGGCCGGATTGGCCCCGAAGCCACCCTGGGAGCGCACTCCGGGCGTGAACTCGATGAATGCCAAGGTGTTGCGCCCGTTCAGAGGCAGCTCGTGCACCTGCACACTCTCCACCATGTATCCCAAAGAGCTGGTAGAAGCATCCACTAACGGAACACTCTCTGTGACCTGAAGAGTTTCACTGGTCTCACCAATCTCCAGCACGAGTTCGAGATTGATAAATTGCTGAACCCGTACCTCGATGGGGGCTTGAATCACTTTCTTAAATCCTTCCTTCTCGGCTTCTAGCCGGTAGTCTCCTGGTGAGATTGCAGTAAAAGTAAACCCGCCGGAGTCGTTGCTCATCTGCATTCGCTTCTCGCCGGTGCCGGTGTTCACTAAAATCAGTTGGGTTCCAGGAACCACCGCCCCCGCTGGGTCTTTGACCACGCCAGAGATTCCTCCCGTGAAGGTCTGGGCGTGCGCGCCGCCTAGCAAAATCCAAACGTAGACGACCAGACTGACAGAGAAACTAATTCCTTTCATCGCTTTCTACCTCCTTTGCTTTGCCTACCCTCATCGTGCGGTGCTGCCCGAGGGAAAGATAAATGATGCACGCCCTCGAGCCGAACCGCTTTTCTTTGAGCCTTCCGTTCCGCCCTCGTACAAGGGAGAACTGCAGGGACCCGTCAAAGTCGTGAGCCCTCCCTTACGGTCGGGCTACTGAACAGGTCGGAGGCTCAAGTCAGTAGCTTGAGTAACAGAACTCCCAGTCAGGAGCGCCGGACCGCCATCTTGACCACGCCCACGATTTTGCCTCTCGGATTCTGAGCGAAGGCGGGAGCTTAAGAATACTGAAGAGAAGCAACCTCCAATGACTGTCCTTTGCAATGCCTTAGTTATGCGGACGCCCGCCAACCACTGGCGTGAGCCAGCGGCAGCTTCTCACTCCCACCACGCCCCTTGTGCCAAGCTGCCCGCGTCGCGAGGGGCACGGGCAGCTTGGCGCAAGGGCAAGGGGAACTTGTTGGATGCCTGGGCCATTAGCTTACGCCAGGGGCCCCAGCGGAGCGAAATAACCTAATCTACCTGACAACCTGACTGGATTCAGAATCACCTGCCACGAAACTCTTTGCCAAAAACATATTATCCGATGAATACAGAGCTTAAGTGCAGACTAAATCCGTTGTCAAGAAAAAAATCTTGACTCTGTCTGACAACCTGATTAGTATTTGTCACGGCTGGAAATGAGTTGCGGCAGCCTTCCTATTTGCGCGTCTCTTGATTCGATTGCTTAGCGTTTGAGGTGCCTATGCTCAAGGCCATTTCCCGAGAGTTGACGTTAGTTGATCAGGCTCAGCAGCAACTGGAAAGTCTCATCCTGGAAGGTTCTTTTGCGCCAGGGGACCGCTTGCCGTCTGAAAAAGAGATGTCATTGAAACTCGGGGTCAGCCGGTCGGTGATTCGCGAGGCTGTCGGTCAACTGATTGCCAAAGGACTGGTGGAGACGCGAACCGGATCGGGCATTTATGTTCGACACCTGGGTCCCCATCTGGTTACAGAACCAATTCATCTGTTACTTCGGTCGCGTGGGCTGACGACAGACCAGATCCTGGAAGTCCGCGAGGTTCTAGAAGTGAAAATCGCCGGGCTGGCCGCAGAGCACGCGGCAGCCAGCGATCTGGAAGCCATGCAGGAGACGATCGAGGCCCTCAAGACCAAGAAGTTGACTGCCGGAGAATTCGCGGAGACCGATGTCGCGTTCCATAGCCGGCTAGCCGCTGCAGCCGGTAATCCGCTGTTTTCGGTACTGGCCGATTCCATCAATGATGTCATGATCAACGTCCGGTTGCGCTCCTTCAGCGTTGACGGACCGCGGACACTGGAACGGGCGGCTTACTATCACTCTCACATTCTTGACAGGGTCAAAGCGCGTGATGTCGAAGGGGCCCGCCGTGCCATGCAGGAGCACCTGGTGGAGGCTCGAGACACGTTGCGCCGGGCGAATGCCAGTCTGACGGAAATCCGCACGAAACCCTAAAGGTGAGTTCCGTGAAACGATTTCTGGAAGAATCTGGTTTTGTATGTGTCGTCAGTGGCGGTGTCCACGTAAATATAGATAAAGATAATCAAGACATGGGGTGCCTTGGACAGACAACTGTTTACAGAAGGGTTCACACTTGTTGGCTGAGTCCGGCTTTCGAAGGGCATGAGTACGCTAAGTACACCGTTTCAGAAATACACTAGCGTATCTGTTTTGGCAGCAGGATCCCCGGAGGGATCAATTTGAATAGCCACGGGTGGAGCGTTGGGACGCCAGTCCCGGAGCGTAGCCCGTGGTTAACGAAACAACGGATGCCAACCCCGAAGGGGTTGAATTCCCGTCCCTGTCGATGTTCAACCCCTTCCGGGTTGGGTCGTCAAAGGGTCACAGCCA
>JAKEER010000068.1 GCA_022616615.1 Acidobacteriota bacterium
GCTAGACGAATCATGTTCCGGGCCAGATCCACAATGCGGATGGGTTCTCCCATATCCAGCACGAAGATCTCTGATCCTTTGCCCATGGTCGAAGCCTGCAAAACGAGTTGCACCGCTTCGCGAACCGTCATGAAGTAGCGCCGCACCTCGGGATGAGTGACGGTAACGGGACCTCCTTCTTCGATCTGCGATTGAAAAAGCGGAACGACGCTGCCGTTGCTTCCCAGCACGTTGCCAAAGCGCACAGAGACAAATCGTGTTCCGCCGCTGTCCTCGGACTGCATCGCCGAAACAATGAGTTCAGCGACACGTTTCGTCATCCCCATGATGTTGGTTGGATTCACGGCCTTGTCCGAAGAGATCATTAAGAAATCAGAAACATCATTCTCGTAAGCTGCCAAAGCCACGTTCCAGGTACCCTGAACGTTATTCTTGACCGCTTCCGCGACATTCGCTTCCATCATAGGGACGTGCTTATAGGCAGCCGCGTGGAAAACGGAATCAACGGCATGACGGGCGATAACGTCTTTGACCCTCTTGAAATCCTGAATATCTCCAATCTCTGGCACAATTTCTATTTCCGAAAAACAATTCCGTAGCTTCAGGTCGATCTTGAACAATTCACTCTCCGCTTGATCGAAGGCGACGAGCTTTCGAGGTTTATGATGGGCCAATTGCCGGCAAAGCTCTGAGCCGATCGATCCGGCGGCGCCGGTAACCAGCACCGACCGGCCAATGATATGTTCTCGAATGCGATCTTCTTCCAGTCGAACCGCTTCTCGCGCTAGCAGGTCGCTGGGAGAGAGGTTGCGAATCTGCGCGCTCAGCACTCTACCCTTCAGCAATTCTCCGAAACCAGGAATGGTCTTACAGTGCACGCCAGTAACGCGGCAGTTGGCCAAAGCTTCTCGCATCTGGCGGCCAGCTGCCGAAGGCATGGCGATGACAATTTCTTCCACCCGCGACGAACTCCTGTTGGACTCATCGACAATGGAGGCTACATTCCTGCCCATGCCCAGTACCTTCACACCTAGAATGAGTGCATTCTTCTTCTTTGGATCATCATCGATAAAGCCGAGGACGTGATAGCCGAGCGCTGGATTGGATCGTATTTCTCTTAGGAGCATCATGCCTGCCGCCCCCGCCCCATAGATCAACAGTCCTTTGCCCCGGTTCGTCGACAGTTCTCCCACGAGAGCCTCATTGTAAAGGCGGACGGCAAATCGGAGACCCGTGGTCAGCAGAAAACAGAGCAGGAAATCGATCAAATAGACGGAACGTGGAAATCTGGATCCAAGGAACAGCATTGTCATCACGCCGAAACTCACAGAGGCCAGCACGTTAATTAGAGACACTCGAACGAGTTCACTTATATCCACGAATCGCCACCAACCTCTGTGGATTCCGGTGAGAAGAAATACAGGCATCTTCACAGCTATCGCGATAAACATCGCTTGACGCAACACGGCAACTTCGTCCAGGGGTATTGAGAAATCGAATCTCAACAAGTACGCAGTTACCAATGAGAATAGAATCAGCAAAAAGTGGTAGAAACCGATGACCAAACGTCGATGATGTAACAAGAGAGATTTCATAAGCACTCAACTCGCTCCCGACGAGATTGGAAAAGGAAGGTTGTCGCCGATCAGCCAGACCTCACACAGTTCATCCCGTGTAAACGGATTCCGGGAGAGCGGAATCGCAATCCTGGTCTCCTCAAAGAATGTGGAGATTGTCTTGATTCCTCTTCTCGGCTAAGGAGGGGCGGGCGCGCTGGCACAGGGACGGCGGTCCTGGAGCCAGCGCCGGGGTGGGGCGACCGGCCCTTGCGAAAACCTCCAATCGAACGTTTCGTGCCGCAAAGGCCCTTTGTCGATACGAAACGCTTAAATGACGGTTCTCGGTGCATCCCTCAGACCACCCCGTGCCGCTGCGCGACCGCTGTCGTTGCGCGACCGCTGTCGTTGCGCGACCGCTGTCGTTGCGCGACCGCTGTCGTTGCGCGACCGCTGTCGCTGCGCGACCGCTGTCGCTGCGCGGCACATCCCCTCCTGATCTCAGGAGGGGAGCCAGAAACCTCCAATTCGCACTAAAGCAATAAAGCACCCGGCAACGAACACTAAGGCACTGCCTCACTGATTCCTAGGGGAAGCTTCGCAGTTCGCGGCTGCCGTACAGCATTGGTTGCAGCAATCGTCTTTGTCTTTCGTGCAGTGCAAATAATATCCTTAACGGCATTTGCCACGTATTCCACTTGCTCCTCGCTCATGGCTGGGTAGAGCGGCAACGACACCATTCTTGGATAAAGCTCGAGTGCACGCGGACACTGATTGCAAGCCAAGTTAGCGTAGGGAGCGAAATACGGATGCAGCGGAATGGGAATGAAGTGCACACTGGCGCCAATGTTTCTCTGGCGTAACGCTCGGATAAATTCGTCCCGATCAATCGTCAATCGTCCAAGGTTCAACCGCACGATGTAGAGGTGCCAAGAGTGCCGGCAGGTACTGGACTCAGGCGGGAGTTCGAGTTCCGGAATGTCAGCTAAAGTCCGATGGTATAGATTTGCATACTGTGTTCGGACCTTGATGAATTCTTCCTGTCTTCGCAATTGATGAATGCCAATAGCCGACAGGATGTCGCTAAGATTGTATTTGAAACCCTGTGCGCGCACTTCGTAGAACCAATTACCGTGGTCGCCATAGCGATTCCAGGCATCCTTGCTAATGCCATGGAGGCAGAGAGACCTCATGGACTCTAACAGGGGTTGATCGTGCGTCGTGACCATTCCCCCTTCACCAGTAGTTAAATTCTTAGTGGCATAGAAGCTGTAAGCGACCACGTCACTCTCGAAGCCGCGCTGTGGGCTGCCGGCTCCGATGGGCTCACCACGGTAGTAGGAACCTACCGCATGAGCCGCGTCTTCAACGACGCTCAAATGATGTCGTCGCGCCAGCGACCAGATCGCATCCATCTTGCAAGGAAGACCTCCCACGTGCACTGGAATGATGGCACGGCTACGTTCTGTGATTCGGTCGGCGATTGACTCTGGATCGATATTACCATCGGACCCCACGTCGCAAAGCACCGGGATGGCGCCCACTTGAAGAATGGCATTGACCGTGGCACAAAAAGTGAGTGGTGTCGTGATGACTTCGTCGCCCGGACCAATCTTGAGCGCGGCCAAAGCCAAGTGCAGACCGGCGGTGCAGGAATTCACCGCCAGTGCATGATGTGCCGCGACATACTGTCGAAATTCGTTTTCGAACTGTGCTGTCCGGGGACCTGTGGTTAGCCATCCTGACCGCAGAGTGGCTACGACTTCAATGATTTCCTCTTCACCAATCGACGGACGGTGAAAAGGGATGAATGACAAATTTGACATAGACTCCTCTTTAGGGCGCCGCTTGATTCAATAGTTACACGCCTGTCCGTGAATATTAGTTTGACCTTGTCGGGATCAAAGCCAGCAGGAAACAGGCTGTAGCGAACTGTTAACATGAGTAGCTTTAGGTCGAGCCAAAACGAACTGTTCTGCAAGTAGTAAAGATTCAACTCCAGTTTTGCAGGCAGGACAACTTCGCGGTAGTAAATCTCGGGATTCTCTCTTCCCTCCAGCAGTTCTTCTTCGTTGCGATAGACCAAACTGGCGAGATCAGTGATCCCAGGCCGGGTTCTCACCACGGCGTTCCAAACCGGATTACTGAAGTCGACAAAGGCCGGCACTTCTGGCCGCGGTCCAATCAAGCTCATCTCACCTTTGATAACGTTCCACAATTGAGGCAGTTCATCGAGCTTGAGTCGCCTCAACACCTTTCCGACGCGGGTTACTCTGGCATCCCTCCGTGCGGTGATCTCGCTGCCTGGCAGATTTGCACCCATTGACCGAAATTTGAGTAACTGGAAAAGCCGACCGTTTTTTCCCACCCGCCATTGCCGGAAGAGAACCGGAAAACGATCATCGCACACGATGACGGCAGCCACTAGTAGCAGCACAGGCGTTAAGATCACCAAGCCTCCCGCAGCTGCGACAATGTCAAGGACTCTTTTTATCGCGGCCCTGTCGAAGCTACCGATTTTCCTGGTTGGCAAGGGAGAACTTCCGGAGGATAGCGCGGCGGTCGAGGTCCTTAAGCTCGTGACTTCGTGGTGCATGGCGTAAGTCTTAGCGTGTGTTCAATAATTACCGATTGATTTCAGTGAAAAGCCTCTCCACACGGATGGCATGCTGATTCTTGAAAGGCCAGCAGACGAGGCCGGTAAGGAAGCCAAGGCCATAACCGAAGTGGAAGATGGCAAAGACGAGAGGTAGAATCGGGAACAAGGCCCAGTTCCGTTTCCTGGCCGTGAGAAGTGCCGCTCCTAAGCTCGCCACAATATACGTGGCAATGAGAGCCTGCCACACCTTGAAAGACCATCGTCCCAACGGGCTAAAGCCCGTCCATGGGGCCACAATCATTGTTAGCAGTAAGGCGACATTGCCAAGAATGAAGCCACCAGGCACGAGGTGTCGCCATGAGGCTGGAAGGCGATGCTTTCGAATGACAGCCACTTTCCAAAACCCATACTGAAAATATTGGTGAAAAAGCCTGGAGAGAGAGGCGCGCGGAGAGTACCACGACACGATCTTAGGTGACTGCCAGATCTTTCCGCCGGATTGGATCAGACGCAGGTTCAATTCATCATCCTGGTTGCGGACCAGAGCTTCGTCGAATAGTCCCAGCCGTTCTAGCGTGGACTTATGCCAGCATCCATAGGGAACGGTATCCACATAGCCTTCGTAGTTTTCATCGTGAAACCTTGCTCCGCCAGAGGCGAAGCCACAATGATAGGCGGCCGCGATGCTTTGCGCGATGAAGCCTTGGGCCCGGGTTCGCGCAGGTCCCCCGACATTGCCGGCGTCTCGCTCTCCTAACTCATAGACGCATTGGCGGACATAGTTTGAGGCGTACTCGCTATGGGCGTCCATCCGGACAATGATATCTCCTCGAGCCATCCGGATCGCGGCATTGAGACCGGTCGAAACGATTTGCTCCGGATTATCGACTATCTGAAGGCGCGAATTCTCCTCTCTGATTTTCGCCAATAGATCTCTTGTTCCGTCATCAGACATACCATCGGCCACAATCACTTCGAATGACCCAGGGTCGTAGTTCTGGGCAAACACCGAGCGCAGACAGTTCTCGATGCGTCTCACCTCATTCCGACAGGGAATCACAATGGAGACTTGTATATTCGACAAGGGCGTCAATGCGGTCTTGGTGATTTCAGTCCAGCACGTCGGAATAAAACTGGCACAGACTCTTGGCTACGCGTTCGAGCGAAAGACCTGCGATCGTAGCTCTGGAGTCGACAATCCTGGCTTGATCTTTGACGAGTAGAAGTTTCTCAGCCAAACTAACTGCGTCGGGGGCGGCGAGGTAGCATCCTTGAATCCCTTCGATCCGCTCACGGACATCGCCGACATCGACAGAGACTACGGGCACATTGCAGGCCAGGGCTTCTTTGACAACGGTCGGAGAACCTTCGTGAAGTGATGTCAGCAATAGGGCGTTACTGGCATTCATCCATATCGGCACCTCGGTATTGGCCACGCCAGACAGGTAATGAAGCTCGGCGGCAATACCCCTCTCGACTAAAAACTTCACGGCCGCGCGTGCCAGAGCCGGACGCTTGACGGGATCGCCGGTGTTGGCAGGAAAGAGGACATGGAAGTGCTGCGGATTCCACGTGAGCCTCTGGCAGCATTCCTCGTGATTCAGTGGCTTGAACCGCTCCAAGTCGATCCCGCAAGGAATGATACGAATCTTTGACCGATCCACATTCTTGGGCAGAGCATCCGAGAGGACTTTCGAAACAGTCACAATTCCGCGCGCTTTGATAGCCGCTTTGTGGGAACACTGGACGCCGTAAGCGGATATCCATTTTCTCAAACGGCCTGACAGGTTTTCGCCCAGCAGATCCGAACCATGAAAGGTGACAATCAGCGGCCGGTCCTGAACGCAGTTTGCCACTTCATTCGCCATCACTCCTCCGTACATCACATGCACGACGTCTGCTGGTGCAGCGGCCAGCCGGCGCAACACGCGGCGCCCTAGGCCCCAGTAAGTCTTTGCTCCCTCTTTCAGGCGGTCCACGACCATGACCTGCACTTCAACGCCAGCTCTACGAAGTCCTCTGATCTGCTGCTCAATGAAAACGCCGGCGTAAGGTGTTTCAGCCGACGGGTACATGTTAGTGATAGCCAGGACGCGCATGAAGTCTTACCTATTGCCTCGCCAATACCTTCTTGCCCTTTCCTTAAGGCGGAGCAGACGGCCTTCAACTGCGGTCTTAGCGCGGAAGCGCCAGGGATTGGCGTCCATTCGATAGATCCCAGCTCGCGGCAGAACATCATTCGGTTCAACCATGCCCGCGCCAAATCCTCGAAGCCGGCATAAACGAACCGCATCACGAGTCTGGGCGTCATGCACGCCTTGCGGAAAGGCGAACCACGGAACAAAGGGCAGCCCCGACGCTTCCAGCCACCTTTGTGCCGCGCCAATCTCTTGCCGATACTCGTCCGACGAAAGCATGACCAGATTGGGATGCGACCAGGAGTGGTTAGCCAACACCATTCCACGCGTTTGAACCATCTGACGAAGTAGGGGTTCATTCATGATCGTCAGCGCTGGATGTGGAACGCCGGCCGGCACCTGCAAAGAGTCCCATAGTTCAGCCAAACTTTGATCCCGCACTTTGGCGGGGCAGACAAATAACCTTTCTGAAATTTCTTCGTACGCCCACCGGCGCTCATGTGCGGATCTTAGGGGCCACTGTTGTCGGCCCCACTTGAGAACGCCAGAAGTCGTGCGTACCAATCCGTCTGCCAGCTTGTAGAACCACAGGCCGTTCTGAAAGGCGTCTGGACACACAAAGGCGACGCCTACACATCCATAGTGAGCCAGGATGCGAGCAGCGTCCAGCAATCCCAGAGCGCCATCATCGAAGGTGAGAACGACTCCCTGTGGACGGTAACCTTTGCAGAGCTGGTCATGTGCCTCGAAGGGATGCAAGATGTGCGGACGAAGTCTTTCCACCTGTAGCTGAAAGCTGCGACAAGTGACTTGGTGGCCGGCGATAGGCAGATCATCCGCTGGTTGCGCGAGGACGTTATGGTACATCAGAGTCAGCATCGTCTTATTACACGTCGGGTGTAGTTGGAGGTCCTAGACTCTCCCGAGCAGGGAGTTATAAACCTGTTCGTATTGGCGCGTAATCTGCTGGGCGCCGCACAGTTCGCGCACTCTTGAAAGGGCCGCTTGGCCGAGCTGAAGGCGCAACTCTGGCTGCTTTGCCAGAAGACTCATCTTTTCGGCGAGCAAGGCGGGCTGGCCTGAGGAGACTAAGAAACCTGTTTTGTAGTCTTCGACATATTCAGGAGTTGCTCCTACTGGCGTGGCTACCACCGGCAATCCCGCAGCCATACCTTCAAGGATGCTGTTGCTTAATCCCTCGCTGTAAGAGGGATGGACCAAAAGGTCGGCGGATGCCATGAGTGCCGGCACGTCCTCAATCTCACCCAGAAAGGCGACATGGGATCTAATATTCAATCGCGACGCGAGCTCCTCGAGGCGTTTTCGTTCAGGGCCGTCCCCAGCTAACGCCAGCTCAAAGGGTTCTCCATTTCGAGCTAGAATTCCCAACGCATTCAGTAGGTCATGATACCCCTTGAGAGGATTCAGCGATCCCGCTGCCACAATTCTGATCGTTTTCCCGCTAGCTTTTGGTTTGGATTCTGGAATGTTTACGATGTTTCCCACAACGCTCTCTCGTTTTGGGCAAATACCCGCGCTGCGAGCGTCAGCCAGAGCTCTGCGGGAGTTACTCACAACCCAGTCGGCGCAGTCGTAGATCCACGCATGACTCACTTTACCAGTGGGCGTTCCGACGACGCCATCCACAGTGGGATTGGAGCGAAAAGACAGGACCAAGAGGCTCTTTTTGAAGGGAAGATAGCTTGCGTAAACGTTGGTGTGCAGAGACCAAGAGTGAATCAATTGAGGAGCCTCACGCCTAACCAACTGATGCAAATACCACAGGCGGCACATTGGAACAGGGTGACGGGGCAGCGGGAGCAGGGCAATTCCGGCCTCGATGATTTTCCTATCCCAAACCGCGCCGGGGCAGAAGGTGGTTACCACCTGATTCCATCCGTGCCTCTTCAATTCGATGCACACTGAAATCATTTGCCGCTCGGCGCCACCTCGCGCGAGTTGACCAATGAGATGCATAATTCTCTTACTCATAAACCGACTTTCGAAGAACGCAAAGATACCCGGGCAACGAAGGCGCCGGGCCCACTGACGTGACTTGAAGCTTAATAAGCTTTGCGAAGCGCTGGATCACATTCAGGGTGCAGCCCATCTCTGGAGCGGTAGCTCCCAAAAGGAGTTGCTGGCCACAACACTGGTAGAGAAGCGTGCGAATGACAACGCGAGGATAAGAGAATAGCGTCCAACGCCGGTCAGCGCTGAACACGTTTTTCAGGTGGGTCCGCCAGAGATAGAATCCCAGTCCCATAGCTTCTATGACCAAGTATCCTCCTGGGCGCAGCACTCGGCTAAACGAGGCTGCCACTCGGGCATGGTCAAGGTATTGAAAAGTGTTTCGACAGTAGATTAGGGCCATCGAATCGTCTGGGATGTCACCCAGATCTGCTGCGTCTTTGACAAATAGCCGGCAATGGGTTCCCGCGGCTCGAAGCAGATTCCGTGCCGATTCGATGCAATCCGGAGAAAGATCAAAACCATAAAGAGGCGCGAAACCCATTCGCGCCAGAACCAGCAGTGAGCATCCCTTGCCGCAACCGATCTCTACAGCCGGCCCTTTCGGGACTTCTGCTAGCGTGTTTCCGATCGCCTGGTATTTGTCTGGCGTTCCCGAAAAGTGGATCGGCCGTGCAATCGAGCGCAAAGGTGGGGCGACAGACAGAGAAGATGCGCCCGCGGTCACACTGTCTTCGCCCGGCGTCTCTGCCGTGAAGCCAAGTGCTGCTGTTAGAAAGCTCCAGCCTCTTCGAGGTTGTTTTGACGAAGAGAATGCTTTATTGAACATTGCAAATTATAGTGACAACTCCCGTGTGGGCATGTTCGTTGCGGTCGCAGGCTGGATTGGCCTCCCCTTGCCCCAACGCGGGAGAGGGGTTGGGGGTGAGGGGAAATCCGATAGCGTGGATCAGCACCTGGAACCCAGCGCTGGATGAGGATTTTGGAGCCCTGCCGGATCAATCAGCCCCGCGCTCGCCCCCATGAAGGCTTCTCAAGCCTTCATTCTCTTCCCGCGTTGGGGCGAGGGGAGCCGAGGTCGATTGAGTTTCTCGGGGGACGAAGAGTGTCGTCACTATATTGTGCGATCCTCATTAGGAGAATGCATGGCGAGGATATTTTTTGGACGCGTTGACATTTCGGGTTGGGCGCATAACAGCCCCCGATGGCCAGATCCAAAGGCGGGCTGCTGCCAATAGCCCGGTCACGGCGGTGAAATCTTTGACGTACAAGGCATGCATGAAACACATTCGGAGAAACATAGCCAGCGTCAAGCCCAATAAGCACAACGCCAAAACGTCTCGTCCAGATCCTCTAGGCAGGCACCGGTAGGACGCCCAGAGTAAGGCCAGAAACGTTAACAGACCCGGCAAACCCCAATAAATCCAAACTTGGAACAGACTGTTATGTGCTCCGAGTGGCTTGTGGGTGAGGGTTGCAATACCCTGCTTGACGGCCCATTCGTTCCAGTATCGGCTAGTCCCCACGCCCAAAGCGTAAAAGTCGGGCAGGCCCCGCAAAACACCTTCAAGAATCCGTTGGCGCGCGTCGACCTTTCCAGCTTGTGAATCAGAGGTTTTAAGCCGCTCAAACACAGCGGTCGGAACGATCGCGTAAAGGCAAATTGCAATCACTGCGGCAGTGAAGATCGCCTGGGCACGTTTGCCGCGGCGCGCGAACAGTATCGCCAGGCCCGAAAGTCCTACGATCACGATGCCAGATCTGGATAGCGGGAGAAAGGCGCCCAAAAGGCAGAAGATCGCGACCCCAAACCAGAGCAAAGTGTTCTTCGCTGACTTGGTCGCGAGGCCGAGAGCCACCAAAGCCCCCAAACCGCAGAGGAATGAAACTCTGTTCAGATCTTTCAATGCATCTTCCATGTCTTCGCGCCGGTACACTGAGCCGCGCAATCGAGAGGCTTCGTCAAATCCTTCGACCTCCGCCGCGCGCAAATCTCCGTACGAAGTGATGAGAAGAACTGCTGACAGCAGACCGGAAAGCAATAAGAAACCGTAAAGACTAGCCAGCATAGCGCGCCGGTCTCGACATAATGCTGCAATGATTATGGCGCCCCCGATGGTCTGAACGAATCGAATGAGGTCCCGAAAATCTGGATCAGGGTGGAGCATTTCCATCGCCGCCCCCACCGCGATGAAGCAATAAGCAACTAAGAAGACCGGTTGCCTCCAGACTCGCTCAAATACCCGCGGGCAGCGCAAGAGGACATAACCCCCAAGACCCGTGAACCACATCCAGGCCATACTGAACTCGCCGAGTGAAGGCAGAGCATCCAAGACAGGCGTAACCGCAATCGTTGCCATCAGGAGAAGTCTTTCCAAGCCGCTCGTTCGAGCAAAAGACTGAGCGCTGGAATGGGACCTGCTAGGGGCGAGCGACCGCCGGTGTGACGGCTCGAAGCGGATGCTAGGAATGGCTGGTCGCATCTTATTGTTGAACATTGCAAATTATAGCGACAACTCCCGTGTGTGCATGTTGGTTGCGGTCGTAGGCTGGATTCGGCTCCCCTCGCCCCAACGCAGGAGAGGGGTTGGGGGTGAGGGGGAATCCGATAGAGTGGATCAGCACGCGGAACCCAGCGCTGGATGAGGATTTTGGAGCCGTGCCGGATTAATCAGCCGTGTGCTCGCCCCCTCACCCCATGAAGGCTTCTCAAGCCTTCATCCTCTTCCCGTGCTGGGGCGAGGGGAACCGAGGTCAATTGAGTTTCTCGAGAGACAACGAGTTTCGGCACTATATTATGCGAGCCTCATTAATTAAGTGCAGAAGTAGGACGACATGGTGGCGAACTGAAATCACTGCCCCTCACCGCGGCACACTCTTTCCAAGCGGGACGAGGGGAGCGTTTCGGCAGAAGAACCGGAACCTGGCTGTAAGCCAGAAGGTGCTTTGTTGCTACCCAGGGCAAACACATCGCAGACCCCTAGCAGGAGACCAACAGCGTAGTTGAATCCGTCTTGGACACGGCCGCGTATGAACAAACTCAAAGCATGTATCGTGTTAAACAAGAATTGAGCATAGACAAACCATAAGACATCAAGCCAGCCTCGGTCTTCGAGCGCTGTTTTGTGAACTAAGTAGCGGTTAAGAACTTCCATCCGGCCGAGACGCATCTGATTGGGCCTGCCGCCTGGCTCCTGTAGATGGGTAGCCGCTGCTTGCGTGCAAATTAGCAATTTTCCATATTTAGAGGCTCGGCAAGAGAATTCCAAATCTTCAGCCTGGCAGTATCCGGCAAACTGCTCGTTAAAGGTCAGCCTTTGAGCAAGAGAGCTGCGCCAAGCCATAGAACAGCCTTGAAGCCGGTCGACTTGCAGCAATTCCTGGATGGGTTGAAGCAAGCGGAGTGGAATTGAAAGACCAGAGCGCGTGTATTTTCCAGGAATCAAACCAGGGACAGCGCCCAAGAAGCGCAGAAGCTGCCACCGATAACCAGGATTTCGATCCTCGTTTTGAAGATAAGCACCCACACCGGCCACAGCCCGATCGTTCAGGAACGGCGCTTCCATTGCTCTTAGGCAGCCAGAGGCCAATACAATGTCGTCGTCGAAGAAAGCAACCAGCTCGCGGGAACAGAGTTTTAGCGCCAGATTGCGCTGGCGTGTCAAACCGCGTAAGTTACCGCTGACCCGACAGTAAACCTCTCGTGTCGCCTCGTTCTCACATCGCCACCGCTCTATAACAATTTCTTCTGTTCCGCTGTCCGGGCTGGCGTCGACGATGATCAGTTCATCAGGCTGTCGATCCTGAACCTGTAGCGAATTGAGAAACCGGACCAGGCTGGTTGCACGCTTGTAGGTGCAGACGGCCACGGTCAGGCCTGGCAGCAGCGTTGGTTTAGGAAAGGCCGCATGCGCCTGCAGCGTTCCTTCGGAAAAGCATCTGAAGGTGACGAGATCAGGAGGGAACGTCAGCACCGATTCGGGGTTATTGAACATTGCGAATTATAGTGACAACTCCCGTGTGGGGTCGTTGCGGTCGTAGGGTGGATTCGGCTCCCCTCGCCCCAGCGCGGGAGACGGGTTGGGGGTGAGGGGAAATCCGACAGAGTGGCTCAGCACGCGGAACCTAGCGGCAGCGAGCGACCTCATACCGCCGAGAGGCGCGTCTCTGTTGGTTGGTGACCCCTCACCCGGCCTTTGGCCACCCTCTCCCCACAAACGGGAGAGGGCGTATGGTTTTTGACCGATTCTTGAACTTCGTCGGGAGCAAGTGAACCTAGATGAGGCTTTTGGAGCCCTGCAGGATCAATCAGCTGTGTGCTCGCCCCTCATCCCATGAAGGCTTCTCCAAGCCTTCATCCTCTTCCCGCGCTGGGGCGAGGGGAACCGAGGTCGATCGAGTTTCTCGAGAGGCAACGAGTTTCGTCACTATATTCTGCGATCCTCATTAAGGATCATACCGGTTGGCATTGTGCGTGGCGGCTCTTGAACCGCTCTATAGCGGAAGCAAAGAACGCTTCGTTTTTGGGAATCAAGACCTGAACGGAAAACCGTTGCTGAATCTTTGTTCTACCGGCAGCTCCCAGCTGGGCGGCTAGAGCCTCATCATCGAAAAGGCGAATGATGGCATTGGCGATTTCTGTTACGGAATGTGGGTTGATGAGCAGACCGTCTTTGCCATGGTCGATCAGTTCCGGCCCGCCGGCAGATTGGGTATAGATGGTGGGGCAACCCCCTGCCATTGCCTCTGGAGGAGCTAACCCAAAGGCTTCGACTTTCGACGGGAACACCGCTACACTGGCCGATCCAAAGGCGTCCGCCAGTTCCTCGCGACTGACCATCCCGTGAAAAATCACATCCTGCCTGTTGGCGGCGGGGTAGTTGCGACTGATAAACTCTCGCATCATCATTCCATCCTCACACCGCCAGTCCTTTCCATAAACGTGAAGTTCTGCCGACCGGTGGCAGGTCTTGACTCTCGGCCAGGCCTCTATCAGCGAAAGAATTCCTTTGTTGGTATTCAGCGTGCCACCGAAGACGACCCGAAAGGGAATTCTGGCCCGTGGTTCTAGCTGATCTGGAATAGGCACGGGGTTATGAATGATGGTGTCCGGTCCCGCTGGTAAGGAAAAAACGGTCCTGACGCCTTCAGCGACGTATCGGCTCACCGAGCATGAGGAATCGGCTCGGAGTAAGTTGGCTTTTTCTACCCATCTAACCGTGCCCGACACGGGGAGTCCCTGTTCTGCGGCGACAAAAGTATGAGGGCCATGCAGTCGCACTACCACCGGCACCGGCAAGCTGGGCCAACCTGCCGCCCATCCCTGATAATCGGGTACTTCAACCAGTTCGATCTCGCTTTGCTTGGACCAATGAGATAACGTCCGAAAGAGCCGCCAGCGCGCTCGTACCCAGCCCAGCCTGTGTTTGGGCTCCCGCAGGCGCCAGACACGAACACCCTGATCCTCCTCATAGTCGGGCGCTGGGTAACCAAAGGCGCAGACCCCCACGACGCGCACTTGATGCCCACGATGCGCCAAGGCGCGTGCCAGCGTTTGGATAAGGCTCCCAATTCCTCCATGCGGGCCAGGGGGGTACTCTGAACAGACAAAGCAGATCTTCATGCGTATATTTCTGGCTGCCGGCCAGCTAACAGCCGAGGATAGCAACTGGCCATTGCCATTAAATTCAGCAAAGACCTTACGGGCTGCTTCCGCAATCTGTTCCGTAGAAATAACCAGCGATGGAAAGCGGAAAACGACGACAAACTTTTGTGATCCTCACCGTCCAGCGTGGCGTCTTTTAGCCATAACTCATTCCACCGCGAGATAGCCTCGAGGCCTCGCTCGATCTCTTCGCTGCGCTGATGCCCCACAAGCCAGAGAGTGCGTAAATCTTGGCGGGGCCAAGCGGTTCCGGCCAGTTCGCGCATGTGAACAGCCATGGT
Source organism: Acidobacteriota bacterium (assembly GCA_022616615.1). Classification (GTDB taxonomy): domain Bacteria; phylum Acidobacteriota; class Terriglobia; order Versatilivoradales; family Versatilivoraceae; genus VFZK01. The sequence goes on from JAKEER010000068.1 coordinate 14,211, forward strand.
GTCCAATGCAATTTCCTGCTGAACGGCGGCGTGAGTCGTAGAAAGTTTCTGTTCGTGGCGCCGCACGTAGGAAAGAACCTCGGGGACGACGCCCATCCAGCCGCTTCTACTGAGCGTAGCAACCAGCCGGTAGTCGGCTGCTGCAGGCAGCTCGGCATAGCCACCGATTTCTTCAAGAGCTGAACGCTGAATGCAAAGGGAACTGTGAGAAGCAAGCGTTCGGAGTAGGAGGTACCACCGCAAGACACGCGGACGGGTTGGAATCTGGCTTACACCCTTTGGAATCAGTGCTTGCTCGCTAAATGAGTGCCATGGGGTTATGCAGGCACGGAACTCAGGGTGAGCCTGAAGAAAATCCAATTGCCGGCGGATGCGATGAGGCGGTTGCAGATCGTCGCCATCTGTTCGAACGATGTATTCGCCCCGGGCTTCGCGCAAACCGGTGTTGGCCGCCGCAAACGGTCCACCTTGTCGCTCTCGCCGGATAAGTCGGATTCGCCGATCTTTTTTGGCCGCTTGCTCGACCCACTTGTCGGTTCCATCTTCCGAAGCATCATCGACAATGATGTATTCCCAATCCGCGAAAGTTTGAGCCTGGATGCTCGCAACAGTCTCGGGAAGCAAATGAATGCTATTGCGGACGGAGGTCAGGACAGTGACTGTGAGTTTACTAGTCCGAGCGTTGGTTAGAGGACGCCACTCTTGCATGTCTGCTCCCCTCGCCCCGCTTGGGGAGAGGATGAAGGCTTGAGAAGCCTTCATGGGGTAAGGGGCGCTGATTCAGCCCTCTGCGGTGTCTCCTTACTTCTGCACTTATTAATACTCATGCGGCCGGATGCTTTCTCAAAAGCAGCGTAAAATTACTTCCGTCCAGAGGATACTTCTCTGCAAGTGCGTCGTTGGCTTGTTGCCATCGCAGAGGCAATTGCGAGGGATTTGTGCCTCCCATATAGTCGGAAGTCCAGACGCGCATCAAATCAAACTCCTGTAGGAATGAACTTTGCAAATGCTCCCAATCAAAACCATCTAAACCGATGCTAAAGTCGCCGGGTAAATTGCATGGAGAATGGATGTCCACGAGCTTCTCAATTTCTCTGGGTGCCAGATCAGCAGTGAATCCGCAAGTTGCCCTCAGCCTATCGTTGACTTTTCTGTAAATGGTTCTGTCTCTTTCATCGGGCCGCATCATCCGGCGCAGCTTTCCAACCCATCTTCTTGGATTCACCAATTTCGCTAGCATCTTCCGCCGCCTCTCAGACCATTGCATCTCGTTATAGACCCAGCGGCATTCCGTGTTCTTATAAAAACGGCTCGACGGCTCGTGTCCCATGATGTAATACCGGCCGGGCGCAGTGACACTGGCGATGACATTGAAAAAGGCCGAAAGATCGGCGATGTGGTGAACCAAACTGTGAGTAATTACCAGATCGAATACTCCTAGCCCAAGACATTCGATGGTTCCCAGTTGGAACTCCATATTCGGGTAGAGAGAGGCCAGACGCATTTTTGCGTTGCGCACCATATCTGGTGAGATATCCGTTAGGACGATCTTTCGTACATCGGTGCTCTCAAAAATCTCTCGCACGATTCCGGCTTCGTAGCCAGCCCCGCACCCGACGTCTAAGATCGTTATCGGGACCTGCAAATGCTGCTTGCATTGGATCAGTGCGGCTTTAAGGTCATGGTAGGAACCCGACTGCGGGAACAAGGCGTGCCGGACCCGAACGTAATTCTCCGCTTCAAGTGCGTGGTATATGTTGCTCACGGCCTGAATAAACTGCCGAGGCGACATCTGTGCGCCAACACGCTGCATGCTGGCTTCCAGCGAAGCCATTCCCATCCTTCCATTGGCAAGACCTGGAACCACCTCCGGCCACGTTGTCATTTCCACTCCTCATTCACTGCCTGACAAATCTACTCAAACTCCCAAGCTACCGACCATCTGATGGGAAGCTGAACGTTCCCGGAAATCACCAGCATAGAGCCCTGTTTCTCAATGCCGTATTCCGGAGCAAACCGCGCTGGCATTTGGGTCGCGGCTGTTCCAGCAGGAGCCACGATCGTCATTCTTGCGAGTCCGGAGTGCTCAGCACTTGCGGGCAGCGGGCACTGCCATTCCGCCGCACTAACCTGCTGCCATGGAGCATCACCCAGATGTAAGTACGAGTCGAGTTGCACGCTCCCGCGCCCTTCCAGCCGCTCTTCCATCACCAACTGGCGAGAGCCTTTCCACATCCATTGCCTTTGCCAATCTACTGCCCGTGGAAGTCGTCGAAATCCCCGGCAGCAAAAGACCACAGCTTCCCTTCCGACCATGTGCCAACTTCCATCCTGAACTTCGCAATACCAGTCGGGCATCCGCTCTTGATATTCGTGACTTATTCCGGGCGACAATCCGTCTACACAGGTCACGTTCTGCCCTTGTCCACTGCGGTACCAATGACGTGCCGGAAGAGTGTAGGTTGGATTGCCGGGCTCCCGGATGAGCACGGCGCCACGCCACCATAGTTCGAAACTCCCTCGTCCGCAATCCCCGTGCGCCTGTGTCTTGGCCCTGGGATCGCCGTTGATCACCAGCTCAGCGTCTAGTTCGGGTTGGCGCAAGAAGGTCCAGCCGCCTTCGGGGTAAAGGCGAATCATCTCTTGTTCTGAATCCGGCTGGGCTGTTGAAACTTCTTCGCAGTAGTAAGTGGTAAGAGGTGTAACTGCTTGATGTCGTGGCGCAGGAAGGAGCAGGCCGTGGAAGTGAGCCGCGGCCATCAGTCCCCATAGATCACGAACAGTATGGTCCGGTGAGCTATTGCCAAAGCGAGGCAGGGAACCATCCTTCCGCAGCAAGTCGTTGCCGAGTTCCAGCATCAGCCTCAGGCGGTCGTACAAACCATGAGGCAAGACATGGTCATGCCGTCGTGCTGCCAGCACATATTCGAGGGCTGTCCGGCAATTCATGAAAAGATAGAAGCTTGTCTCTTCGCCAAAGCTACCGTCCTTCATCACCAGCTTGGGAAAGTACTCGTCCCACAGCTCGAAGGCCAATTGTCGCCAGGAGACCGACGCAGAGATTTCTGGCAAGAGCACACTGGCAACGTACAAGGCGCGTGCGTTATTTAGAAGGTGATTGTGCGGGCCGAGCCAGTACTCCACATTCCGTGTCAGATGCACGGCGTCCAGGAATACGCGCTCCTTGATGGATATGATCCACTTCGATGCTTCCTTAAGACCGCCGTAATGAATCCAGAAGGCAACCTCGGCTAAAGAGGCAATGCGTTCAGAGGTTGTATAAGGGTAAGCGACTCGGCGATCCTGGCTCCAATTAGCAGAGAGCCAACTCCCCAGATCTCGGCACAAACCACTTGCGGCCTGGGCATGCCCGAAGGCGGCAGCGCAGGCGTAGCGTACAGCCCAATAGAGGCGGTGGTAGGCATGGTGTTGCTCGTTATCGTCCAGGGCGCCTAAGTCGAGGTTTTTGACATTTCGATAATGCTCCCCTGCCAAACGATAAGTTCCTTGCAACTGAGCGTCGACCTCGGAGAACAAACTCGACAAGCTATCCACAACGGAATAGGACCGGCAAATGGCTGGCGCAAAAAGGCCGGGCACTTCGGCAGTCAAAACGCTTGTCACCTCCACAGCAGGATCAAAGCGGAACCTCAGACTTGCCCTGCTGCCATTCGTAAGCGCAGTCCGCCAGCGATACAATCGATACCGTGCCGGGTAGCTCCACTCTCTGATACCTTCCTGCAGGCGTCCGGTCTGCCAGCACTTCTTGAGGTAGTTGGCCCGCTCGGTCGGGGGTAAATGGAAGGAAGGAGTCGGTGACATCTCAGATCGGCTTAGCCAGCTGCTGCCTCGGCGTTAACAGCTGTCTTCCCGTCTATCAGGGATTCGTCTTTCAGGGGCGGGGGTTGAAGCACTCCTTGAGCGACAAAGCTGGCTAACGAGCGCGCCACTCGAAGTGCGCACTTGCCATCTCCATAGGTGCAGATTTCGTTGACGATCTTCTTGCGACCCTCAGTCAGGCGCCCTGGATGATCCAAGCCAGCGTTTACGGCCTCAACCAGTTCTTCGCGGCAATGCGCGATATCCAGACCACCTGAGTTCGTAATAGGAAGATAGTGCTCCCGGAGATACAGATCCTTAGCAATCCGATCGAATCGTTTGCCCGGGGTGTCATCGTAGGCCGGACCAACTTGGGGCCTGTCGAAGAGAGCGCCATCTACGGTGAGGGTAGAAGACGTGTTGATATGCATATCGCTGTGGAAGAGGGTTGAAGCTAGCCTTTCGATGTCGTAGCGCTTAATGTCGACATTTCCTTCAGACTCACTCGCGGGCCAGGCTGTGTCCAATACGATGTTCTTGCTGTTTTGGATGATACCTGTCCAGCGGTCTACGGAGTCGACGGGATGCCGCCTGAAAAGTACTACAGGATTGTTTCGAATTTCACGGCGTTCGATTGCTTGATCCAATTGCGCGAGGTAAAGCGGCTCGTGAGGCACAACACTTTGAAAGCCACCGCCAAAGAAAATGACAGGACGATTATCCGGCAAACCCAATTCGGCTCTCCATCTGGCGCTGTCCCAAATGTAGGATTTGTCACGGTAGAAATCGAATTGTGGAGGACCCGTGATCCCAATTGTACTATTCCGGGCTTCTGGATAAAGCCTCTGCACCTCACCAGCGTTATGCTTGTTCCAAAGCAAATAGGCATCAAAGACGATAGGCAGAGCTCCACGGGTCGTGAGATTGTCGAACGAGAGAATAGACGTGCAACAAGGAAGCGACCATTTTTTTGCCAGGCGGAGGACTGGCTCTTCTTCAATCCGAATCGGCGTGATGCTAAACACTGCGTCAGGTTTGAGTTTCTCAAGAGCGGGCCCGATCTGCTTAACGTTAGTGTCAGTCCAGAACGCCTGCTCATGGTTCTTGCGGAAGCGCGATGTTGCACCCGGCCAGCAGGCTTGCGAACGCAAGTAGCTTTCTCGGATCCAGTTTTTGTAGCGATCTCTGGGCTTCATGAGCGCGAACTTCCTGCGTCGATCAATCAGCGTCGAGGGACTCCGCATTCCGTACCGGTGCCATAGATCGATCCGGCTTTTGAAATGATCAAACCGCGCGCCAAATTCAAACGAGGGAAGTCGATAGACTTCTGCACCCAAGTTTTGCATTTCCCTTTTTAGTGAAGGGTCGTCCCAATTCAGAAGAACCACCGGGACAGCGGCGCCGGCAATGCGACTCAACATTCCGGTGCGCAGTAAATACCTCACTGAAAAATGCTGGACGACCGGGATGAGAATACGAGGCTTAGGATGAATTGGAGACACGTGGGTTGTTGATGGAAGCAAACCGATCAATGGCCATCTTTGAGATTTCCAGAAATCGCGGCGTAGAGTGCCCGGAAAAGTGCTGAAGGTAAGTCCCCCTACCTTCGTGGCTCAGCCTGTTACATAGAACGCCATCGCCTTCGAGGGTGCGAATGGCTTCAATCCACTCCTTGGCGTCTGTGGCTGCGAGATAGTTCGTGCGGTCTTTCATCATAGGCAAGCCCGCTTCTGCAGCTGGATGAGAAACCACGGGAACACCCCGGCACCAGGCTTCAATGATCCGTGAACGCATGCCGTGAGGGACCGGAACCGGCGTTACGAGCGCCAAGGCTTGATGCCACTCATCGTCAAGTGATGGGGCAAATCCAAGCCATTGCAGACGTGGGTCCTCGGGCGGGCGCTCAAAGTGATCTGGTAGCTTGCCTTTCCCGACGATGCGGACCAGGGACTTTGGCGGCTGCTTGCATGCTCTCCAGGCTGGCCAGATCTCTTTGAGAAAAAACTGAATTCCCATGCGAGTGTGAGCGCCATTCATGTTCCCGAGTAATAGGACTCGAGGATGATCCTGCGCCGAAGGCATCAGCCTTCGGATGCCCCAATCCTCAAAGAGCAACGGACAGGAGTCGACTTTGACTCGCGTCCTGTCATACATGTCTGAAGCCACTTTCGCCGAGAAGGCAGCCGCGATACCCGTTTGCACGACCTGCCTCAACATCGAAACTTCTCTTCTCTTCAGGCGTTGCACACAGAGTCGGTTCCGGACTAGGCCAACCAGAGACCGCACCATAGAGACAGGCGGCTTTCGGCAACGCTGCCTGATCCATTCAACTTCCCAGTCAGCATCAATGGCGTAAAGAACGTGAGGGTAGTCAAATTGCAATGGAGAAAAATACTCCCAGGAGCTTGTTCCAATGATCCACACGGCTGAAGGAGCCATTTTCTTCAGCCATGAAGACAGTTCCGAAGTGGGGCTGGATTCGAAATTTAGGAAATGGGTCTCGAACTCAGCCTTCGTCGGAGAGTCTTTCGGCGAATGACCAGCAACGAGAAATCTGGCCGAGCAACCGGCCGCGGAAAGCGCTACGCCGACGTTAAACGCGACGATGCTGTTGCCCGAACCGGTTGCAGCGGGGGCTTCCTTGGAAAGACAAACAAAGGACATGGGGTGCATTCACTGTCTCGCCTCGGTTGCGGTTCCTGTGAGCTCAGAGTCAAGGATGTCGCTTTCCTTGCCCTCCACGAGCCAGTCACCTAGACGCCGAATTACTCCGCTCGATTCGAACTCCGACAGAGAACGAGCACGCATGGAAATATTGTCGTGCACATCGCTTTGAGCTTCGTGCAGGCGCTTAAGCTCCATGGGTGCGATTTCCTCAAAAGAAATTTGCCGGCGCGTCATCAGAGCCAAGAAGTGTTTGCGTGCCAGTTGAGTTTCGTTCGGCCCTAACTTAGGGATAGCGTGCAGATTCCTCAACGTCTCGAAGTATTCGTCCTTGGTGGCGGGATCGATTGTAAAGCCGCGTCCGTTGTAGCGACCCGTTCCGGCCAAGACTACAGGCACACCGTAACAGGGAAACTCCATACCGACCGTACCATTGACGGTAAGCGCATAATCCACTAGCGGGAAAAGTGACTGTGTGTTGATGTCAGTGTCAGCCCGCAGTATTTTTATGTGCTCAGGTAGAGGCATGAGTTGGCGCAGAAGCCGTATTTCAGATTCTTCGTTTCTAATCTCGCGCTGCAACTTGAAGACATTGAAAGGATGTAGCTTCACAATCCAGTTTATTTGGGGACACTCAGCCGCCACAAACTTGACTGTTTGCAACAGCCAATCTTCGAAATCGTCAAACAAGCAGGTGCCAAAGAAGAAAGCGGCATCCCACGCCACATGGGAAAAGATGACTGCCGTTTTCTTGGAGGCATCGAGCTCAAGTTGGCTGCGGACTTCCTCCGGTAGCTTAATTCTCTTCCCAGACTGAAGCCGGCGGGTGTCGTCGGTAGAGTCTGGTTTGTAGCGCTCGGCAAACTCTTTCTCCAAAAGCCTGTCCTGCTCCGGCGTCCATGGTTCCATCTTAATTCTGTCCCACGACTGTGGAGACAAAGAGAAATAATGGTCGCCTTTCGTCTTAGCTGTATAGCGTTTGAGTACCCAGGTGCTTCTCCGCTGGCCTTGCTCGTAGACAACGCAATCTATGTTTGCCTGGAGCGCCGTTTCGTAGATTGAACCGTTCGGGATATAACCACAGTCGCGCACCAGCATCTTTTGGATGGGATTCTCTCGGAGGAGTTTCTTTGCAGCGATCACACTGCGGACGGCGTAGAAAATGTTGTCTCGCAGAAGTTCAGCAGTATCTGGATTTTTGAGATCCAGTTGACCTTCCACCCTGCGGCGGCATGTCACTGACAAAGCGTGTTTTCCTACTTCGATTCCTTGAAACTGCAGCGGAATAATCTGTTGCACGGTCAACTGCTGGGGAAGTAATCCATTCACGTGGCGCCATCCTTCTTGTTCGTCGACTGCTTCTTCCACGAACTGGTCCCAAAAAATGATGTGCCGAATTCCGAAGAGCCGGAAATACTCCAATGCAATACGGTTCCATGAATGGGTAATAATGAGAGGCCTGTAGCCCCGCAATTGCATTGCTTTGCAAAGCAAACATTGAAACTTCGAGTGGATGGGAGTGTTCGTGAAACTCAGGACAGCGAAGAGGCTTTCAGCATTTGCTCGTTCAATGCCTTGAGCTGACCAGTTGCCGACGTCGCGCGTCGTCCGGGTCAAGTCCTGCCACAATGCCACTTGGTTTCGATGGTAAACCGGATCTGTAAAATGGCGGATAGACCGCTTGATAGGCCTATACAAGCCGACTACATCCGCAAGTTGTGCGAGAGTGTGTCTCACCTTCGAAGCATTACCATCCTTCCACCACGGTCTTTCGTTGGAGGGGGTCCAGGCGGCTGATTTTTGCGTCTTCGTAGTACGAGTCACCCTGGACGTGAGTCGTGGACACTTCTTCAAAGATAGCGCCTTCGAGACTGGAGAAACCATGCCAAGCGCCTCTTTCGACGAGCAGCTTCTGGCCGACTTTCATCTTGACTGGAATCCCATTCAGCATGACTTCCAGGTCACCCCAGATTAGTTGGAAAGTCTCTTCCTTGAGTTTATGGCGATGACTCGGATGTCTTTGTCCCGGCAGAACAATGATGAGTTTCTTGCAGTACTCTCGATTTACGACATTGACGATCAGGGCGCCGGTTTGCCGAAATCGCTCTATTCCGAAGTGATGGGAGAGTTCGATTTGGTCGTCAGGTGTTAAGACCATGTTGGCCTCAAAGAGCATGCCCTTGGCATCATGAATAATCCGGCGGATCTCAACCATTTGATCGAGCTCCGACTGTTCCATGATGGGTTCGTTACATGCGTAATCCTGGCTGGCAGTGAATGAGGCGCGCAATTGGCCAAAGTTGCCGCTGGTGGTCTGCCCTGGCACGCACGGCATGGCGAAGAACACCTGGTCGCGACTGATTGGCGTCCCCTTCTTAATGCAGTTCGACGCATAAACCCCGCGTTTCAGCGAAAGTAAGGAATCGATCTCGGACTGGCTGGTCTGTTTATGGCCGTTGGGCCCCACAATAGCCTTGGCTCGCAGCGCCGCGGCCACCCAGGCATCTGTCTGCTCTGGGTTCATCGAGTAGGCATTGAGTGTTATAGACTCCGCCGGCAAGCCAACATGGCGTTCCAGAATAGTTGCGCCTCGACTCACGGCTACGACCACGACATCCAGATTCTCCGGGGCTTCGTGTCCCGAGTAGCCAATCGGAACACCGGGATATCGCCGGATTAATCGGTCGAGAAATCCCATGTTCAATTGGTGGTTCTGCGTGGGATAGATTCCCACACAATGCAAAAGAGCAAACTTGACATCGCGGTGTTGGAAAAAACTGACAAGGTTATCGATCTCGTAAATGGAAAGGCCGCCGGTGGAGGCAATAACCGGTTTGCCGGTCTCGACAATGGCTTCGATCAACGGCCAATCGTCGGCGCTGCAGCTGGCGATCTTGAGAATTTGAACGCCATGGGCCATGCACTTTTCCACGGAACGCTCGTCAAACGGGGTGGTCACTGTTATCAAACCGGCCGCCAGAATGGCTTCCTGAAGGGTGCGGAAATCCCTTTCCGAGAGTGCAGTTTCTCGAAACCTGGGAATGTGTTTGACGTCCTTGCGTTCCATGTAGGCAGGATGAATGAGACTATTCAGATCCCGATACTGCAGCTTGACAGCGGCTTGGATACCGTGGGTTCGAGCGATCCTTGCCATGGCCTCAATGATCTTCAGGCCGTGTTTGACCTGGCCTTGATGGTTGTTCGCCATCTCGAATATGAATAAGTCTTTGAATAGATTTGTCATGGTGTCCTTCCGCTAA
>JAKEER010000069.1 GCA_022616615.1 Acidobacteriota bacterium
ACGGCCAGTGGGTGCGCCAGGAGGCCGAGAAGCGCATCGGCCACCTCTACCCGAAGATTGAGATCACAGCAGAAATGGCGAAGGAGCGGCCGGACCTGAAGCCGCTGATTGGACGGAAGCTCACCGTCATCGCTTGGCTCTGGGCGCGAACGGTGAAAAGCCCGAACCCGGCCTTCGCGCAGGTGGACGTGCCTTTGGTCTCCACTTTCATGCTCGCTTCCAAGCCGGGCAAGGAGGCGTATGTCGAGCCGGTTATCGAGAACGGCGGCTACCGCTTCACGGTGAAGGCGGGCAAGCCGAAGGATGCGGAGACAGCGAAGAACGGCACGAAGCTCGCGCGCGGCGCGAACTTCAAGTGCCTGATGTCGGGCGCTCCGATCCAAGCTGACTACATCCGCTCTGAGGCTCAAGCTGAGCGCATGGGAGCCGACCTGATGGGTATTGTCGCTGAGGGCGAACTTGGGCGAGTGTACCTCTCTCCGCTCGCTGAGCACGAGTCTATTGCCCGAAGCGCGACACCTGCATGGAAGCCCGAATTGAAGGTGCCTACGCCGTGCCACGATGTAGATCGGTTGCCGATGTACGGGATGCCGACCTGGGGTGATGCCTTCACCGCCCGCCAGCTCGTGGTGCTGACGACCTTCTCCGACCTGGTGCAGGAAGCGCGCGAGCGGGTGAAGCGCGACGCCAGCACCCCCGGCCTGCCCGACGACGGCAAGCCCCTCCGCGACGGCGGTACCGGCGCAACCGCCTACGCCGATGCGGTGGGGGTGTATCTGGCGTTTGCGGTGTCGAAGATGACGAACATCGGGTCGTCGATCGCATCATGGATGAATGATCGTGGTGCGTTCCGTGAGACATTTGCTCGACAGGCGATTCCGATGGTGTGGGATTTCGCGGAGGCGAACACGTTTGCAGACACAGGCGGTAGTTTTGCAATCGCTATCGAAAAAGGGGCGATGGCTATTGATGCGTTCCCAGTGAGCGCACGTGCGACGGCAGCACAGGTAGACGCAGCTTCGCAGACCGTTAGCATTGATAAAGTCGTCTCCACCGACCCGCCCTATTACGACAACATTGGCTACGCAGACCTCTCGGACTTCTTCTACGTCTGGCTGCGCCGCTCGCTGAAGCCCATCTTCCCCGACCTCTTCGCCACGCTCGCCGTGCCCAAGGCCGAAGAACTGGTCGCCACACCCTACCGCCACGGCAGCAAGGAGAAGGCGGAGACCTTCTTCCTCGACGGCATGACGCAGGCGATGCACCGCCTCGCCGAGCAAGCGCACCTTGCCTTTCCGGTCCCCATCTACTACGCCTTCAAACAGTCGGAGAGCGACTCCGATGACGACACGACTAATACCGGCTGGGACACCTTCTTGGGCGCAGTCATCGAAGCCGGCCTTGCCATCAGTGGCACCTGGCCTATGCGCACAGAGGGTTCCGGCCGCATGATTGCAATGGGCACCAACGCCCTCGCCTCCAGCATCATCCTCGTCTGCCGCAACCGGGGCGCCGACGCGCCCACAGCGACACGCCGCGAGTTCCTTACTGCGCTCAAGGCCGAGCTGCCTGTCGGGCTCACTCACCTCCAGCGCGGCAATATTGCGCCGGTGGACCTCGCGCAGGCAGCGATCGGACCGGGCATGGCGATCTACACTCGTTATTCCAAGGTGCTCGACGCCGAGGGGAAACCGCTCAGTGTGCGCGAGGCTTTGGCCCTCATCAACCAGACCCTGGACGAGGCACTGGCCGAGCAGGAAGGCGATTTTGACGCCGACAGTCGCTGGGCGCTGGCGTGGTTCGAACAATCGGGCTTCGCCGAAGGTGAGTACGGCGTGGCCGAGACGCTCTCCAAAGCCAAGAACACCAGTGTTCAGGGGATGAAAGACGCCGGGATCCTCGACAAGAAGTCACCGGGCGGAAAGGTTCGATTGCTCAGGCCCAGCGAGCTTCCCCTAACTGGGACCCGGCTACCGACCCACGCCTGACGGCGTGGGAGATGGTTCATCACCTGATCCGAGAGCTGGAGGCGGGCGGCGAGAGCATGGCGGCAGAATTGGCAGCCAAGCTCGGCAGCAAGGCCGAGATTGCCCGTGAACTCTGCTATCGCCTTTACACTCTCTGCGAGCGCAAGAAGCGCGCCGCCGAGGCGCTCTCCTACAACGGCCTTGTCCAGAGCTGGCCTGAAATTGTGAAGCTGGCAGCGGGAAGCAAGAAGCGGGAAGTGCAGGAAGAGCTGTTTGGTGAATGAAACAGGGAGCAGAACCACAGATAGACACAGATGAACACAGATAAACATGCATTGAAGAGAGCCAGCGGTACAACCGGTCTTTATGTTGGTCTTATCCTCAGTTGAAAGAATCCTCGCCATCTGTGTTCATCGGTGTTCATCTGTGGTTTAGATAAGGAGAGGATGGAATGACACGGTTGCCAGTGGATCAGAACAGGTTGGCGCACCTTTGTCAGCGTCATTTTATCCGCAGGTTGTCACTGTTCGGCTCGGTGCTGGCTGGCGCCGACCGGCCCGACAGCGACGTGGACCTGCTGGTCGAGTTCGAGCCCGGCAAGGCGCCGGGCCTGCTGGGCCTGGCAGGCATTGAGGCAGAACTGTCGGCTCTGCTGGGCGGCCGTCCGGTTGACCTGCGCACAGCGCAGGACTTGAGCCGCCATTTTCGCGACGAGGTCGCGCGCAAGGCGGAGGTCCAGTATGCAGGCTGAAGACCGTGTTCGGCTGCTGCACATGATCGAGGCAATGGAGGCGGCGCTGGGATTCGTGGCAGGGCGCCAGCGCGCTGACCTGGACTCGGACCCGATGCTCCTGTTCGCCCTGGTGCGAGCCATCGAAGTCGTCGGTGAAGCAGCTACCAAAGTGTCTGAGGAATTCCGCAGCAAGGCACCCGACATTCCGTGGGGACCGATTGTGTCGATGCGCAACCGGCTGATCCATGCCTATTTCGACATCGATCGTGACATTCTGTGGAAAACCGCGATTGATGAACTTCCAACCCTGTTGCCCCGGTTGCAGGCCCTGATCAAGAGTGAGGGATAACGAACCACAGATGAACGCGTATGGACACGGATTGCGGAGTGGAAGCGTCACCGAGACCACTATCGGCTCTGCAATGGAAGTTCTCAATGCCCTGGGACATGGCCTGCTTGAAAGACCCTACGAGAACGCACTTGTGGTTGAGTTGCGGTATCGCAATACGCCCTGTGAACAGCAGCCCGCTTCAATGTGACCTACAAAGGAGTGACGGTAGGTGAGTACGTTCCGGACTTGATCGTAGCGGGAGAAGTTGTAGTGGATACCAAAGTGATCGACCGCATCACAGACCATGAACTGGGCCAGATGCTCAACTATCTGAAGATAACAGGTCTCCATGTCGGCCTCATTCTCAATTTCAAGAGGTCCAAGTTTGAATGGAAACGGGTTTCCCTATGACGAAGTAACTGAAACCACAGATGAACACAGATCGACACGGATGGAAGTGCTCGGTTGTGCCGCCAAGGTTCTCGGTGCCCTGGGGCCACATTCTCAAGTTCAAGATCGAAACTTATCGCCGCGTGAGCGCCTTTATCTCTTCGTCCGTGTTCATCGGTGTTCATCTGTGGTTGGGAACTCATCCGTGGTTTAAGCGGATCTGAGGAGATCGCATGGCGGTGACAAATCACGAACGCGTGGGGAAGGCACTGGATCTACTTAAGGAAGGGCTGCGCCCCTTTGTCGAGCGCGAGATGAAGGCGCAACATGCCCAACTATGGTTTGAGCAGGCGAATCTATTTGGCACCGAGACCGAGCCGCGGTGGGATGTGGCGTCGCTTCTGATGACAATGTGAAACCAGTGGCAAGCGGCATTCCGCAAAACGCTGGGGCAGGCAGAGCGTACACTGGTAAGCGAGCTACGCGAGGTGCGCAATCGCTGGGCGCATCAGAACCCGTTTTCCACTGATGACGCCTACCGCGCCCTCGACTCAGCCGGTCGACTCTTGACAGCAATCTCCGCATCGGAAGCAGATGAGATTGAAAAGATCAAGATGGAGCTTCTGCGTGTCCGTTTCGACGAGCAGGTGCGGGGTGAGAAGCGCAAAGTCGCTGGAACTGCCATCGAAAGCCAGGCCACGGGCGGTTTCAAGCCCTGGCGCGAAGTGGTGAATCCGCACAAAGACGTAGCCAGTGGCCGTTATCAGCAAGCCGAATTTGCCGCAGATCTCTGGCAGGTGCATATCGGCGAGGGCTCGGACGAGTACCGGAAGCCCGCCGAGTTTTTCCGCCGTACCTATCTGACCGAAAGCCTGAAGCAGCTCCTTACGGGTGCGGTGCGGCGACTGGCTGGCCAGGCTGGCGACCCGGTGGTGCAACTCCAGACCAACTTCGGTGGCGGCAAAACCCATTCGATGCTGGCGCTCTATCACCTGTTTTCCGGTACCCCGCCCGGAGAACTGCTGGGCATTGACGCCGTTTTGAAGGATGCCGGCGTTTCGAAATTGCCTGCAGTGAAGCCTGTCGTCCTGGTGGGTAACAAGATCTCGCCCGGGAATCCACTGACCAAAGCCGATGGAACTGTGGTGCGCACGCTGTGGGCTGGCGTGGCAGTTGGGCGGCAAGAAAGCCTTTAAGCGGATCCAAGCCGATGACGAGAAAGCGACCAGCCCTGGCGACGTATTACGAGAGATGATGAATGAGTATGGGCCGTGCCTTATTCTGATCGACGAGTGGGTAGCTTGCGCCCGCCAGCTACACGACCAAAGCGACCTGCCCGCGGGCAGTTTCGAAACTCATTTCACCTTTGCCCAGGCGCTTACCGAGTCGGCAAAACTCGCCAAGCAATGCCTGCTGGTCATCAGTTTGCCTGCTTCCGACACCACCGGATCTCCGCATGCTGTAGCGGACGACGTGGAAGTGGGTGGCGAGCGCGGACGGGCAGCACTCGACCGGTTGCGAAACGCCGTTGGCCGAGTGGAAGCTTCCTGGCGGCCGGCCAGCGCCGAAGAGGGCTTCGAGATTGTGCGCCGGCGCCTCTTCGAGCCGCTAGTTGAACAACCGCAGTTTATAGCCCGTGACACCGTGGCACGGGCCTTCTACGACCTTTACCGTACGCAGCATCAGGAGTTCCCACTCGAATGCCGCGACTCCGAGTACGAGAAGCGTCTCAAAGCCGCCTACCCCATACACCCGGAGGTGTTCGACCGGCTATACAACGACTGGTCCACCTTGGTGAAGTTCCAACGTACGCGTGGCGTCCTACGTCTGATGGCAGCGGTCATCCATAGCCTGTGGGAGAAGGGAGACCGCAATCCGCTGATTCTGCCGGCCAATATTTCCATCGACGATCCGCGCGTTCAGTTCGAGCTGACGCGATATCTCTCCGACAACTGGGTGCCGGTGATTGAAAAGGATGTGGATGGCCCCAGCGCATTGCCGCTGCCCCTCGACGGCGAAGTGCCGAACCTCGGCAAGTATGCAGCGAGCCGCCGGGTCGCTCGAACAATTTACCTCGGCTCCGCCCCTACCGCGACGGCTGCCAACCGAGGGATTGAAGACCGGCGCATCAAGCTGGGCTGTGTGATGCCGGGGGAGTCACCAGCAGTTTTTGGAGATGCGTTACGACGGCTGGCCACAGCGGCCACGTATCTCTATCAGGACGGAGTGCGCTACTGGTATTCGACTCAGCCGACCGTGACCAAGATGGCCGAAGACCGGGCGGAGCAGTACAAGCGCAATCCAGACAAGGTGGTGCAGGAGCTGGATAAACGCATCCGCGCCGACTTGGGCAAGAAAGGGGACTTTGCTCGTGTCCATGCGTTGCCACAGTCTAGCCAGGACGTGCCCGACGACATGGATGCCCGGCTGGTGGTGCTGGGGATCAGCCATCCTTACAGCAACGATCCGAATTGCCCGGCAAGAACCGCAGCCAAGGCGATTTTTGAATCCAGGGGAAACTCGCCACGGCTCTTCCGCAACACTCTTGTGTTCCTGGCCGTTGACCAAAGTCGCTTGCAGGACCTGGACGAGGCTGCGCGTCGCTATCTGGCATGGGAGTCAATCCTCGATGACCAGTTGACTCTCGACCTCACACCCTTTCAGGTGAAGCAGGCTGAATCGCAGAAAACCTCTGCGGATGGCGCCGTGACAGCACGGCTGCCGGAGGCCTACCAGTGGCTGCTGGTGCCAGTGCAGAACTCCCCCCAGCGAATCGTGGACTGGCAGGCCTCTCGGCTGTCTGGAAACGACGCTCTGGCTGTGCGAGCCAGCAAAAAGCTCCGGCCCGACAATTTGCTAGTGGCTTTCGCTGGAACGGAGCTGCGCAGGCAGATGGACCAGATTCCGCTCTGGCGTGGCGACCACGTGCCAATCCGGCAGCTCGCGGAAGACTATGCCCGTTACCTCTACCTGTACCGCCTGAAAGAGCCCGTGGTCTTGCTGGGAGCGATTCGCGACGGACTAGGGCTGCTACTCTGGAATCAAGACTCCTTTGCTTACGCGGACAGTCTTGACGAAGCAGCCGGCCGCTACCGTGGTTTGCGCTGCGGCCAGCTCGTGAACTTGTCAGCGGAAAACCTGTCGGGGCTGTTGGTAAAGGCAGAGGTGGCGCGAAAGCAACAGGAAGCGGAGGCCCAGGTTACAACAGGTGGCGCGGCCAGTGGAGATGGATCCACTGGAACAGCAGAGTCGGGCACAACAGACGGCAGCTCGATCACAGGAACTGGCGGCGCACAAACGGCTCGCCCAGCACAGGCACCCAAGCGTTATCACGGCAGCGTCACCTTCGACCCCACGCGAGTAGGTCGCGACGCCGGCCGCATCGCCGACGAAGTCATCTCGCATCTCGCCGGCCTCGTCGGCTCAAAGGTTAAAGTAACCCTGGAAATCGAAGCCGAGATCCCCTCCGGCGCACCTGATCATGTCGTGCGAACGGTAACCGAGAACGGCCGGATGCTGAAGTTCATAAACCAAGGCTTCGAAAGCGAATGAAGTGAAATGCAACCGGTGCAAACTCCCACGGCTTTGCCGTTCATTTCTTCTTCGAAATTGCAGACTTCAACTCTGCACGGGCAGAAAACTTAGGCACTTTCTTGGCCGAGATCTTCAGGGGTGCTCCCGTCTGAGGGTTGCGACCGGTTCTCGCTTTGCGAGAACCTCCTGCAGGCTAGAAGCCTGGCTAGAAGCCTGCACGGCATGGGCAAGATGCCCATGCCACGTGGCACGGGCGTCCCGCCAGGCGTCCCGCCCGTGCTGGGAAATGTAGAAACTCCAGCGGTTCTCGCTTTGCGAGAATCTACCGAGAAAGTGCCAAAGCCGACGAGAGTCACCCTCCGCCTCTTTTGAGCTCGCCCTCGATTTCGCCCAACAGGGAATCGAGCACCTTCGATGCTTGTTGTTCACTGAGATCCACGTCCTTCGCGATCTTCTTTATCAAACCCGCCCGGTTTCCCCAACCGTTTGGCGTATTTTATTTTCCTTTCAGGCTTTCAGGATCTGACCGCCCGTTATACGTCCTCTTGGTCCTCGGCAACTAAAAAGAGCAGCAAACAAGCAAACAGGAAGAAACGAGCCAGAAGTTATTCAGCTAATTCACGGCGACAGACCACTATGAGGTGCCCAGATACACTGCTGTACCACGGTCGGTCAGCGGCAAACTGGCGCCCGTTACCGGCAACCGGACGCCCGAGGGCCGGTGAAACAACCCCATGCGAAGCCGGTATTTCGTTTTCTCCTGAATCGCCGCCGAGCGCAACCGCAGCCGCTCAATCGCCAAGTCGTCTTTTCGCCACGTGATCATCGGCGGACTTCCACCGAGGATCTCGTGATCCAAGTATCCAACAATCCGTTCTTGCTCGTCGATCACGTGAGTGAAACACCAATACTCACGATCAGGCGGCCTGAGGCAGCGCCAGCGGTATTTGACTTCGAGGCCTCCGGCCCTCTGCTTAACGGAAAACCCGATCAATTGAAGCTGATCGTCGAAAACCACCTGACAGTCAGTTAATTGACCGAGACTAGCCGGCACGAACGTGCCGCTTCGAAGGAGTTCATTCGGCGATGCGTTCCTGAAGATGCGTGCTACGCCCCCGTCCGGCAGCCGTGGATGATCAGGGAACTCGATAAAATCTTGATTTTTGACTTCGCTGATCAGGGCATCTCCGTGTCTATTGAAAAACCAGGAGCCACGCTCGCTGCCCCCATCTTTGTAAACGAAGAAGGCGGCGATGTCCAGTTGACGAAGTAATGCTTCGAGATTGTCTTCATAAGCGGACGTCGTAACCTCCACCGGTGACCTGAGTTCGAGCGCGGCAAGTTCAAAGTTGTTCACATTGAAATGCGGAGTGTCGGATGCAATCAGCAACTTACCCGTGCCGTCAAGGCGCTGCAGAATCTCCCTTTGCGGCCATGAGTATTCATTGTACTTCCGGGTGTAGCGGCTGGAACTCGCGTCCCAGCTTCCGAAAACGCCAAAGGAACTCTGGAGCATCGCAATCAAAGGAAACGCAAGCAGGGCGCACGTTGCGGTGTTCCTCCATCGTCCGAAAGCAGCGCACGCGGCATCCAAGACTAGGGCTAGCAACAGAGCGAAACCCGGAAGCAATGGGGCTGTGTAGCGCGGCTCTTGGAAGGGCCCGAATACGAAGAACGCGAACGGCGCAAGCCACACCACAGCTGTCGCCGAGCCCTTCCTATCGGGCGCTTTGCGGCTCAGGGCAACAGTCACAATCGATAAGGTCACCAAAGTAGCGTAATAGAGTGCCGGGCCTTCGTTGACCAAACGCCAGAAGTAACTGCTCGCGGAGGCGTATCCATACTGGGGCAGCGAATGTCCACCAGCTTCGATGGCCGTCTGGAAGGCGCGACGATAGTTGATCGCGTACCAAGGAAGCGGCAACAGCACGGCTGGAGCCAAGGCCAGACAAGTGCGGAGCCAAACCCTCCCAGGCCACGCTGTAACGGTCCAATGGAGAAACGGGGCGGCGACGTACAGCGGGAAACTCGCCTTGAGCAGCAATCCCAGTCCGCAGATGATGCCGAACCAGAGCATCTCCGACTGGGCCAGGCACAAGACGGCAACAGCAACCAACGCGGCCATCGCGTATTCCACCAGAAACCACCTCGAGAGGCCGAAGAGCATCGGCATGGTTCCCGCCACATAGACCGCGATCAACCCTACGCGTGGACCAGCATATTTACTGGCGAGGCGAAACAGCGCCACAAACAGGACCAGCATGAAGCACAGATTCACGCTATAAGCGAATTGCGCGTGCCGCCCCAAAATCAGATAGGCGGGCGTTGGCAAAACCGCGATGAGCGGCGGCTTACCTCCCCACGTCGAGAGGAACTTTCTGGCATAACCGAGGAGGCCGCCATCGACGAGGGAGTCGAACATCGTCAGGCTATTGGTCAAGTAAAAGCCGTCATCCCAAGTCGGCGGCAAGCAGTCCAGGTGCAGCCAGACTACCGTGCTTGCAACGAAGAACAAGCTCAACCCGTCAAGGGCCCACTGGTACTTTCGCGTGCCGCCGTATGGTGTTTCCGCCATCAAATGTTGATAGGTCGAATGTAAAATCTTGGAGTGCAATATATTGCCGCCAAATTCTGCGATAACGTATTACAGTCTAAAATTCTACTCTACTACTACCAACAATTGATGACGATTGGAGAAAACCCTGAGCTGCCTGGCTGAAAAGGTGTTTCCGCCATCAAGAGTTTGCTAGAGGGTATTGTCAAGTTGGGGAGATCCGAGCAGACTGAGCAGATGAAACCAACATGCTCAGTTATCGCGGATCGCGGATATCGATTTCGCATGAAATCACCAGCCACGCTGTTTGGCTGGTACTGTCAGTTGAGGCAATTCTGCCGTTTTTGAGACAAAATCGTTAAACACCAGAACCATGAATCAACAACTCAGGGTTGCTGTGGGCGGTCAAAACGCCAACCAATGACCTAAGTTGACAATACCAACGAAAGGAGTTTGCTTCAAATGCCTTGCCCACCGGATTTTTATAGTGGCGGCCGGGACAACGATCGGTATTGGCACAATTGGCTTGGAAACCTCAGCTACATCGTTCCGAGCTATTTCCAGCCTTCCAGCAGGGGGGACCTCGTTTGGATCCTTCAGCAGGCTGAAACTCAAGACAAAAAAGTAAAGGCTGTCGGGCACGCCGGGAGCGACACCGAAGGTCGTGGCCGTTTCCAAGGCATCAGCTTCTGCGGAGAAAAGCAAAAAAAACCGCCCGGACTCGGCCGGGCGGACTTGAAGCGATGGCAGGTTGCCGTTAGTCCTGCTCTTGCTGCCTCTGGAGAATCCAATGCCATGCTTGATTTGCAACCCAGCCGCAGTGGTAGGAGCGGTTCCCGCGACCCAAATCAGAGTTCAGAATCTGGATACGGGCTTGACTCGAACAGCGCTAAGCGGAGAGGACGGCTCGTACAGTTTCCTGGGCTTGAGGCCGGCACCCTATTCTGTGTGCGCCGAAGCGACTGGTTTTCGGCCGGTTCTTATCAAAGAGGTTCTGTTGACAGTCGGTCAGAGGGCGGAGTTGTCCTTTCGCTTGGAAGTGAGCCCTGTTCCGACTTCCTTCCGAAGCGTCATGATCTCGACGAACGGTTGCTGAACAGCACGCTCCCAGGCTCTGCCTGCGCAGCACTGCAGGATCTTCTGCGTCGTTCGATAGCAATCCCTGCTCAATGAGGCGTTGACACCGTGTTTGTAGTCTTCGTCCAGAACCTGCACGATATCTTGTATGGGCAGCTGGCAAAGAGATTACAAATGGTCATTCTTCGCTTTGTGACCGGGTTCAACAGCGTAGTATTTGACGGATTTGTGAATAGCTTGGTTGTCACCTGGAACCCATCTCTTTCCGGACGTTCAGGAGGTGTCATGGCGACCTCCGGTTCAAGTTGGTCGAGAACGAAGAAAAATGGAAAGAAAGAGGAAGAATGGGAGGAAGCCCGGCGCAACCGCGAGCCGGCAGGCAGGGGAAGTTCAAAAAGACAAAACCCTCGCTGTATGCGGGTTAAGCAGACTTTAGAACTTTTCGCCGAGCGTATTCTTTATTGAGGAACGGATGAAGAGGAAACGATGCATCCACCCGTTGGTGACTCTAACGCCGCGAAGATGCGGATCTTCTCAGTCGGGTTTTCTCAGCAGGTCACATGCAAGATCGCATTGGTTTTTGCAGTATTCTGATTCAGCGCTTCAATGGCTTGGACCGTTGGAAGCACCTCCAATTCAATGTTGCGCCGTTCCGCCTCGCGCTTCACCTCTTTCATCACCGGCAGAGCGCCGTAGGCCCCTGTGCCGGCCGCCAGCCGGCGGCATTTCCAAGGGATGTCCTCTTCTATCGAGAGCGGCGTATGTCCAAAAGTGTTGCGGAATTTCTTGGAGGCTTTTTTCTTTTTGTGCACCTCCCCACGATCGATCACCACGTCGTATTCGTGTCTGACTCCGTCAATCTGGATTGAGCCGAAAGAGAACCCGCACGCCCCGCTAGGAGTTGGCGTTAAAATAATTGCAGGGATTCCTTCACCACGATTCCAAGATCAAAAAGGAAGTAACTGCGTGTAGTGGAGGTGAAAAATTCATGGTCCGAGACGCAATGGCACCAGAGCTGAGCGGACGGTATTTGCGTGTGGCCCAGCTCGCTGACGTGCAGGGCGCTGAGTGTGTAGTTGTCCATGTCAAAGAACACACGCTGGCGCTGTTTTCCCGTGGCGAACATATCTATGCCGTGGACAACCGGTGCCCACACATGGGGTTCCCTCTGAACCGTGGGACCGTGAAAGAGGGAATTCTGACCTGCCATTGGCACCATGCCCGTTTCGACCTGGCCAGTGGCGGAACGTTCGACCAGTGGGCCGACGACGTTCCCGTCTTCCCGGTGCAAATCCGCAATGGGGAAGTTTGGGTGGACCTGTCGCCGCGCGGAGATGCAGGCGCTCATCAGCGCCAGCGCTTGAGGGACGGACTCGAGCGAAATATCCCGCTCGTTGTCGGAAAGGCTGTCATCCGCTTGCTGGATGAGGGTGTCGATCCGGTTGAACCGTTCCGTATCGGCCTGGACTTCGGCATCCGTTACCGGCAAACGGGTTGGGGCCAAGGGCTGACCATACTGGCCTGCATCATGAACCTGTTGCCGCACCTTGACGCCGAAGATCGTCCGCGTGCGCTGTACCACGGCTTATCGGCCGTTGCCCGAGACTGCGCAGGCCTGCCGCCTCGCTTCGGAGTCCATCCGCTGCCGGCGCTGCCGAGCGACTTCGGCAGGCTAAAGCAATGGTTTCGCCAGTTCGTCGAGGTACGTGATGCGGAGGGTGCTGAGCGTTGCATTGTCTCGGCCGTTCGGGCGGGAGCCGACCATCGGCAAATGGCCGAGTTGCTGTTTGCCGCCGCCACGGATCACCGCTACATCCAGATAGGCCATGTGGCTGATTTTACCAACAAGGCATTGGAGGCGTTAGATCGAGCCGGGTGGGAGCATGCCGAGCCGGTGCTGGCAAGCCTGGTCTCGAGCTATACGAACGCTGATCGGATGGAGGAATCGAATGCCTGGCGTCATCCCGTAGACCTTGTTGCGATCCTGGAGCGATCTTTTGAGGAGCTCCCGGCTGCACTAGCAAATGGCCCTGGGCGGCAGGGATCGTGGAAGGGCCGAGACGCACTGGTGACAGCGCTGCTGGGTGAGGATCCTCAAGCAATTGCTGATGGGTTGCTCGCGGCCTTGCAGGATGGCTCTACCGAAGAAGAGCTGGCCGGCACCGTCGCCTACGCTGCAGCCCTGCGGATCGCCCGCTTCCACACCAGCAACGAGTTCGGGGACTGGGACAGGGCGCTGCACACATTCACTTTCGCCAATGCCGTGCATCAGGGACTGCGGCGAGTGCGGTCGCCGGAGTTGCTCCGCGGTATCTTTGATGCGGCCATGAGCGTGTACCTTGACCGTTTTCTCAACCTGCCGGCGGCACGGCTCCCAGAGCCGGAAGAGGACGTGGAAAATCCGGAAATGCCATTGGCCGAATTGTCCGCTTTACTCGACCGCCAGCAACAAGTCAACGAGGCCGGTGAGGTGGTGGCCCGCTATCTTTCCAGCGACGGCGAGCCGGCGCGGCTCTTGGCTGTGCTGGGGAAGTTGCTTTTGCGCGAGGATCGCGACTTCCACACCATTCAGACGGTAGAGGCGGCCTACCGTCAATACGAGCATTTGCGTGGGACTCCAGCTGGGACGCACGTTTTGGTAGCGGCTGCACGGTGCCTGGCCGCTCATTCGCCCACGGTGCGGGAACAAGGGCAAACCTACCAGATTGCCTATCGGCTTCACCGAGGGGATCGCCTGTTTGAGGAGTCGTAGACGAAGGATCTCCTGTCTTGGAGACGGGTCGTGGCTCTTGCCGCAGCGCGAACTCCTTACGGAAGCTTTCACGAATTCACCCAGACCTAAATCTGGTGCTTCAAATAAACTGTGCGCAGTTCGGAGTAGAAATCGACGGCTACGCTCCCCTGCTCGCGGAAGCCGGTGCTGGAGGCTTTGGTGCCGCCAAAAGGTAGCTGGTACTCCACGCCGGCTGAGGGAAGGTTGACGATAATCAATCCGGCTTCAATGCGGTTGATGTAGCTGAAGACTTTGTTCAACTGGTTGGTCAGCAGGGATGCTGAGAGGCCAAACTTCACGTTGTTGGCCATCTGGATACCCGCGTCGAAGTCCTTTACGGGAACGACCGCCAGTACCGGTCCGAAGATTTCTTCCTGCGCGATGGTCATCTCCGGAGTCACTTCCGAAAAAATCGTCGGTTCGACAAAATAACCTTTGTCGTAGGCCGCACCGGTCAAACGATTCCCGCCACAAAGCAGCTTTGCCCCTTCCTTTTTGCCGATCTCGATGTACCGCAGCACGGTTTGCATCTGGCCGTCATCCACGCAAGGCCCGATGTCAATGCCCTTCTCCATGCCGCTGCCAACGCGCAGCTTGCGGGTCTTCTCGACCAGCAATTTGGCGAAATCCTCAAAAATAGCTTCTTCGATCAGGGCACGACTGGTGGCGGTGCATTTCTGGCCGGTGGAGAAGAAAGCGCCATTGACGACGATATCGGTCGCCATGTTCAAGTCCGCATCGCGCAGCACGATGGTCGGATTCTTGCCACCCATCTCTAACTGCGTCTTGATGCCGCGCTGCACCGTCTTCCGCTGGATGCCGTTGCCCACTTCGCAGGAGCCCGTGAATGAAACCGCCTTCACTGCGGGGTTGGTAATCAGCTCATCGCCGATGGCCGAGCCGGAGCCGGTCACCATATTGATGACTCCTTTCGGAAGGCCGGCTTCATGCAGTGCTTCGATCAGCCGCACCGTGCAGAGCGGCGCCAGGGATGCGGGCTTGATGACAACCGTGTTTCCAGCGATCAAGGCGGGTGCCATTTTCCAGGCCGGAATGGCGATGGGAAAGTTCCAAGGAGTTAGCAGCGAGACCACACCCAACGGCTTGCGAAATGTGCAGGCAAACACGCCGTCTCTTTCGGACGGCACGGTCTCTCCGCTCAGCCTGGCGCCTTCGCCGCCAAAGTAACGGAAGATGTTTACGGCTCGAACCACTTCGCCTTTGGCTTCCGGAAGTGTTTTCCCTTCTTCGCGCGTCATGTCTGCGGCAACGCTGTCAGCCCGCTTTTCCAGAATCTCAGCAGCACGCATCAGAAGGATGCCACGGTTTGGCGCTGGCATTGCCGCCCACGCGGCTTGTGCTTTCTGTGCCACGTCGAAGGCATTCTTCACATCCTCAGCGGTCGAGGACTGATAACGGGCAACCAGTTCGTCTGTGTTCGCCGGGTTGATGCTGTCAAAAACCTTGCCCGAAGAGGCCTGCACCCACTCTCCGGCGATAAAATTCCCGTATGTTTCAGCCATGAGTTGTCCTCCCGATCAATGACTCGTTAGATGACGAAGAAATCAAAGAAATGGCTCCTAACTGAAGCCTGAAGGCATCTTAGTTTTCGGTTCCCACTTTGTCAACTGGGCCGACTGGGGACTACGCGCCCACTGCTCTCTGTACTATCATGTTGGCACAACGGCACGATCTGGTGTCATGATTGCTACAACTGTGAAACGCAGTATCAGGGTACGTTCGGCACGGACTGTGGCTGCAAGGAAACAATCTGAGATGCTCTCGCAAGGCTTAACAGGAGGGTTAACCAATGATACGCGGTACTGTTCTTGGGTTCGCTTCTTTCCTCGCCGGCCTCTTTCTGCTGGCTGAATCAGCTTCTGCCCAAGAGATGGCAGCAGAGCGCCTTGACGCGGTGGCTTTCCCGCTGAGCGATAATAACTGGAGCGCCAGCAAGCGTTCTTTCAGCGGAGAGCTTTTCGTCTTTTCGAGAGAGAGAGAGCAGATTCACAAGATATCGCGTCAAGGCCAGGTGCACACGTTTGCTCTTTCTCGAATTCCCGAAAGGGAGACTGCGGTTGGCAGGCGGATCGCTCTGATGCCGGACCTTGCTGTGGACTCCCTGGATCAACTTTACGTGCCTGGCGTGTGGCACCAGGTCCCGCCGGGACACCCGGGCAAACATTTTGCCTCCGGCGTGTTCGTCTACTCTTCAGGAGGAAACTACCTTCGCACGGTGCGGCTGAGTCCTGCCGCTGAAGCCAGGCGGGTCGCTGTTGATCAAGCCGGGCACATCTATGTCACGGGCCTCGATCCTGAATACTTCCGGAGAGTGAGCGACACCTGCTCGCTGGTCCATAAATACTCAATCGACGGTCAGCGGTTGACTGCTTTTTCCACGTGTCCCGACAATCCAGGCCATGGGCTGCGAGCGAGCCTGGCCAACTCGGCTTCCTTTCGCCGGTTTCGCGAGGAAATAGACCGGAGCCATCTATGGATCAAGGAGGGTCTGGTTTACCACCTCTTGTCACACTCCAAGCTCCTGCGTGTCTTCGACAGTGGCGGACGACTGATCCGGGAAGTCAGCATCACACCACCGGATGAACAGACCATCTTGTCAGAGCCGTTTCCCCTCACTGGGCCGGTGACTGAGAGGATGGTTTTCCAGGTCTTTCCTCTTCCAGCAGACTCGCTGCTGATCCGGTGGCTCCTGGTGGTAGGAAACCACCGCCGGAGCTATTTCGCGACGCACTCTTCAGAGGGTAAGCCCGTCTCGCGGGCGACTGTGTGGATTGGCACTGCCCCTGTGGCATCCGATGAGTCGGGACATGTTTACTTTGTAAACGGATTGCAGAACCCATCAGGAGCCAGGGAGCTTGTACGAACCCAACTTTCTGTCCATTAATTTAATGAGTCCTTCGTCAAACACAAGCAGGGAAAGCTGAAATCGAGTCCCGCTTTCATCCAGCAGCTAGGTTCACTTGCTGCCAACGAAGTTCAAAGTTCGGTCAAATTCGAGGGCAACTCCCTCTCCCGTTTGTCTGGCCCGTATACACACTTGACACCGCCGGTGCTACTTTGGCAATATTGCCGCGATGGTGGTGTGCGGCAGACATTTTGGCAGGGAGATC
>JAKEER010000527.1 GCA_022616615.1 Acidobacteriota bacterium
GTGCTTTCTAAACAGGGCGAGGTAAGTTCGCATGATTGCCGCTCTGTCGCCGCTGCCCCCTCGCCCGCAGCCCCTGGAGCTGTGAAAAAATCGAATCTCGGCAGTGAGAACGTCCGCTTGCTACTGCGCGCGGTACTGGTAGGCAGCGACCTAACAGTACCGCGACCGGTAGGGAGCGGCGCTCGGCCAATTTTCATAGCTTTCCTCTCCCCATGGGTGGCAGAAGACCGGGTGACTGTGAGGGCCCGCATTCCGGATCATCAGCGTGTTACCGCCCGCCTGTCATGGAACTCCCGTTATTGAAGCATGCCACTGTCAGCTTCACTGGAAGGCTTGCCTCGATGAGCCGCGAAGAAGCCCACCGGCTCGTCCGGGAAGCGGGTGGCGAGCCGTCCTCTGGAATTTCCCGAAGAACTTCGCTGTTGGTCGTCGGCATGGGCGGCTGGCCGCTGCTTCCTGATGGCATGGTCGGCAGCAAGTTGAAACGTGCCGAGGAACTGATACGCCGCGGCTACGGAATTCGCATTCTCTCTGAGGCAGGATTCCTCGAACTTGCGGGCCGCAAGAACCGCCAACCACAGCCGGTTCCGAAGACCTATCCCGCGGCGGAAGTTTGCAAGCGCCTCAAGCTCTCCCCAGAAGCATTGCAGCGCTGGGAACAGTTCGGGCTCATCCGCTCCCTGGACGGGCTTTATGATTTTCAGGATCTTGTCTCGCTCCGAACCATCGCAGAGCTGATAGAACGCGGTGTCCGTCCCGAGACCATTGCGAAGAGCCTGCAGAGCCTGGCTTCGATATTGCCGGCAATGGAGCGTCCCCTGGCGCAATTGAAGATCGTGGCTCAGAATCCCAAGGCCGTCCACGTGGATCTGGGAGCGTTTCTGATGACGCCCCATGGTCAACTGCTGTTCAATTTTGAGGAACTGCCCAGGCGCAAAGGCGCAATTGTCCCTTTAAGAGAGGCCACTTCCGAAGCCGAGTGGTTCGAGTATGGCCAGGCCTTTGAAGAAGACGAGAACTACGGTGAAGCTGTAGAGGCCTATCGCCGCGCGATTTCCCGTGCTCCTCACTTTCCAGCAGCGTGGTTCAATCTCGGCAATGCACTGCGGTTGCTGGGACAGGCAGACATGGCTGCCGAGGCTTATCGAGAGGCAAGCACACAGGATGCCGGGATGGCTGCCGCCTGGTATAACCTGGCGGACGTTCAGGAAGAACAGGGAAAGATCTGGGAAGCCGTGAGTAGCCTCCAATCGGCGCTGCAAGCTTGCGCTTCCTACGCCGATGCGCACTTTAACTTGGCCCTGTGCTATGAGAAGCTGGAACAGAGGAGAGAAGCAAAGCGCCACTGGGAGGCCTATCTGCGGCTGGACGCCTCAAGCCAGTGGGCCAAGATTGCGCGCAGCCATCTGGCGGAGAAGTGAAGCCGAGCGGAACCGTCCGATCCAAATCCCCCTTTAGTGCTGCTTTCGCAACTAGAGTGACATATTTTCCGCTGCTCTGCTGATCGGGCAACGCAGTAAGGTCAACATTCTGGCTGCGGCTCTGCCGTTCGATGTGCGGAAAGGCTGTGCCTTTGTGCCATGGCAGCTTTATTGGTGGGGCTATGTCCCCCAAGCCTTAGGGGTGCAGCCCCGAGTGAGAGTTCATTTCTGCGGAAAGTCGGAGACTTTCCGCACATCGGGCGGCAGAGCTGCTGGGCAGGATCGGGTTCTCTTCAGGCTTCCGCTTCAGACTTGGAAGAAAGAATACGTGACCGTATTTACAGTGCCGGGGTTGTGCTGCACCATGCGCAATGCACCGTATGAGCGGCTCTCAGGTTTCTACCCGCTCTTCGGCTTGCCCCAAAACGCTGCTCCTAGTATGCCACCGAGCGTGGCGAGAATTCCGCAGGCCACGGCCTTGAATACCAGACCGATCAAGAGGACAAAAGGATTGAATGGGTCGCCTAACAGCGAAAGGAATTTTTCCACAAACTGCAGGCTTTCCGCCGGAAAATTCTGGTTCTGAAGAAGCTCCTGGAGCTTCTCGGTTCGCTGCGAGCTGGTGATGTAGGAGATTGGTAGCTCCAAGATCTGCCAGAAAAGCGCCCCGATCATTCCGGCAAAGAAACCCGCTTTCGCTCCCAGCCCGGCCGTGATTTCTCCGACGAACTCCTGGCGCAACAGATAAACGGCCAGGAGTCCGCCACCCCCAATCCAGAGCAAGCAGCAGCAATTCACCAACGGCAGTGCGGAAAGAACACCTAGGGTAACGCCACCCAAGAAAGCCGGTTTCAGCATGCTTGGCGGCGCAGCAGGAAGCGGAGGGGGATGAAACCCAGCACCATGGGAACTTGCTCCCATACCGGGAACATCGGGGATGAGAGGAGGCGGCAATTGGCCTTCGGCCAGTTCGATGGGAGCATCCAAAGACCGGACTTCCTCGACCGAAGCTCCGCAAATGGGACAAAACCGTGCCGTTTCATCCAGAAGCTGCTGACAGGAGGGACACTGTTTTGCCATTCGAGCGCTTTCGTAAATCCGTGTGTGACGGAAGCCACGCCGCAAAAGTCCGCCTACCTTATACTAGGAACTCCAGCCTTTCAACTGATTATTTGGGGTGCTAAGATGCACCCAGCGCGGGATTCAAGGAGAACCTATGCAATTTTTTCAAGAGAGTGTGCACGAACTCATCACTCAAACTTCCACCAATCTGCCGCCCGACGTGCGACAAGCGATGGCTGCAGCCATCACCAATGAGCAACCGAGCACAAAGTCTTCCCAGGCCCTGGCCGTCATCGCCACCAATATCGACATGGCCAGCGATGACCAGGGACCGATTTGCCAGGATACGGGCATGCCCACGTTCGAAATCAAGACGCCGGTGGGCGCCAATCAGCTCGAGATGAAGACGATGATTCGCGCTGCCGTCGCGGAAGCGACTCGGCGTGGCAAGTTGCGACCAAACTCCGTGGATTCGCTGACTGGAACGAACACCGGCGATAACCTCGGTCCAGGAACGCCTATCCTGCACTTCGACCAGTGGGAGAACAATCAGGAGATCGAAGTCAAGCTGCTGCTTAAGGGTGGCGGGTGCGAGAACAAAAACATTCAATATTCGCTGCCGTGCGAGCTGCCGCATCTGGGCCGCGCCGACCGCACACTGGACGGCGTTCGCAAGTGCATCTTGCATGCGGTATGGCAGGCGCAGGGACAGGGATGCAGCGCTGGCGCAGTGGGTGTCTGCATTGGAGGCGACCGCACTTCGGGCTACACGCATGCGAAGGAACAGTTGTTTAGGACGCTGGATGACGTCAATCCCAGTCCCGACCTGGCCAGACTCGAGAGCTACATCATGACGGCAGCAAACACACTCGGAATTGGAACCATGGGCTTTGGCGGCGGAGTCACACTCATTGGCTGCAAGGTGGGGGTGCTCAACCGGCTGCCCGCCAGTTTCTTCCTTTCGGTGGCCTATGATTGCTGGGCGTTCCGGCGGCTCGGTGTCATTCTGGATGCCGGAAATGGAGCAATCAAGCGTTGGTTGTACCGCGATGACAAGCCGGCAGCGCCGATGGGCGGCAGCGGCGGATTTTCTGCAACCGGGAAAGAGATCCGTCTCCAGGCACCCATCAGCGAAGAGCAAGCTCGCAGCTTGAGAGTTGGGGATGTGGTTCTGCTAGGCGGCGAGATCTATACTGGACGCGACGCCGTGCATGCCCACCTGATGAAGCACGAGCCGCCGGTCAGCCTGCGGGGCAACGTTCTTTACCACTGCGGTCCGGTCGTGCTGAAGAACAACGGGAACTACAAGATCACGGCTGCTGGCCCAACCACCAGCTCTCGCGAAGAGCCCTACCAAGCCGACATCATCAAAAGGTACGGCGTGCGGGCAGTGGTTGGCAAAGGGGGCATGGGCGCCAAAACTCTTGCCGGCCTGAAAGAGGCGGGCGCGGTGTATCTGAACGCCATTGGTGGTGCGGCTCAGTACTACTCCCGCTGCATCGAAGAAGTGTTGGGAGTTTACCTGCTGGAGTTCGGAGTTCCCGAAGCCATGTGGCACCTGCGGATCAAGGATTTTCCTGCCATCGTGACCATGGACGCTCACGGAAACTCTTTGCACGCCGATGTAGAAAAAGCCTCTGCCACTATGCTGGCTCGCCTGGCAGAGCCTGTGTTCAATCAATGAGCTTTGCAGATTATAGTGATACTTGCTCTACCTGCTTTGGTTGATGCGGTCACAGCGACTGGGGCGGGCATTCGATACGAACGCCCCGTCCACGTAACACCTACGTTTGCCCAGGTACTCGACGTGGGAACACTTGCCCTCAGTTTCGAGTGACTTTCCTTCTCCATCAGCAAGCACCAGCGTGGCCGCGACGGGCTAGCCAGGTTTGTCATCCAGGATGCGCCCTTCCAGCCGGTCCACGCCCAAGCTCCGGTAGGATAGCAATAGAAGAACCGCGAATAGGGATCTGATCATCAGCCTACGAATAGAACTCTGGTTCATGTTTCGCCTGACCTTACTCTCTTGATCATCACGGCTCGTGGTCTTCGGGCCCTGACAAAACCGAGGGGCACTGCGCCCGGCAAAATCGTGAGACTGGAGTCTTAATCCGTGCCTGGCAACTGCGAGATCAGATCTACCTGCCGCCTACCTGGGGCTGGAAGCCGCTTCCACCTTGTCCGCCCCGACGGCCTATGCGGTGTGAGGTCTCTTAGCACGCCGCTCGCGCCAAAGATCGGTTGAGAGTTTCGCGATGAGTGCCCTTGGGTTTGGCTACAAGAGGCCTGACGTGATCCGATCGAGTCACCAACGCGGCTACTGAACTTCCACTCGGTGGCGATCAACCAAGCCCTTTGGTTAATACGAGGCCTCTTCAACCACCTCTTGGGAAAATAGGGGCAACTCACTGCGCTTTTCTCTTGACGGGCCCCAGATAACGATCCAGCCAATCGAGGGTCTCCTTGATGAGATGGTGCCGGGGTACAAAATGCCCACCCTCATAAAAGGCAAGGCGCTTATGTTCCTTAGACGTTCCCAGGAGGCGATAGAGGGGCTTCTGAGAGGTTTCACTCGGAAATATGAAATCGTGAATGCCATCCACTATCAACGTGGGGATCGTCACTCTGGGAGCAAAATTGATCTGATCCACCTCCGGGCGAGCTTTTTGAAAGTAGAAGCCCGAACCCAGAAGCACATTCACCTTGAGGCGGTTCTCGACTGCCGGAAGAATAGCCCCCACACATGCTCCCCAACTGTATCCATAGAATCCGAGTTTGTTGAGGTCAATATCCGGGCGGGTCTCCAAGTAATCGATGGATCTGCCCAGGTCCTTTGACCATTGGATGACATGATCCCGGTAGGAAGTGCTGGTGTTTGGAAAATACCACATTAAGTCATCCCCCCGTTCATAGGTTCCCTTGTACACAGGCCAAAGAACGGCCCGCCCACTTTTGAGAATGAAATCGATCCGCGGCATTGCAATCAGGTTGTTGCTGGAACGCACGATAATAGATTCAGCACCAGGAAAGTGAACAATAGTTTGATAGGGGGGAACAGACCTTGTGGGCAAGAAGAGATAGGCAGTCAGGCGCTCCGTGCCATAAGCTGCGTCTAACGTGATTCTTTCCTTTTTCCAATCGGGGTCGCTTTCGTCGCTGGATTCGATGGCAGAGTTTAGTGCGGTCTTGTCATAGGCATACAGATCACGGTAAAC